>JANOBY010000634.1:0-7892 GCA_031411935.1 Planctomycetales bacterium | reverse complement strand
CCTCGGATCACGCGGACCGTGCGGCGGGAGAGGTCGATGGCCCAGGGCAGCCTCGTGAGGTCGTCGCCCAGGAGGCAGACCGACGCCGCGTCGCGCGAGAGGTCGGTCCCGCATCCCATGGCCACGCCCAGGTCGCCGGCCGCGAGCGCCGGGGCGTCGTTCACTCCGTCGCCCACCATGACCACCGGGCCGAACCGCGATCGCGCGTCCCGCAGGGCGGCCACCTTGTCCACGGGCAGGAGCTCGGCCTGGACCTCGATGCCCAGGTCGCGCGCCAGGGCGGCTCCCCTCGCGGCGTGATCGCCCGTGAGCACCCCCACGTCCAGGCCCAGGGCGCGGCATTGCGCGATGGCCTCGCGCACCGAGGGGCGCAATTCTTCGCGGAAGAGGAAAAGGGCCTTCGCCCGTCCGTTCCAGGCGAGCCAGGCCATCGACCGCCCGTCGCGTTCGGCGGCGCGCGATGCCGCGTCGAGCGTCGGCCCGATGCTCACGCCGTTGGATTCAAGAAGCCGACGACTGCCCAGATACGTGTTTGTAAGCGACCCGTCACCATCCGTGACCGCGCTCACGCCGAGTCCGGCGATCGGACGCACGTCCCGAAAGATCACCAGGGGATCGGTCGCCGAGGGCGGGGTGGACCGGAGGATCGATCGCGAGAGGAGGTGCGTCGAGCAACCTGCCAGGGCGCGGGCACGCGAGCGGACCTCACTCCGCTCCCCCTCCCGTTCGCAGATCACGTCGAGGAGCGTGGGGTCGCCGGTGGTCAGCGTGCCGGTCTTGTCCAGGCGCACCGCCGAGACGTTCGCAAGGCGTTCGAGGGACTCGCCGCTCCGGAAGAGCACCTGGGCACCGGCCGCGCGGCCCAGCGCCGTGCACACGGCCAGGGGGGTGGCCAGTCCCAGAGCGCAGGGGCAGGCGATCAGGACCACGGCCAGGGCCTGGAGGAGCCCCTGGTCGAAGCTCGTCCGGGCCGTCTGCACGGCGAAGGTGGCCAGCGCGATCACGGCCACCAGAGGGACGAACCAGGCCGAGGCACGGTCGGCCAGGCGCTCGTAAGGCCCCTTGGCCAGTCGGGCGCGGCGCACCATGTCGATCAGCCTCGCGAGCGTCCCGTGCGACCCCGCGGCCGTGACTTCAATCTCGAGGTCCCCGTCCACGTTCAGCGAACCGCCCAGGACGGGGTCGCCGGCCCGGCGCGTCCTCGGCTCGCTCTCCCCGGTCAGGAGCTGCTCGTCCACGAAGGCCATGCCGCGGGCCACGCGGCCGTCGGCCGGGATGCGTTCGCCGGCCAGCACGTGCAGGAGGTCTCCGGTGGCGATCTCGGCGAGATCGACCTCCTCGTCGCGTCCGTCGCGGACCCTCCGCACGCGGTCGGGCATGAGCCGGGCGAGTCGGTCCAGCGAGTCGTTCGCCTTCTGCTTGCCCGTGGCCTCGATCCATCGTCCGAGCGTGACCAGCAGCAGGACCACGCACCCGACCTCGAAGTACACCGGCCCGTCGCCCCGGAAGACCGAGACCGCGGAGTAGGCGTACGAAGCGAGGACCCCCGCGCTCAGGAGCAGGTCGGTCGAGAACACGCCCCGACCCAGGCCGATCAGGGCGTTCTCGCAAAGAGGGCGGCCGAGCAGGTAGAGCACGGGCAGGGCGAAGAACATGACGAGGTAGCGGAACAGGTCCTCGAACGCCGCCGACAGGGCGACCGATCGGCCGTCGCCGGCGTCGTACACGTCGTACGACCAGAGGGCCATGGTGAAGGCCATCACGTTCATGGTGAAGAAGGTGGCGAGCCCGAGCCTCACCAGGGTCTGCCGGGGGGCGGCGGCCCCGCCCGAAAGCGCCGCGGCGAACCGGCAGCCGAAGCAGCAGAACAGCGGCCCGTCCGAAGCGGCGCGGGGCTCGGGGCGGCCCCACGATCGCGGCAGGGGGAGCCCGCAGTGATCGCATAGCCCGTCCTCGGCGGGGCCCGGTTCGGACCGGCCGTCGGCGATCATGGCGCGGACAGCAGCTCGCCCTGCAGGGCGGGCAGCAGCCAGCGGATCACGTACCAGGCGCTGCCGATCCAGAAGAGCAGCCAGAGCCCTCGCACGAGCCAGGGGATCTGGTGCCCCACGTAGTTCAGAAAGCGGCCTTCCTCGATCGCGGTCCCGGTCTCGTACGGGGCGTGGCCCCGGAGGGGTTCCTGGGGGACGGCGACCGGGGCTCCGTGGGGGGTGTCGGTCGAGACGGGCGGGGTCATCGGTCGTCCTCGGTCCAGAAGAATTCGGGCTCGTCCTCGTCGAGCAGGCGCTCGGTCTCGAGCATGGCGAGCTTCGGACGCTCGATGTCGCCGAACATCCCGTTGAGCGAGGCCCAGCAGAACAGGAAGAAGAAGCCCAGGCTCGTGAGCAGGTAGTTCACCACGGGCGAGATCGCGAACACGCCCTCGGCGTCGCCGCCCGTGAGCAGGATCAGCTCGTGGAACTTCTTCCCGAAGCCGTAGCCGCTCGGGATCAGCACGAGCAGGGCAAAGCCCAGCGTGACCCATCGCTGCCGTGCTTGCAGGGCCGACGAGCCCTGCGCGGGTTTCTCGGGTTGAGGGCTCATTTCTTCTCCTCCGTCGCGGTCACGTCCATGAGCGGGTTGGCCTGATACTGCTCGTAGTACGGGTAGCTGTCCTGCCACGAGCCGAGCCACTGGATGTAGGCGATGAGCGACAGGCCCTTCTTGTTGGGCTTGTCGGGCGACCCCTCGAAGAGCCAGGGGTACTCGGGCATGGGCGACCCGTCGGACAGGATGGTGGGCTTGAAGAAGTGGACCGCGTGCCAGTCGTTCGAGCGCCGGCCCCCTTCGCGGGTGAGGTCCGGCCCCACGCGGCGGGTGCCGAACATCACGGGGCGCTGGAGCTCGTTCTGGTATTCCTCGGTCTTCGACACGGGGCCCCATCGCCGATCCTCGTTCGACACGGGGCGGACGAACTGGCTATGGCAGTGCCAGCAGCCCTCGGCGGTGTAGACCTTGCGGCCGATGCGCAGGGCGTCGGCGCAGCTCTGGTTGATCCATTCCTCGCGCTTTTTGGTGTCCTCGGGCGCGTCGCCGAAGGCGGCCTTGAAGTTTGCGGGATAGCGGCGGGCGAGGTCCTCGAACTGGTAGCGGAGGTTCGCGTTGACCAGCTGTTCGGCGGTCTTCTCGGGCAGGTGCTTGTACATGAGCATGGGCACGGCGGCGTTCGAGAGGAACGCGATCGCGAAGAACCCCAGGCCCGCGATCAAGAGGACGCCCGACTTCTTCTCCAGGATCATCATCGTAGGTCTTGCACTCCCCTCGAGGCGTCGGGACGGGTCGCGGCGCCTGCGGTCGCGTAGGCGGGGGCCAGCGCCCGCCGCGAAAGCAGCCACGTCATCGCGATGTTGAAGGCGAACACCAGATGCCCGACGAACATGAGCAGACCGGCGAACAGGCGGATCACCCAGAACGGGATCGAGAAGTCGATCGACACGTCCCACATGGCCAGCGACGCCCAGGACAGCCCCTGGAACGGCCCGGCCACGATCAGGTCGGCCGACATGAGCGCGATGCCCGAGGTCGACAGCCAGTAGTGCCACGAGCACAGCCTCTGGCTATACCATGTGTGCTTCAGGAGCCGGGGGATCAGATACGTCATGATCCCCAGCAGCCACATGCTGAACACGCCGAACATGACCATGTGGGCATGGCCGACCACCCAGTCGGTGAAGTGGATCATCGCCTGGAACGTGAGCGTGGTCTGGAAGGCGCACTGCAAGCAGGTGAGCCCGTAGAGCACCATGCCGGTGAACATCCAGCGGATCGGCAGGTTCGTGGTGAGCGCCGAGGAGCTTCCCCGCAGGGTCATGAAGAAGTTCACCAGCACCGTCGTGACGACCATCTCCACGGCGATCGTCGAGATCACCGCGCCGTACTGGAGGAACATCGGGATCGGCGTGTAGAGGAAGTGGTGGATGCCGGTCAGCGGGTAGAAGAACGCCAGGCCCCAGAACCCCACGAGCGACAGGCCGTGGCTCCACATGGGCTTCTTCAGCAAGATCGGCACGAAGTAATACATGAGGCCCCAGCCCAGAGGGGTCACGAACAGCCCCACGAGGTCGTGGATGAACAGCCCGCCGATGGCCCCGGCGCTGGTGCCCGAGACAAAGTACTGGGGCAGGAAGTTGCCCATCGCGTACGTGAGCGGGGTCCAGATGAAGGCGGCCATGAAGTACCAAAGGGTCACATACATGGGGCCCTTGATGTGGCTGATGGGGGCCATGAAGTTGATGGCCACGAGCACCAGGCCCGCCAGCGCCAGGGGGTCGATCCAGATGGGCGTCTCGCCCCACTCCAGGCCCTGGGCCTCGCCCAGCAGGATGCCCGCGGCGGTCGAGAGCACGACCACCTGCCAGGCGGCGAAGATGAAGTACGAGAGCCTGCGGTCGAGCACCGGGTGCAGGGTGAGCCGGGGCACCACCCAGTGCAGGGCCCCGAGGAAGGCGTTGGCCAGGAATCCGTAGGCGATCGCGTTGGTGTGCACCATCCGCCAGCGGCCGGGCGAGAAGAGCTCGATGCCCGCCAGGGGGCTGACCCTCACGAGCTGGAATCCCATGAGGAACCCGCCGAGCATCGACACGAACAGGTAGCCGAGCGCGGCGAGGAAGTACCAGAGGACCAGCCTCTCCTCCACCAGATCCTCGTGACGAGGGACTTCGGTTGCGGACATCGTTTCCTCTTGCAAGACTTTGTGTTCGGCCATCGGGACGGGGAGGCGCGGGCCGGTCAGCCCGCGGCCACCGGATGTTCAACCACGTTCGCGCGGGCGAACGGATAGAGCAGGGCGATGGTCCAGCCGAAGACCAGGTGGGTCGCGGCGGCCACCCACACGGGGAACCGATCGTTGTCGACGATCCACCGCCCGCCGAAGAGCATGGGCTGGAGCCAGGAGAGGATCCCATAGAAGTTCACCGCCCAGATCGCCAGAGCGGCGAGGCCGCCCACGATCAGGCGCGAGGCCAGTGAGCCTCGCGGGGCGAACTTCGCCAGGGCGAGCGTCACGGGCACGCCCAGAAGCATGCCGGTGGCCAGGTACAGCGTGCAGCCCAGGGCGATGATCAGGCCGTCGTTCAGGGCATACGCGGCTGCGCCTCCGCCCTCGGTCAATTGCAGGGCTTGCGCGCCGAGCGGGAACGTGAGGTAGACCCTCACGATCTCCAGGGGGTTCTTGCCGGCGGCCAGCGAGCCGATCACGTTGAACAGAAGGCTCGTGCACGCGCCCACCACGCCCAGGGCGAACCCCCCCATCGCGTGATACGCCGGATAGTCGCGCGACAGATCCGCCTGCGGGGGGAGCGTCTCGGCCGAGAGCTCGGACTCGAGCGCCTCGACCCGCGCCTTGAGCGATTCCAACTCGACCTGCCTCGCGGAATCTTGGGACGGCACCGGACGGCCTCCTCGGGTGTCGATACGGATCAATGAGGGCCGGGGCCCGAAAGCGACGTGACGGGCACGGGGGGTGTCTCGGGGCTTGCGGAGCCCTTCTCGCCCGCCGGAGCGGCCGCGGCCTCGACGCCGGGCAGGGGCTTCAGCAGACCGGCCTCGGGGGTGTCCCCCTTGCGCCTGCGGTTGGACAGGTCGAGCACGAACGCGGTGATCTTCCACATGGCGTCGGGGTCGTCCTGGAACAGCCCGCCGAACGACGGCATGGGGGTCCCGTTGATGCCCGCCGAGATGTGCCGGTACACGTCCAGGGGCTCCGTCCCCCCGCGCAACATGCCCGAGGTGAGGTCGGCGGCCTTGGTGGGCCGGCCCCACGAATCCACGCCGATGTTCGACGCCATCTGTCCGCGACCGTCCTCGCCGTGGCACTGGATGCAGCCCTTGCTCAGGAACGCGGCCTTGCCCTCGGTCACGTGCTCGGTCGTGAAGACCGGCATGGGGGTGGCCGGATAGACGACTTGCTCCCTGGCGCCCGACCATCGCGTGGCGATCGAGTCCACCAGGTCATCCACGGCCGCGGCGTCCAGCGCCTCTTCCAGCTCGGCGGCGTCGGCCAGCATCGACTCGAGCTCGCCCCGGTGGGTCAGCGCAAGCACGTAGTCGATCACGGCCTCCAGGTCCTTCTGCGGAAGCAGGTGGAATGAGGGCATGGACGTGCCTGCGATCCCGCGCTTGACCGTGCGGACCAGGTCCTCACGCAGGGGCATGGCCCCGTAAGCCGTGGAGGTGAACTTGAAGGTGCCCTTGCGATAGTCGCGAGGGCGGGGGATCAGGTAGGCCGCGGCCGGGCCGTTGCCGTCGCCCGAGACCCCGTGGCACTGCTGGCAGTACTTCGTGTAGACCCCCTTGCCCAGTTGCAGGTGGTCGCGGTCGGCCTTGGGGGAGCCGAGGAGCTTGACCGCCGAGGGCGTGCCGCTGCGCTCGGCCAGGATCGTGCGGATCTGGGCCTGCGCCTTCTCGGGGAGCTTCGTCACCTTCTCGGCGGAAACGAACGACTCCTCGGGGGGCCGGACGCATCCGCCCGCCGTGAGTGAGCCGAGGATCAGGGCGATCGGGATCGCGATGCGTGACTTCACCGTGTTCCTCTCCGGTCCAGGAATTCGAGACGCCTTCGATCGAGGCGAACGGCCGAGCGGCCATCGCGCAAGGGGGATCGCCGTCGCGAGTGGGTGCAGCGGAAGGCTCGGGCCCGATCCGCCTCGGCGCGCACCGGGAGCGCGAACGCTTCGTGACCTGAGCGCAACAAAAAACCCCTTGCGTCCAGCCCATCTCGGGCGGTGCAAGGGGCCTTCATAGCCAGTTCGGGCACCCGCCATGAGTGCCCGAGCCGCGAGTATATCCCGACCCCTGCCGGTCGTCAAGGAGCCCCGCGAGGAATTCGCCCCGGGCCCCGCCGCGGCCGATCGATCTGCCCCAACACCGCCCTCGACGCCCGCACGTTCCCGCCCGGTGACCCTCGGCCGGGACGTTCTTCACGCCCTGCGGTCGGAGATTGCCCGCCCTTGCGCCTTCGCAATCCGTGCAGTTGATGGAACCGACGAGGGGCTGAGTTTTCCTCGGCGATTGAATGCCATGACGCGTCGCCGAATGGCCGAATCCCTGAAGGACGGATGAGCGAGCGGGGCGATGTCTGACCCGCGTGCAGCCTCTCGAACTGTCGAGGTCATGGATGAGTCGCAACCATCGCCGAAGGGTCCCGATCGCGGCGCTCGACCTGCTCGAACCTCGGCAACTCTTGGCCGCCGCGCAGGTCGCGGGCAACGCCGGGCAGCTCATCCGGGCCCAGTTTCAGCCGTACGGGTTTCGCTCGACGGTGGGGACCCAGCTTCAGGGCGTGACTTTGGGCGGGCCTCTGCTTGTTGACGTGGTGGGCGCGACCGACGCGGGGGCGTCCCCCTTCCGCCCGGTGGTCAACACGGGCCTCGTGGGGCGCACCCAGTTCAACGGGGGAGGGTTCGAGACCGTCGGCCTCCAGTTCCGCCGCGTGCGCGTGGGCGGAGGGCTGAGCGTGACCGGGTTCGACAACGAATTCCCGGCGTCCTCCTCGACCGTCCCGGTCCTCCACCTCCTGGAGAACCGCAACGTGATCTCGAACTCCCAGTTCAACGACGGCGGGTTCGGCACGATCGAGGCCGATGCCGCCGGGCGGTTGGTCTCGCGCGAGGGGCGGGTCGGGCTCCAGTGGCGACGGGTGCGCGTGGGGGGGGCGGTCAGCGTCCAGGTTGACGACGAGATCATCCAGCCCGGCGCCTCGGCCCCTGCGCCGGTCGCGGCCAGCTCGGGAACGGCCCGGGTCAGCGCCCTGGGGGTTTCGGACGCGGGCCAGACCGTGATCGACTTCAGCACCAACAGCGGTCGAATCGTCCGCTCGCAGTTCAACGATGGCGGGTTCGGCGACATCGGCATGC
>JANOBY010000633.1:0-5806 GCA_031411935.1 Planctomycetales bacterium | reverse complement strand
GCCGCAGTTATCGACGATCGGACTGGTCTTTGTAATGGCGGGGCTTGGCTTCAGGGTGGCATGTGTCCCATTCCACTGGTACGCTCCAGATGTTTACGATGGTTCCCCCACGGTGGTTGCTTCACTTCTAGCATGGATTCCCAAGGCTGTGGGTTTTCTTGCCATGATTCGCGTCTTGACCCCGCTGTTTGGCTGGGATCGCGGATTGGCCGAAGCCTCTCAGAGTTCCAACCTCTCACATGTCTCCGACAAGGCAGTTTATCTGGCAGGTCTTCTTGCGATCGTCACAATGACGCTAGGCAACACTGTCGCGCTCCAGCAAGTTCGTTTGAAGAGGCTCTTTGCTTACTCTTCGATTGCACATGCAGGATATCTACTCATTGGGATCGCTGCAGCGTTTAGGAATGGGCCTTCAACTGCGGCAAGCGTGCTCGGTGCCGAAGCTGTGCTCTTTTATCTGGCGACTTATGCGCTTATGACTCTGGGTGCCTTCGGCGTTATCATTGCCATGAGCACACCCGAGCGGCCAATCGAGACGGTTGATGATCTTTCTGGACTCGCATGGAGTAGTCCACTTTCTGCGCTCGCTATGGGTCTTTGCCTTTTTAGTCTCGCTGGCGTGCCTCCTATGGCGGGATTTTACGGTAAGTTTTGGATTTTCAGCTCTGCCATGTCGGTCGCAAAAGGTCCGGATTTTGGCGTGTTCATGCTTTTGGCGATTGTTGGCGGCTTGAATGCTGCAATAGGCGCTTACTACTACCTTCGAATTCTCATGAAGATGGTATTCTCCTCCGCTCCCTCCTACCCACTCCTTGCTCGTGTTTCGTGGCCGGTCTCTGTCGCTGTTGGCACGTGCGCATCTCTTTCGTTCCTGCTCGGCCCGCTGGCGGGCCCGCTTGTGAAGGCAGCAAGGGAATCAGCGGTCGCCGCTCACGACCTCACCGAACCTCAACCTATCACCTCAGAGGCCATGGAGAAGAGTGGTCGACTACCAGCGGAGATTCTAGACCTCGCCAAGTTGCCTGGGAGGTAAGCGTGAGACGAACATCAGTTCGCTAGGATTGCAACAATCTGTTGCTGGACTGGTCCTCCCATTACGTGTACTTCACCGTCCGCGTCGACATACACATTGATTTCGCTACGCATGCCGAACTCCGGGAGATAGATGCCGGGTTCGACCGAAAAGCATGTCCTGCGGATTATAAGCCGTTCTTCTCGCGTCTCCAAGTTGTCCATGTTGGCGCCATTGCCATGGACTTCCTGGCCAATGTTGTGGCCAGTTCGATGGATGAATGCCTCGCCATAACCGGCCTCGTGAATGACAGCACGACAGGCATCATCAACTTCCCAGCCCTGGAGCGGACGCCCGACCGCAAACGCTTCGCGCACCAGGCGTGTTGCTGAGTCGCGAGCTCTCGCTACAACCCGAAACACGTCTTCAAACTTGGCGGGTACTTCGGCACCTACAAAACCCATGCGTGTGAGGTCACTGTAAACGGACCGAGGCCGATCCATCTTGGCCCACAAATCAACAAGGAGGAGGTCTTCCTGTCGGATCAACGTGTCTGACTCCTTTGTCGTTTCGAAGTGTGGATCGCTAGCATGATCGTTCACCGCAACGATCGGCGGGCTGTAGGTGGTCATTCCGTTGCGAAGGAAATGCTCCATGATCAGAGTCTGGATTTCATATTCAGAGGTCGTGCCACCGGACCGGATGCGTTCGGCGATGAATCTCCAGACGAGATCATACGCGGCGGTGGTTAGCCGTTCGGCCTCCTGGTGCATGGCCCACTGAGCGTCGTCCCATGTGGCCTCGAATAACTGGATCAGATTCCCCGAGCTCACGACCTCGTATACGTTCTCTCGCACCACTTCCATCGTCCCGGCATCGGTGCGACTGACGTAGGGAATCAGATTCTTGGGGCTGTACTCCATCGCAAGCCGGTTCACTCGCTCGAGTAGCCTGGCGATCTCTGCGGTGAGTTGCTGCCAACTCAAGTAAACGCGGGTTGAGCCCGGCAGGTGATTGAGAGCCGAAGTCTCGATGCGATGAACCAGCTTCAAGGGTTCGCCATGCGCTGGGATGAAGTAGTAGAAGCGACGCGAAGTTGTCGGTTTGCCTTCAAGGTCGAGGATGCGTCGAGCGAGGAGATTGCTTCCACGAAAATCGTGCAGCAACCAGCCGTCGAGGCCGTGATCTTGAATCGCCTTCTGCATCTCGCTTAGATTGAACATGGATGTTTAGCTCCGCGTAATGATGTCCTGATGTTCACAGTGCTATTGACTTTCCATAGTCCCGGGATGGGACACTGACTCGCACGCTTGCTCAACCCGCGAGGGCTGTGACTGGCTCAGATCGTTCCAGTAGTGAACCCAATCAGCCCAGTGCACTGGCTGCAATGGACCGTTACGAAGTAGATAGGCTCCGCCTGAAAGCGGCGTTAGGGGCGTCTCGCTGGGGGACGAATATCCTCCGAGTAAGCGGATTGTCTCGACACCAGCTAAGGCAAGAAATCCTGTCACTGCAGCATTAAGCTCTGATGCCGCGGTGGCAGAAAGGAATTTCGATTTTGATTCGAGGGCGAATGCGGCAATGAGTCGGTCATTTTCATAACTGAAGGAAAGGCCAAATTTCGTCTCGAAGGGTTGTAACTGGCTTACTTCGAAAGCGATCATGTTGGTCGAGGTCCTTACCTCGCCGCAACTCAGGCCATTTTCTGCGAAGGATGATGATTCATTAAGCAATCGAATGAATTCACGCTGAACAAAAAGCCTGACCGAGTCCTGAGCCTCGTGAATGCGATCAATTGACTTGTGGACTTGGCGATTGTCGCCTGTTCGATAAGACTTCTTGATGGCACGACGGTGCTTGGCGTGGAGCTTGGGGATCGTGCCGGAATGGAAACCTGGGCAGAGGAGGCGCTTCATGGTTTCTCCATGATGGCCAATCATCACTGGCCTTAAGGTCGGGGAACGATTGGCCTCAAACAACCGCCAATTCTCCTTCAATTCCCAGACAACGAAGCCCGCGAGCCCCGGCAAAAAAAAGACCGTCATTCCTGCAATGCCGAGTGCCGGCACCCGCCCAAGAAACCAGAGCGCCGAGGCGATTTGCTTGGTCAGGATCTCCAAGTAGGGGATGATCATCTTTGCTGCGACGGTTACGGTGGGAAAATGTTTGATTGGATTGATCTGGGGTTCCACAAGCAGGTTGATGTAAATGCGAACAAGGTAAGTGATCCCCCCCCAGAGAACCGTCAAGAAGGCCTTTGTCGCGAGATTCCATCGGCTCTGACCTGCGCGAAAACGCAGACGCTCGTCGATCGTATATAGGATCCGTTCGACTCCTTGCAAGAACCGTTCAAACACATCTAGGAAGAATCGGATGAGGCCGGGCAAGAAATCGATTCGAAACCGTCCCCAGGCGGCGACGGCCAAGTCCGCCGCCCGCTCCTCAAACTTCTTGCCGTGAGGTGTGAGGAGAAGAACGAGCAAAGTTAAGTAGATCGAGACGGAAACGGTAAGCCGGACCGTCAGGTCGCGGTCCAGAAAACTCACAATCACATATGTCATTAATGATGCAATCAGCGGCTGGATCAAGACCCATCGGAGCCAGTCAAAGAACCGGCTCGCAAGGAAATTCTTCAAGCGAGGCCATTGGAGGGTCAGGGCAGGGAGTTGGATGAACAAGAACTTTACCCACCTCCAAGAAAGGTGTAATATGGCGACGACCGCGTCTCGAAAGCCCGTGTGATGGAACAAAAAGAAGTTGAAAATTCCGAAGAGCACGACTGACCAGGTGTGAAGCCATTCCACATGCACCCGGAGGAGATGCAGAATCTCCTGTACAGTGACCAGTGCCCCAAATGCGCAGCCGAAGGGTAGAACGAGGTAGAGAGTTAACCATCGGCCGATTTTTGTACCGAAAGCCAGGAAACTTGCCCTCTGGATAGTGCGGAGATAGATTTCACCACGGTGATAAACGCCGTCGAGTGAAACTCGCAATCGACGATCCGCGCGGAGGATCCTGTCGCCTCGTTTGAGATCTTGTGCACCGCCCAGATCAGGTTGACGGATACTACCTCTCGCCACGATGTCGCGGACATGGCCCATGGTCAAGAAGCCCGAGTCGACGACTTGATCCAGCATCTCCTCGGTGATTTTGTTAAAAGAGATTTTTTCAGGTACATTCGACGGCCTTAACTCGGCGTGATCCAGAGAACTCTCGATGAGTGGGCGTAATCGTTCGCGAAGCTGCTTCTCGGCGTGATGGGTTGAATCAACAATCATGGACTTCAGCAGCATCCGGGACCGGTCCGAAATCTGGATGCGAGGGATACGTGAGAGCGCCGATCTCAAATGCCTGGTAAGTCGAACTAGACGTTGATTTGGCAAAGGTCGTTTCAGGGGGCGTCGCCCGAGGGAAAAGATCCATCCAATCGGGGCTAGGGTGTAGATTTCGCGTTCGTGATCGACGCAAGCTTTCTGGAGGTCATAAAGTAGTTTGGCTTCCGCAGTCCACACACCTCGCGCTGTCGCCTGGAGGAGCTCGGTGAGGCTTTTCCTCCAGGAAGGGTTTCTGCCAGGCTCAAGTTCGAGTGCTGTTTGGAGCCTGGCCGCGAGTTGATCGAGGTGCTGCTCGGCGATCTGGATCACCTGGCCGGCACGGCTTCTTCCAACGAGAGTGGACGATTGATGCCGGAGAATCGCCCCGCCGACCACATTTCCCAGTCTTACGACCCGATCGGCCCGCCGATTTAGCAAAGTGAATCGCGAGTTGGCCCGCCAGTCGTTCCGCTCATGGTGGGTGGTCACAAGTTCTTCTTTTGTCGACGATGTGCAGACAGGCGAGTCGAGCGGGTCGGGGGCCTCGTTCGGACGAGTTTCCGTGAAAAGATGCGAACTGTTCACGTCGTTATCTATCATCTCGTCGACCATTTTGAACGTACGAATCGCCGGGAATGTGGCGGCCCGCAACGTCGGAAAGAAGTAGCGAAGCTTCAGAGAAACAGCGACGAACTCCTCATAAACAGAGAAGTCGTCGTTCGGAGTGAGTAGTCGGTGGTCCGAATGCAATACCGACCGGATCTCGGCGAAGGCGATTGGTCCGAGCGCCGCAATTCTTGAAGTCAGTACCTCGTCGATAAGTTGCCCCGAGTCGCGCAAACGGCGGAGTTCCTCGTGGACTCGCGCGTGGAAGAGGTGCATCCAGCCTACGAGCAGCGGGTGGCTTCCCTCCATGTCTTGAGGATTGGGACTCTCGAGCAGTAACAGGGTCTCAGGTACAGGGGCCAGGGGGTCAAGGTTCAAATCGGTCGCGTCCACAGAACGTAACGCAGCCGAGGACTTGACGATCAGGCTCTCTGGATGAGACTGCCACATCGCGAATACGCTTAGACCGCGCTCCTGCCTGACGATCCGCCGCAAGACACGCGTCGAGACGAATCGCGCTCGGGGGTCCACTTCTCGGATCGCGTCGCTAATTTCGTCGATCGTAATGCTCGCGACTCCCGTTGCCCATTCTGCCACGGCTCGACCTCAACGGTCTTTAATCTACACGAGGATTTGGCATCCTCCCAGAGTGAATGCCGAGGAACTTTCGAGCACTCTCGCTTGGAACCTTGTAACCGTTCAGGGCCCGGTGCTTGACCGGAGGGCGGTGGCGTGAGCATCTTTGAGACATGGATCGGCCCGAGAGCATACCGCAGGCGACGTGGGATGTGATCCCGCCCGAGGCCCAGGCCGTCGTGGCGGCGGTCGTCGCCGCGTTCGAGGCCAGGGTCGCCGACCTTGAGGCGAGGCTCAA
>JANOBY010000632.1:0-1505 GCA_031411935.1 Planctomycetales bacterium | reverse complement strand
CCTCATCGTCCACGGGGACGCCGACCCGCTCGTCCCCCTCCAGCAGTCCCAGGCCATGGTCGAGAAGCTCAGGGCCGCCGGGGTCGAGGCCCAGCTCACCGTGAAGCCCGGCTACGGCCACGGATGGCTGACCATGGGCAGGGACCTCGCCCAGTTCGCCGACTGGTTCGACCTCCACCTCAAGACGCCCGACCCCGCCGCCCAATAGACCGACCCATGAGCATGCGTGGCGAGGGAAGTCTCCGATCCCCAGGGGGCCGCGCGGGCGGACCCCTGGGCACCTGCACCCCGAAAAACGAACCCAAAACGAACCCAAAAATTGGCTTCGTTTTCGCCGCGAACCGCGGAAAATCGCCGAAATTGGGTTCGTTCTGCAAAATCACGATTTCAGAGAAGTCAGCTCCTCCTCGTCGTTCGGCGGGAAGGCGTTGGCCTCGCGGAGCTTGAGCAGGTCGCCCAGGGCGCGGTGCAGGGCCCGGCCCGAGCTCGCCTCGTATCGCAGGAGAAGCGCGGTGGACGGCCCCTCGTCGAACAGGGCCAGGTCGCCGCTCTCCTCGCGGTCGGCGGCCTCGCGAGCCGCCAGGACCTCGACCCTCCGGGTCCGCAATCGGCCGACCGCGTCGCTCGCGATCTTGCGGAGCCCCCGCAACCCCTCCTCGGAGGAGGCGGGCAACCGGGCCTCAAGCTCCTTCACGCGGAGCCGGTCCGAGGGGCTCGCCGGGTCGAGCTTCGCCACCTGGAAGCAGTCGAACCAGAGGATCGTGCGCCGGGGATCGGCCATGTGGGCCGACAGGAACACCGAGGCCACGGCGGGGTCGCTCAGGACCTCCTCGGGACGAAGCCCCAGCAGGCGCACCGCCTCGACCTTGCGCGGGGTGTCCCAGAACCCCACTCCGTCCAGCGCGGCCCCGAGCGAGGCCCACCGGCCCAGCAGCCAGTCCACGCCCCGCGAGGTCATCTCCAGCCCGGCCACGAGCACGGCGGGCTCGTCCTTCTCCTCGTCGGGGCCCGGAGTCGCAAGCAGTTGCCGGGCCAGGGACTCAACCCGCCCCTTCTCGGCCAGCCCGTCGCGATCGTTCGACGACCGGGCCCGACGGGCGAACGCGGCGTCCTCATAACGAGCGCACCGCGACAGCCTCCAGGCATTCCGGCACGCCCGCTCCACAAGCACGCTCTCGACCACGCCCACCGGCCTGAGCTCATCGACCCACGACTGCAACAGCGCCCGATACGCCTCCATCGCCTCCGGGCCGGTCGCCCCGGGACGCCCGAGGATCCCGTGCGTCACCGCATTCTGCGCCGATCGCGCCTTCCCCTTCGCCGACCTCGGCCCGGTGCTCCGCGCCGCGTTCCTCCGATTCGCCTCCACACGACGATCGCTGGCCATGGTTCGCCAACCCCCTCTGCGGCCCCCAAAGGCCCCGGCAAGGTCGGCCAACCGCACCATCGCGGCGATCAAAAAACCCTCACCGGCCAGAAGCCCCCGGCCATCCCCAAACTATCGC
>JANOBY010000631.1:0-16373 GCA_031411935.1 Planctomycetales bacterium | reverse complement strand
CCGCAGGATCTCGACCCATCGCCCCAGGCCGAACTCGGCGAACCCCTCGGCCCGCCCGGCGAGGGCCTCCCAGTCCCCGGTCTCGCCCTCCAGCGTGATCGCCGGGATGCCGCAGCGGGTGTTGAGCACATACCGGAAGAAGGAGCCCATGGCGTCGAGGAGCACGACCTCGGCGGCGGCCTGCTCCGTCGGCCCGGTGGTCGAGAAGGCGGGGATGAACAGGTCGATCGCCGGCCCGACGTGTTCTCGGACTTTGAATGAGAACTCGCCGAAGACCTCGGGCCATGGGTTCTCGGGCGAGCCCTTCACGAAGTCATCACGCCGCACGTCGATCTCGACCCGGCCCCCGTGGCGGACGAATCGGGGGCGCAACTCCTCGGCGTGGGCGTTGACGTGGTTGGCGACGGCCTGGCAGATCAGCAGCCAGATCGCATCGGGAGAGAGCCGCAGGGGGCGGTGGTCCATGAAGGCCAGATGGGCGGCGGCCACGACCGGGTGGAAGGACACGCCGGCGACGAGCCTGCTGTGGTAGCGGGTGCAGGCTTCGACCGGACGGAGGCGGTCCGGGTCGGAAAGATCGTACTCGTCGGTCCAATCCGAGGTGTTCTTCGTGAGCAGGGCTTCCACAGCCTGCTTGTACGGGACCTCGGGCAGCGGGCCGGTGGCCCGCACCACATCCGAGACGTCGAAGGTCGCTGCCCTGGCGGTGTCCATGGTCCGCTCACCTCCTGCTAATGCCGCTCTGGAAGCTGCGATCGAGTCGCCCGTTTGCGTCCCATCCCTTTGACTCCGACACGCCCCAGGATAGCAGCGTGGCCCGGGGCGGGCCACCGGCATCGAGGGGCGTGCGAACCGACGCCGCCGGGCGGGTGTCCGAGCGAGGCAGAGGGCGTGCGGCGATCACTATCCATGCCCCCGCATCCCGGCGTAAGCTGTCGCCGGGGCGTGACGGGAGCGTGCCCCACGCCCCGCCCGCCCCCGGATGGGCGGCCGAGGACTCCAGGGGAGGACATGCCGTTGCTGCTGACGATCACGACCACGCATCGGCCCGCCACCGACCTCGGCTACCTCCTGCACAAGAACCCCGGGCGGTTCCAGTCCTACGACCTCAGCTTCGGCAAGGCGCACGTCTTCTACCCCGAGGCGACCGAGGCGGGGTGTGAAGCCTGCCTGCTGCTGGACGTGGACCCGGTGGGGATCGTCCGGGGCCAGGGGGCGGCCGAGGGCCTGCTGTCCCAGTACGTGAACGACCGCTCCTACGTGGCGTCCTCGTTCCTGAGCGTAGCGATCTCGCAGGTCTACGGCTCGGCGCTCCAGGGGCGATGCAAGGAGCGGCCCGACCTGGCGACGACCCCGATCCCGCTAACGGCCCGGCTCGACGTCGTGCCGGTGCGGGGCGGCGAGACCTTCCTGAGGTCGGTGTTCGAGCCCCTGGGCTACGCCGTGGAGTGCCATCGGCACCCGCTCGACGACCGCTTCCCCGAGTGGGGCGAGAGCCCGTACTTCTCGGTCACGATCTCCGGGGAGGCGACCCTCTCGCAACTCTTGACGCACCTCTACGTGCTCGTGCCGGTGTTCGACGGCCAGAAGCACTACTTCGTCGGCGACGACGAGATGGAGAAGCTGCTGGAGAAGGGAGGCGAGTGGCTAGGGCTGCATCCCGAGAGGGAGGAGATCGCCCGCCGCTACCTCAAGTTCCGCCCCAGCCTCTTCCGCCAGGCCCTCGCCCGGCTCGTGGCCGAGGACCGGCCGCTCGAAGCCGAGGGTCAGGACCAGACCGCCGGAGAAGCCGAGGAGGCGCCGGAGCGATTGATGAGCCTGAACGAACAGAGGCTCGGGGCGGTCATGGCGTCGATCCGGGCCAGCGGCGCCAGGCGTGTGCTCGACCTCGGCTGCGGCGAGGGGAAGCTGCTGCGAGAATTGCTCAAGGACAGGCAGTTCGAGGAAGTCGTCGGCATGGACGTCTCAATCCGCACGCTGGAGACGGCCCGAGAACGGCTGAAATTAGACCGGATGTCGGAGATCCAGACCGACCGGATCAAGCTCCTGCACGGGTCGCTCATGTACCGGGACCGGAGGCTGGAGGGCTTCGACGCCGCCGCCATCGTGGAGGTGGTGGAGCACCTCGACCCGCCCCGGCTGGCCGCCTTCGAGCGCTCCGTCTTCGAGTTCGCCAGGCCGCAGACGGTCGTGATGACCACGCCCAACCGGGAGTACAACGTGACCTGGGAGAACGTCGGGGCCGAGAAGCTGCGTCACCCCGATCACCGCTTCGAGTGGACTCGGCAGGAGTTCCGTGACTGGGCCGAGGCCGTCGCCGAGCGATTCGATTACTCGGTCAAGTTCCTCCCGGTCGGTCCGGCGGACGAGGCACTCGGGCCGCCCACGCAGATGGCGGTCTTCGACAGGACGGACGGTGCGCCCCGATGAACATCAAGATCCCCAAGCTCAGTCTCGTGGTCCTGATGGGCCCCAGCGGCTCGGGCAAGAGCACGTTCGCCCGCAGGCACTTCCTCGGCAGCGAGGTCCTCTCCTCCGACGCCTGCCGGGCGATGGTGAGCGACGACGAGAACGACCAGGCCGTCACCAAGGACGCCTTCGAGGTGCTCCGCTTCGTCGCCGGCAAGCGCCTGGCCCTGGGCAGGCTCACCGTGGTCGATGCCACGAACGTCCAGCCCGAGGCCCGCAAGCCCCTGGTGGAGTTGGCCCGCCAGTACCACTGCCTGCCCGTGGCCATCGTGCTCGACATGCCCGAGCGAGTCTGCCACGAGCGGAACCGGGACCGGCCCGACAGGGATTTCGGACCTCACGTCGTCCGCAACCAATCCTCGCAACTGAGGCGGTCGCTGCGGGGGCTGAGGAAGGAGGGCTTCCGGCACGTCTTCGTGCTCCAGAGTCCCGAGGAGGTCGAGGCCGCCGTGATCGAGCGGGTGCCGCTCTGGAACGACCTCCGGGACGAGCACGGGCCGTTCGACATCATCGGCGACGTCCACGGCTGCGGGAGCGAGCTTGAAGCGTTGCTCGGGCGACTCGGGTACGAGTCCACGGACGTTGCTGCTGGACCGAGTTCGCTCTTCAAAGGCCCGGCCTACGCCCATCCCGAGGGACGCAAGGCCGTGTTCGTCGGCGACCTCATGGACCGTGGTCCCCGCAACCTCGACTCCGTGCGGATTGTGGCGACCATGGTCCGAGGCGGTTCGGCGTTGTGCGTGCCCGGCAACCACGACATGAAGCTCCTGAAGAAGCTCCGGGGCAAGGACGTGCAGATCACGCACGGCCTGGCCGACACGCTGGGCGAGATCGACGCCCTGCCGTCGGAGGTGCGGGACTCGTTCGTCACGGAACTCGACGACTTCCTCGACGGGCTGATCAGCCACTACGTCCTGGACGACGGCAAGCTCGTTGTCGCCCACGCCGGGATGAAGCAGGCGATGCAGGGCCGTGGCGCGGGCCGGGTGCGGGACTTCGCCCTCTACGGCGAGACGACCGGCGAGAACGACGAGTTCGGTCTGCCCGTCCGCCACAACTGGGCGAGCGAGTACCGAGGCCCTGCCATGGTCGTCTACGGCCACACGCCCGTGCCCGAGCCCGAGTGGCTGAACAACACGGTGGACATCGACACCGGCTGCGTGTTCGGCGGCAAGCTGACCGCCCTGCGCTATCCGGAGCGGGAGTTCGTCTCGGTCCCCGCCGAGAGGCTGTACTCCGAGCCGATCCGACCGTTCCTGCCGGCCGAGTCGCAGGCCGCCGTGTCGGCGCAGCAGGACCACGACCGGGTGCTCGACGCCGAGGACGTTCTGGGCAAGCGGATCGTCCCGACCCGGCTGCGTGGCAACGTGACGATCCGGGAGGAGAACGCCGCAGCGGCCCTGGAGGTCATGAGCCGGTTCGCCGCCGACCCCCGGTGGCTGATCTACCTGCCGCCCACGATGTCCCCGTGCGAGACCAGCGGCGAGCCGGGCCTGCTGGAGCACCCGGCCGAGGCGTTCGCCTACTACAGAACCCAGGGTGCCCCGCGGGTCGTCTGCGAGGAGAAGCACATGGGGTCCAGGGCCGTCGTCACGATCTGCCGGGACGAGGAGGCGGCGAGGGAGCGGTTCGGCGTGACCTCGGGCGAACTCGGGATCGTGACCACCCGGACCGGCAGGCGCTTCTTCAACGAACCCGATTTGGAGTGGCGGTTCCTCGATCGGGTTCGCTCGGCCCTGGATGCCGCCGACCTCTGGGGCAAGCTCCAGACAAGCTGGGCGTGCCTGGACTGCGAGTTGATGCCGTGGTCGGCCAAGGCCCAGGAACTCCTGCGGACCCAGTATGCGGCGGTCGGTGCGGCGGGGTCGGCCTCGCTGCCCCGGGCGGTCTCGGCGCTGGAGCGGGCGGGATTGCGGCTGGACGGCCCCGAGGGGGAGAAGCTCGCCGCCGTCGAGGTCGGATATCGCCTCCGGGATGAGGACATCAAGCGATTCGTCGCCTCGTACCGCCGGTATTGCTGGAGGGTGGAGACGCTCTCGGACCTGAAGCTGGCCCCGTTCCACCTGCTCGCCACCGAGGGGCATGTCCATACCGACAAGGCCCACCCCTGGCACATGGACACGCTGGCCGAGGTCTGCCGGGCCGACCCGGAACTGCTCCGAGAGACCCCCTACAAGGTCGTGGACCTGACCGATGCGGCGAGCCAGGCGGCAGGGATCGCCTGGTGGGAGGAACTCACCGCCGGGGGCGGCGAGGGGATGGTGGTCAAGCCGCTCTCGTTCCTGCACAAGGGGACGAAGGGGCTGTCGCAGCCCGCCGTGAAGTGCCGAGGCCGTGAGTACCTGCGGATCATCTACGGGCCGGACTACACAACCGAGGCGAACCTCTCACGGCTGCGGTCCCGTGGCCTGGGCCGGAAGCGGTCACTGGCCCTCGGCGAGTTCGCCCTGGGAGTCGAGGGGCTCGAAAGGTTCGTGAGGCGAGAGCCGCTGCGGCGGGTCCACGAGTGCGTCTTCGGCGTGCTCGCCCTGGAGAGCGAACCGGTGGACCCGAGGCTCTGAGGCAGGGAGCGACGTCATGAGCAAGCCGACCAGGACCATCGGGGCGACACGGCTCTTCGGGCTCGCCGAGGTCATCGGCGAGCGCCACCTGATCGCCGCCACGGTCGGGCCGGACCTGGACCCGGTGCTCCTCTCCTCGGAGCGGGAGCCGGACGACAGGACGGACGGTCCGGGAGCGACCTTCCCGAAGAAGCGAGGCCGCAGGCCCAACCGTTTCCGCATCCACCACCGGGTCGCCGACGAGGTGTGGACGACGCTGGACCTGCCCGAGACCGACGAGAACCTCCACGCCATCCAGCCGCTCGGCGAGGACGAGTGGCTGCTGGTCCGGGGCCGTGCCGAAGATGAAGGCGACCGGAACGCCCACCTCTACGACGCCTCCGGCCGGCATCTCCGCTCCTTCCACGCCGGGGACGGCATCCAGGACGTGCAGGCCACTGCCGATGGCCGGGTATGGGTCAGCTATTTCGATGAGGGGGTGTTCTCGGGGATGGGCCTCGGCGGGTCGGGGCTCGTCCGCCTGGACGATTGCGGGAGATGCACGTTCCGGTTTCCGGGCACTCACGGCGGCATGCCCCCAGACATCGTGGACTGCTACGCCATGAACGTTGCCTCGGATAGCGAGACCTGGCTGTATTACTACACGGATTTCCCGCTAGTGAGGCTGGTGGACGGCAAGGTTGAGGAGGTCTGGCCGGAAGTCCCCGTCGAGGGCTCGCCGGCCTTCGCCGTCCGCACCGGCATGGCCCTCTTCGCAGGGGGATACGACGACCGGGACAGCCTGATCCTCCTGCGACCGGGCGACAAGCGGGGCACGAGGCTCGCCGTCACGGACGAGGACGGGCGACCTCTCGGGGGATTCTCGGCCTTCGGACGCAGGGATCGGCTGTTCCTCCAGACTCCGGAGGGCCTGCATGTCATCGAGGTCCCTGAACGGCTCCCCGGACGACCGGACGGGAAGCAAGGGGTCGATGATGGCGACCCGCCGAACCGGGCCGTCCGCCGTGTGTAGGCCCGCATGATCGCCGGCTCAGGCCGATCCCTTCGGAGGTGGCGGGATCTCCAGGGTCGCCGCAACCCCGAGGTGGTCGGAGGCATAGAGGGTGGGGTCGCCCGGCGAGGGCCGGTCGAGGACGACACCACACTCGACGACTCGGAGGCCGGGGCTCACGAAGATGTAGTCCAACGTGCCCCGCCAGGAGTCGCCGGGGCGGTTGGTGAACAGCCGCAGAAGGCCCCTTGTGACCGCCGAGCGGGCCGCATGGCCGCTGGTCAGCGGGGTCGGGCAGGTGAAGTCGGGCTCCCGGCCGTGGAACGACTCGTGGGCCGAGGCGAAGGATCGACGCATCAGGTCGATGGCAGGGGAGCCCGGCAGCCCGTTAAAGTCCCCGCAGGCGACGACCGGGATGTCGGGGAGGAAGGCTTCCGCCCGATGGAGGACCCGCTCGACCTGGCGGACCCTCGGCCCGTGGACGCCGGGGAGCCAGTGATAGTGGCCGTTGACGAACAACACCGAGCGGCCCCCGGCCCAGACTGTGATGAACTGGGCGGTCCTCTCCTGGCTGCCAAGGTCAAGGACCTCGTACGCTTCCACCGGCAGCCGGCTGAGCACGGCGATCCCCTCGTGCCTGCGGCCCCCCCCGGTCTTGGGGCTGACGTGGGCCGAGTAGCCGCCGAGTTCGCCGGCGAGCCAGTGGGCAGTGCTCTCGCCCAGCGGTGACGTCACTTCCTGGAGGCCGATCAGGTCCAACTCCAGGGGGGCGAGCCCTTCGGCCAGCAGCGACCTCCGCTCGGCCCAGCGGGAGAGGTCGTTGAGCAGGTTGACCGTGGCCACACGGATGGTTGTCGCCATGGGGCGTTGACCTCAGCCGGAGATCGGAAGGGGCGTGTCCCCGTTGGGTGGGGAACCGAACTGGCCTTCGGTGCGATGCCCGTCGTAATCGGCCTGAGCGATGCAGAAGGCCCCGCCCCGTTCGTCGCCTAAAGGAAGCGAGGCGAGGACATCGTGGCAGTGCCGGGCGATGTGACTCGGCTTCACATCGTCCGGAACCGAATGCCAACCTTTGAAGAAGAGAATCATCAGGGTGTTGCGGTCTCGCCTCAAGCGCCGCTCGAATGACCGATTCTCACCCCTGGCCGCAATCGGAAGGAAGTCCTGCTTCACGGCGGGGTCCACCGTGCTATTCCGGCCCTGCCTCGGTGCAAGGCACGCCCCGATCCCTCGCCCGCCGAAGGATCTCTGGGATGGCGTCCTGGAGATAGCGGTCGGAGCCGGGCTCGACTTGGATGTGGGTGGTCTCGCCGGCCTTGGTCGTGAAGTCGAGGTCGTGGACGTCCTGGATCGTCCTGCCGATGGGGATTTTCCTGACGCTGTGCTCGATCCCGGCGAGGGCGTCGAACCGGAAGTGATAGCGATTGAGCCCACGGTTCCACTCGACGTGCTCGGGGTCCACGATCGCCCGGCTCACGGCCAATCCGGGGAACGTCGTGAGCAGGACGAGCACGCCGCCCCCGAGCAGGATGTTGCCCATCCACTTCCGCCTGCGGCGGACGAACCAACCCGCCACGACGGCGGCCGTGGCTCCGAGGGCGACGGCGGCGATGATCCAGGGCTCGGGCGAATAGGTCGTGGTGTCGCCGACGACACGACGCCTCACGCATCCGACGCACATCACGGTGACGGCGACTGATATTGCAAGAAGACCGTTTCGCACGCCTTGAATCATCGTTGGGCTCGGGGTGGGCGGCTCGCCCCGGATCAGGGGGGGCGGGGGATCGAGCATTATACGAAGCATTTGCCCTTGGTGCGAAGGCAACGGTAGGCCGTCGGGTCAGTGATTCCCGCATCTCTGGCGAACGGCTAGAACCCGCCGGCCGTCGAAGTTTTCGAGCGTCCCTGGCACCTCGCCCCTGCCGGGGTCTTCGGGTCCTGGGGGGCGAAGCCGGAGGGAGTCCCTCACCGCCCCGACGTCAGGACCTCGATCCGTGTCAGGGCCATCCGTCCGCCCGTCCGGGACTGGCGGCCGTTCCCCGATCAATCCCGCCACCTCAAGCCTCAAGCGTTCCGGCCCTGGAGCGCCCTCTCGAAGTAGATTGCCCGGCCGACGGGGTTGTCCCAGTAGGGCTCCGACTCGACGAAGCCGTGTCGCCGGTAAAGGGCGATGGCCCCGTGCATCCCCGGCAAGGTGTCCAGCACCATCCTCCCGGTGGCCCGCCCGCTCGGCCCTGCGGATGACCTCCCCGACCAGGAGCCCTCCGATGCCCCGCCCCCGCCCCTCGGGGGCCACGTACAGCCTCTTCATCTCGCAAGTGTTGCCTCCGAGGTCCCGCATGGCCACGCAGCCGACCGGGCTGCCGGCGGCCATCGCTAGGAGCAGGCATCCCGAGGGCGGGGCGTAGCGGCCGGGCAGCCCGGCGACCTCGGCCTCGAACTCCTGGTGACGGAGGCTCTCGGCGGTCGTGCCGGCGGTGTCGGCGGCGTAGGCCCGGAACAGCCGCCGGGCCTGATACAACGCCTCCTCGCCCTCGACGTCCACCACCAAAACTTCGGGGCCACCGTGCCCCATCACTCTCCATCCCCGGCCGAACGGAGCCCGGCGATCCCGTCGATGCTCACCTTGTTTTTCTGGGCCTTGTACCGCTCGATCCCTTCCGGCCCCTTGTTCTCGGCGTAGGCGATCAACTGCGACCGCTCGCCCTTGAATTCGTAGAGGGGCACGGCATAACCGCACGAGTCGGCGACCCGATCGACGGCCACCACGACCACCGAGCGGGCCCCCGGATACCCGGGGAAGTGGGCGATCAGGCCCTCCCACTCGGGGTCGCCCGGCTCGACGACCCGTCCCCGACCGTAGAGCCGGACGACCAGCGGCCCGCCCTCGAAGGCGCAGAACATGATCGTGACCCGGCCGTTCTGCCGGAGATGTGCGACGGTCTCGATCCCGCTTCCGGTCAGGTCGAGGTAGGCCACCGAGTCCGGCCCGAGGATGCGGAAGGTGTCCAGCCCCTTCGGCGAGACGTTGAGGTGCCCGTCGGGCTCGTCCGGGGCCGTCCCGACGAAGAAGAGGTGCTGCCGCCCGATGAACTCGACCAACTTGTCGTCCAATCGCTCGTAGACCTTGCCCATCGTGCCCTCATAGCATGACACATCTGCGGTGTCGGATGTTTGACTTCGATTCGCCGACGGCCTGGCTCATCAAGGACTCATCGATAGTCCATGAGCCTCGGCCATTGTCGGGGGTTCGCACCTGGCCGCAAGCCCTCGGATGACCTTCTCGGGGACGGGACGATCTCGCCCCTTATTACGGGCGAGGATGATCGACAAAGGGGGCTCGACGTAGACGATCTCGATCCGGGCCCGATAGTCGGCGAACAGGTCGATCCAGCGTTGCCGGGTCAGCCTCAGCAGGTTGGTGGCGTTGAAGGCGAACGACCGGCCCGAGCGGAGGAACTCCCGGCATCGTTCCCTGCCCGCCTGGACGACCTCGCCCTGGTCGTCGGTCGGCTCGACGTCCAGTTCCGACCGTACCCCGTCGAGCGAGACGACGGGAAGCTCGGGGCGATTCGTGGCCAGCCAGGTGTCCTTGCCCGAGCCGGGCAGGCCCGACATCATCGTCACCGTGGAGCGGTAGTCCTCGAAGGGGACGTAATGGAGGCTCGGCTCCTCCTGGCGGTAGAACAGGAAGCGGGCCTGATCGTTGGCGAAGGCATAAGGCCGGTCGAAGCAGCCGTTTTCCTCGGCGACGATCTTCCAGAATTGCAGGTCCTCCTCGGGGCGGGCCATCTCGGCGGTCCTGCGGCCTCGGGTGTCGGCGAGGGCGAACAGATAGAGCAGCCTGTTGCTGACGAGCCAGGAGAGCGACACGACCTCGTGGGCCGGATCGGGCTTTTCGAGGAGGAACGGCGGGCGGCCGTGGAACCTGACCAGCCGGGCGATCTCCTCCCGGGTCGCCAGGTCGCACCCCAGGTCTCGCAGGACCGAGCGGCAGAGGTGCTCGCCCTTGACGGCGTGCTTCGGCGACGTGACCCGCCCCGTGGTCGGGTCGATCTGCGAGGTGAGCGGCTTGCCCGAGTCGTGGAATAGGGCCGTGAAGGCGAGGATGGTCCACTCGTGTTGAGAGAGGCCGTTCCAGCCGTCGAGTCGCATCAACTTGGAGCAGACAAGTTGGGTATGAGTCCAGACGTCTCCCTCGGCATGCCAACTCGCATCCTGCCGGCAATTTGCCATCGCCAGGACCCAAGGTTGGTCATCAGCCCAGGAAACGACCTCGGCGAGCGAGGCCCGTGAAAGCTCGTCCCAGTTCATGACCAGAGATCCGCCCCTTCTGCGAGGAGGTTCGGCGTCATCGCCTGGTACTGCCAGTGGGCGCTCTGCTTGACCCTCTCGACGAACTCGGGCCGGACGACCTTGGCCCGCCCCGTCACGACCCCGCCCGCCTCGGTCCTGAGGTAGAGACCTTCCATCAGGTCGTCGGTCCGGTTCGTCAGCGGGTTGTCGAACAGGCTGTCGAAGCGGGAGGGGCCGATCAGCGACAGGAGTCTCTCCCGGTCGATCGCCCCTCGATGGAGCACGGGGACCGTCCGGATTCCCGAGCCTTCGATCAACGCCATCCGCCGGTCCAGGTCGAGGAAGAGCCTCGATTCCTTGTCATAGACGTCGAACTCGAAGAAATAATGGGGGAGCCTGCGATAGAGGACGGAGTGCCGGGCATAGGCCCACTCGCCGAACAGGATGTGACGGTCTCCCAGCAAGTCTTCCAGGACGGGCCGCTTGACGACGGCCCATTGCTTGAACAGGTCATACTGCGGGTGCATCCCCTCGGTGATCAGGTGCCCCCGGCACTGGAGGGCCATCTTGCCGTCGGCGGCGAAGTGGATGCCGACGTTCGTGCCGTCGATCTTCTCCTCGACGATCAGCGAGCGGTCGGCGACGAATCGCAAGGACTCGGCCTCGCCCATGTGCTTGTCGTCGTCCGTCCCCCTGGAGCCGAAGAGGTGCGGCGTCCTGGGATACTTGACGAACTCGTCATGCGACATGCCCACGGCTCGCCCCCGTCTTCTCGATCAGGTCACGGAGGAACGCCGAGTAGGCGTCCTTCACGGGCAGTTCGAGGTCGTGGCAGATCCGCCGACGCTGGGACACGACCCGTTCCCCGGTGACGGGGTTCTCGCCCGTCCGCTCGAACCCCTCCCAGTACAGCCCCGAGCCCCGCATCTGCCACGACGGCAGGTCGTTGAAGTTGACCCCGCCCCGGAAGAGTAACTCGTTCTTGGCCGATGTGGACAGCCCCCGGAGCGACTCCGTGGCATGAGCGACGTCCCGGCCTTGCCCCCGAAGGGACCAGTAGCAGTGGGCGTTCAGGCAGTTGCGGTGGGCGTCCTCGGCCCGCCAGCGGAAGTAATCGACGACCAGTTCCGCCGAGGGGAGTTGCGAGATCCGGCAGTCGAAGACCGCCGCCGCCCCGAGGAGCAGCGAGAACCGGGCGCTGGCCTCGCCGGAGAGGATCGAGAGCAGCTTGCGGAGCTTCCGCCCGAAGCCGTCCTCCCCGGGGCCGAAGAGCAGGCTGATCTCGTCGCTCTGCGTGTATCCGTAGGCGACCTTGACCCCGCAGCTGCCCATCAGGTGCTCGGTCGTCCCCAGCATGTAATCGTGGAACCGCCGGTCAAAGGGGGCCTCGAACGGGTGGAGTTCCCTGGTCAGGCGGGTGAAATTCCGCCCGTCCAGCCGGGCCACCATGAACACGCCGGGCAGAACGGTCGGGTCCAGGACCGCCTCGAACACCCGCATCCGGCCTTCCAGGTCATCGATCTTCATCTCGCCACCCCTCGACCACGAAGCCGCCCGAATCGTCGATCCTGACGTAGTGGAGTTCGTGGAACCCCTCTTCCAGCGAGGGACGTTCCAACCGGCCCGCCGTCCCAAGGATTCCCTTCGGGGGGACCCTCTGGTTCTCCGGTCGCCGTTCGTTCCGCCTCAGGCAATCCTCGACTCGGGACCGGAAATAGTAGCCGACAACCCGGAATCCGGCCTCGGTTGCGGCTTGAATGTAGACCCGACGCTCCGACCGGGCGGGATTGGTGTTGTCCACGACGAAAGGCTGGAGAGCCTCGACACACGCCCGAACGAAACGACGTTCCCGATGCCGGGTCCTCAGCATGTCGAGGCTGAGGCGGACGTGGGTGTGGAAGTATCGCTCCCGGTAGAACGTCGATTTCCCCGCCCCTTGCAGCCCGACGAAGATCACGGCTTCCATGGCGCCTTCCTCCCCCGCCGGGGTCCGACACGCTAGGCCGACTGCGGGTTCATGCTCGATCCCGTCGGCGGTGGTGGGGTGCCTTGCCCGGAGGGCCACTTCGGATCAGAATCTCAAGTAGACAGGCAGGTGCCCCAACCGCCCGAGCGTGCCACCCGACCCGCCGTCCTCCTCGCCCCGGAGCCTACCGGCAATGATCATGCGATGGGTCGCCCTGACCACGACGATGGCCCTGATCGCTCCCGCCCCCGAGGCCGGCGACTGGGACGGCCTGGTCAAGAAGTATGTCGAGGCGTACGAGTCGGTCAAGGAGCCGGTGCCGACCGCCTACCCCTGGGTGGCGAAGCGGCTGCGGACCCTCTTCGGGGTCCGGTGCGTGGGCCACATCCAGGTCCTCTCCGAGAGGGACGGCAAGAGGACTCTGGGTGCGGACATCTACTACAAACCGGGCGAGGTCCATGTCATCAACCACGAGGAGGGCTGGAATCTGGTCACGAAGGGGGATGAAGCCTACGAGTGGGAGGCCGGGAAGAAGGAGGGCCTGATCACGAGGCTCAAGGACGAGGACTTGATCGATTACCTGCTCTACCTGACCGACCCGTCCTGGATCATGACCTGCCTCTACCACGACGCCCTGGATGAGCCCGGCAAATTCCTCCCGCCGAAGGAGGTCGAGAAGGGTTGCGTCGAACGGCGGTTGAAGGAGCCGGTCGAGGGATTCCGGGCGGTCTTCGTCTCGGACGAGCCGGCCTGGCTCTGCGGCTTCGAGGTCGGCGACCCGAAGGGCGGCATGCCCGCTAGTCTGATCTACTCGAAGCCCGAGTCGCTCAACGAGGTCCCGGCCTCGGTCCTCGACCGGATCAAGGGGGTCGAGTTCAGGAAGTCCGAGCTCTCGGTCCGCCGGCACATGGTCTACCTGTGACCCGACCAGATCAATCGCTGGGCGGGCCGATCTCGTGTCGCTCCCGCCGGGGCGGCCCACCCGACGGCTTCGTGGTCAACTGCCTTCGCAGCCCGACGCCCGAGTACCTGAAGCTGCATAGGGCCGTCTGCAAGACCATCTCCACGGCCACGAGGTCGAACTGGACGACTGGGGACTATATCAAGGGCTGCGCCCAGGACATGGGCGAGTTGGGTTGTTGGGCAAGCGAGCAGACCGCCGGGACCCTCCAGCCTTGCGGAAGCTGCCTGTCCAGGAGCGGCGGTCCCCGTCCGAAGAAGGACAAAGGTTACGCCGACCGGGATAAGCGTGGGTCGCTCGGGCTGACCGGCGAGGGCACACACGGATGGCATAAGTTCACGACGATCGGCGAATGGTTCGCAGCCCTGATCGCCGTGATCGGGGGCATCATAGCCTTCATCCAATGGGTTTTCTAAGACCAGGGGCTTTGCCGGCCCGATCTGCCGATCGAACAACTTCTCGGCTCACCGGCCCCGACTCCCGGCAAGCAGAGGCATCGCCGTGACCGTCCGGCATAGCCCTGGCAGGCCCGTCGGGCGAGCGGCGTGGCGACGGGATCGGGACAAGAATCGGCACTGCGGCCGGTCAGCCGGGCCGACGCATCGGGATTAACCGCTCGAAAGGGCAGCCCACGAGGTCCCCGTCCGGTCCACCCTCCCAGGACTGATCCTCGGGCTCCCGGCCCGTCGTGCCGTCCGGCCAGGTCACGACATACTGTCCCCACCCCATGTGGTGATGCGACTCGACCCGCCCGCCCCTCCTCAGGGACTCGGCCTCGTACCGGAAGTACCTCCGGAGGAACTCAGGGATGATCGGCCGGAGCCTCTCGCTGTCCGTGTAGACGCCCCCGTAGGCGATCCTGAAGTGGACCCGGCACCAGGCATCGACCCGGCTGTAGTAAAAGGCGTGGCTGTTGACACCCTTGGCCCAGTAGCCGACTAGGAAATAGCCAGGCGGTGCGGCGGACAGCCGTCGCATGGCCTCCGTCCCATACAGCAGAGGGTCCTCCGCTTCGAGTCGTGAGCCGAGCATGATGGCCGGCTGGCCCTCGATGTGGTCGAGAAACGGGACCAGGCCCCGCCTCGGCATCGGCATGTCCGGCATGGGAACGCCGAACGCACGCTCGAACCAGTCACCCAAACCCGTGAGCTTGCGGCTCGCCGCCGAGGGCCATCCCCACATCGTCAGCCTCTTCAATTACCCGGGTCGTCTCGACGGAAATCCTCGTGACCTACTCTATATAAACCGAGGAGGGCGAGCCACTACGCTCGCCCCCCTCAAATCAACAAACAAGAAACAGACAAGGTATAGTAGCGGTCACGACCCGAAAAACGCCGAGGAAAAGCAAGAATATCTACACCTGGATTCGCCAAAGGATTTCGCCCTTCTGCTTCGGGATGAAGACCAAGGCCGGCAGCCCGATCCACTGCAATCGCAACGACGACATCGAGTACCACTTCCAGTGCCTCCGTATGGGCATGTGGGGCCGTCGATTGTCCTGCCTCAAGAACAAAGACATGGCGGACCACTTCGCTGGTAACAAGACCCACTACTTCACCGCCGACGGGCGATCGGCGACCGATGAGGTCCTGGTCAACATCGACATCGATTGTCATCATTCGGGGAGCCTGGAAGGAGCAACCGCCTTCGCCAAGCACCTGCGAACGACCCGATTTTCAAATCTCTACTTCGAGGCCAGCACCAACGGCAACGGCGTCCACGGCTACATCGTTGTCGTCAAGGAAAAGCTGGGTACGGAGGGCCTGAACCCGGTCCTCAGGCAATTCGACCGTTGGTTGAAGGCCGAGTTGTCCCAGGGGAAATGGGACGTCGAGAATGTTGAGGTGAAGGGCCATGCCCCCGAGTTCGGATGGGGCGACCAGAAGCTCGAATTGAGGACGTACAAGTCGGGGCAACTCGCCAAGCTGCCGAGGGAGGCGTTGGCAAGGGCCGACGAACTGCGGGGGACCACCCGGGTCGAGGTGGACGAACTGAGGAGGCTCCAGGTTCCGGCTGAAAGTGAGTCGGTGGACTCGGTTGTCGAGGAGGTACGTCAACGGCCTCGGCTGGTTGGCTTCGGGGAAAAGGAGAGGAAGCAGACGGGCTCGATCTCCTGTCGCCATTTCGGGGATGACGAACTCGCCAGGCTCAAGGGAGGCTATTTGTCTTTGGCAAAGGAGTTAATCGGCGAGACCAGGCTGATTGCCAGCGGCAGGAAGGTCGTCACCGAGGAGGACATGGCCGTTTTCCTCATGCTTCTGAGGTTCTTCACCGTCAACATGAATGCCGATGGTTCCTTGCCCGTCGCCAGATGGGAGGCGATGTGGAAGGCTCTCTTCGAGGACGGAGACATTGAGCGGGCCTGGTGCCACCATCGGTTTGCGAGGATGAGGAACTTTCTCGGTGATGAGAAGGACCTCATTGCCTGGGAGGACGACGGGTTCGTGATCGGCGTTGTTGGTGATGATGGTCGGTTCACGCCGGGGCAAGCGTCGAAGTGGCGTGCCTGCGAAGAGTTGATGGAACGGATGGAGTGCGTTGAGGCTGAAGACGTCGGTGGGAAGTTTAAGGAAGATGATCAGGGAGCAAGAGAAGAGGGAAGAGGCATCCTTTATGGGTGCATCCGGCTTGCAGAGAATGATCAGTATGGGAATGAAGAAGATAATAGCATCCTTTATGAGTGCATCACTGTTGATTGATCCATGATCCTCCCTCCATCGAGACAATCAGAGTCCTTGAAAGACGATTTGGACAGGCTGGGCATCTCGATGCCCCTCATCAGGCCCCGTTTCGTGGGGTATTCCTGGGGACAATTGGGGAGAGCGGCTTGAGGGTTGGCCTCTCCCCAGGCGGATCGTTGGATGATCTGGTGCGAAGCCCTGAAGTCGCATACCGACAGTTCGTGCTCAGGTCCCGTTCGGGCTGGGAGGCAAGGGCGTCGTCCGCCCGTCCGCCTAGTTCTACAGCCGCAGAAGAATCCGGTTTGTATTGATATAATAGTCGAGTAGCAACTACTACATACGAGAATTGGCCGATTTGTCGTTCATCAACCCCTTGGTCAGGAGGGAGCCTCCATGACTCCGGACGATGTGCGCGCCGCGGCCGAACAGCTGGTCGAGTTCCACGACC
>JANOBY010000630.1:0-5340 GCA_031411935.1 Planctomycetales bacterium | reverse complement strand
GGAGAGGGGACCAGATCATTCAGCACAACCGAATTTCAGACCCTCCTAGCGAGCCCCTACCCATGTACAAGCTCGATCCCCCGACGCTCCTGTTCGAGTCGAGCCGGCCCGGCCGGTTCACCGCGATCCTCCCGCCGTCGGATGTTCCCGATCGTCCCCTCGAAGATCTCATCCCCTCGGCCCACCTGGCCGAGGAGGCCCTCCCTCTGCCCGAGCTGGGCGAGCTGGACGTGGTCCGGCATTTCACGAACCTCTCGACGTCGAACATGAACATCGACGCGAACTTCTATCCGCTCGGCTCGTGCACGATGAAGTACAACCCCAAGCGAAACGAGCGGATCGCCTCGTTCCCGGGGCTGGCTTCGTTGCACCCCTACCAGGACGAGAGCAGCCTCCAGGGCATGCTCCAGCTCCTGTACGAGGTCCAGAACGACCTGGCCGAGATCGCCGGCCTGCACGCCGTGAGCTTGCAGCCCGCCGCCGGCGCCCAGGGCGAGCTGACTGCGCTTCTTGTGGCCTCGGCCTACTTCCGCGACAAGGGGGAGAACCGCACCAAGGTCCTCGTGCCCGACAGCGCCCACGGCACGAACCCCGCCTCGGCGCACCTCGCCGGGTTCGAGGCCGTGACCATCAAGAGCGACGGCCGGGGGCTCGTGGACCTGGACGATTTCAAAGCCAAGCTCGACGACCAGGCCGCCGTGTTCATGATCACCAACCCGAACACCGTGGGGCTGTTCGACCCGCAGGTCGGCAAGATCGCCGAGTTGTTGCACGAGCGAGGGGCCTTGCTCTACCTCGACGGCGCGAACATGAACGCCATCCTCGGCGAGGTCCGGCCCGGCGACATGGGCGCGGACCTCATGCACTACAACCCGCACAAGACCTTCTCCGGGCCTCACGGCGGAGGAGGCCCCGGCGCCGGTCCGATCGCCGTTCGCGACTTCCTCGCCCCCTATCTCCCCTCGCCCATGGTCGCGCGTAACGATGACGGGACCTACCGACTGGACGTGGACCGGCCCAAGTCGATCGGCCGGGTGCGGGCGTATTTCGGCAACGTGGGGGTGCTCGTCCGCGCCTATTGCTACATCCGCAGCCAGGGGCCCGACGGCCTGAAGGGCGTGGCCCAGAACGCCGTGCTCAACGCCAACTACCTGCTCGCGAAGCTCAAGCACCGGTACCCCGTCCCCCTGGGCGACCGATGCATGCACGAGTTCGTGGCCAGCGCCCGAGCGATGGCCCGCGACAAGGGCGTCCGGGCGATGGACATCGCCAAGCGCCTGATCGACCACAACATCCACGCCCCCACCGTGTACTTCCCGCTCATCGTGCCCGAGGCCATGATGATCGAGCCCACGGAGACCGAGAGCCGCGAGACGCTCGACCGGTTCGTGGCGACCATGCTCAAGATCGCGGACGAGGATCCGCAGATCCTCCACGACGCGCCCGTGTCTACCCCGATCAGCCGCCCCGACGAGGTCGCCGCCGCCCGGACCCCGATCCTGAAGTGGACCCCCTCGGCCGAGCCCACCGTCGAAGGCGAAACGGCACCCCAATCCGACGGCCGCACCCTGGTCTCGCCGTCCTACTGATCGAACCATGACGACCGATCTCGCCGCACGTGTCGAGGAGCAAGGCCATGCCATCTGCGAGGGCGCTCTGCCCGACGACCAGGTGGACGGCCTCCTCGCCGCGGTCGCGGACATCCAGGCCCATGCGGTCCGCGACGTCATGAGGGCGGTTGCCGAGGTGGCCCGTCTGGCCGCCAACCCCTCGATCCGCGCGCTGGCCGGGACGATCCTGGGCCCCGGATGCTTCGCGGTCCGGGGGCTTTTGTTCGACAAGACCCCGGCGGCCAACTGGAAGGTTGCGTGGCACCAGGATCTCACGATCGCCACCCGCCTCCGCCGCGAGGCGCCCGGGTTCGGCCCGTGGTCCATGAAGGCGGGCATCCCCCACGTCCAACCCCCGGCCGAGATTTTGGCCCGGATGGTCACCCTGCGCGTCCACCTCGACCCGTGCGGCCCCGATTGCGGGCCCTTGCGGGTGCTCGATGGGTCTCACCGCGAGGGAAAACTCGGGGCCGAGGCGATCGCCCGATGGAGAGACGCGACGTCCGAGACGACATGCCTGCTCGATCGCGGGGGCGTGCTGGTCATGAAGCCCCTGCTCCTGCACGCCTCGTCGGCGGCCACGAACCCCGGCCATCGTCGCGTGATCCACCTGGAATTCGCCTCCGAGAGCCTCCCTCACGGCCTGGAGTGGCACGGCCGGTGGTGAACTCTGCTACGATCGAGGCACCGAGCCCTTCCTCTTCCCGCGGGATCCCCTCGCCATGATCTGCCGGCTGCTCCCCCACGAGGTCCGCAACGGCCCCGAGAACATGGCCCTGGACGAGGCCCTGCTCGACTCGGTGGACGCCGACCCCCGCGCGGCGGTCCTCCGCACCTATGGATGGAGCGAGCCCACGCTCAGCCTGGGCTACTTCCAGAGCTACGAGCAGGCGAGGGCCGAGCCCCGGTGGAGCGACGTGCCCTTGATCCGACGTCCCAGCGGAGGAGGGGCCCTCTGGCATGATCGCGAGATCACTTACGCCCTGATCGTCCCTCGGACCCACCCGGTCACGGCGAAGGCCTCGGACCTTTACCGCGCCGTGCACGCGGCGATCGCGACGGCCCTGCGCTCTCACGGGATCGCGGCCGTCCGTCGCGGGGAAAAAGTTTCCGGACCGCCCGAGTCGGATCCGGGCGCGCCCAGGCCCTTCCTCTGCTTCCTGGATCGTGACCCCGAGGACCTCCTGCTCGGAGACCACAAGATCGTGGGCAGCGCCCAGAGACGCCGATCCGCGGCGGTCCTCCAGCACGGGTCCTTCTTACTTAGGAAGTCGGAACGGACGCCCGAATTGCCCGGTGCCGCGGACCTCCTGTCCGAGACCTGGTCCGAATCGGAAATCTCAACGATCTTGAGGCACGAGCTTTGCAGAGCTTTGGGGCTCGCTGGGGAGGTCGATGGCCTCACCGATCGGGAGAGGGGTGAGGCGGATCATCTTGCCTATTCTGTCTATCGGGATCCGGGTTGGACCCGGATTCGCCGTCGATCGCGGACCTGAGTCCTCCGCACATTTGGACTTGATTACGGGTAGGGCAAGTTCCGAAGAACATGGATAGGGAGTCGAAGCGAGGAAACGGACGGGATCCGGAATCGGATCGAAACCGTCCTGTTTCAAACGAGAAAAACGTACGAAACCGCATTAGCCTCTGTTGTCCCAGGACAGCTTTGCGTATAGTGCGATAGAGAGGCCATGCCCCATCGCGGCTGACGAAGCCGTCTCGTCTCGGGCTGTGCTCGCCTTGTCCGTCCGCCTTTCTAGATCGATGCTGATCTTCCCCGTGGGTGCATTCCCCCGCGCCCGTCCTTCGTGAACTGGTTCTCGAGATTGGGGCGGTCTTCCATGCTCAAGGTCAATTTGATCGTCGTGTCCGGGAAGCCCGAGGGGAAGGTCATCCCCCTGGCCCTTCCGATCTTCCGCATCGGCCGGGATGAAACGTGCCACCTCCGGCCCAACAGCGTCGAGGTGAGCCGGGCCCACACCGAAATCACCGTCACCGACATGGACGTGACGGTAAGGGACCTGGGCAGTCGAAACGGCACCCTGGTCAACGGCAAACTTCTGAGCGCCCCTCACAGATTGAAGAGCGGCGAATTGCTCAAGGTTGGCCCATTAACTTTTGCGGTTTCCATCCAGGAGACCGCGGCGTCGATCGCGACGATCCAGTCCGGCACCCCTGCGCCGGCCGCAGCCGTGGCGAGCCCGGCGGCCCCTCAGGCCCAGATCGAGTCGTGGCTCGTCGCCGACAACGCCCGCCCCACGCCCGATCGGCCCTCGGGGGTCTACGACGGCGACACGCTGACCATCGACGCCTACACCGGCGCGACCAAGCCGGCCTCGTCGCCCTCGCAGCCCGTGGCCAAGAGCCCCAAGCCGGCCCCCAAGCCCGAGCCCGCCGCCCCGACCCCGGTCTTCGCCGACGAGAACCTCCAGTTCGAACGGCTTGAGGAAGGCGCCGGCGACGCCGAGGAAGAGACCATCGAGGCCAAGGTCGGGGATGACGACGAGGACGGGGCCACGCCCGACGGCGAATTCCTCGACGAGTCGAACCCGTTCTACATCCCCAAGAAGTCCAAGGCCCAGGAGGCCGCCGCGGCCAAGCCTTCGTACGCGGACACGTCCGACGCCGCCAACGACATCCTTCGCAAGATGCTCGAACGCCGACGCGCGTCCAGGTCCTGAGCCCTTTTGTGCGCTGGACCCCCCTCGGAGGGTCGGGTCCAGCCCGCAACGATTTGCCGCGATCGCCGGGGGATGGACTGCTGCATGGCCGCCGTTGATCCCCCGAGCACGGCCGAACGACTGGCCTCGGTCCTCGCCCGGCTCGAATCCGCCGTGGTCGGGCAGAGCGGCCTTCTGCAGAGGCTGGTCGTTGCCCTCCTGGCCGGCGGCCATGTGTTGATCGAGGGCGTGCCGGGGTTGGCCAAGACCCGCGCCGTGCACGCCCTGGCCAACGCCCTGGATCTGCCCTATCGCCGCGTCCAGTTCACCCCCGATCTCCTGCCGGCCGACCTGACCGGCACCCAGATCTACCGCCCGGCGACCGGCGAGTTCGATGCCCGGCCCGGCCCGATCGTGACCTCGGTCCTCCTGGCCGACGAGATCAACCGCGCCCCGGCCAAGGTCCAGAGCGCCCTGCTCGAGGCCATGCAGGAGGGGCAGGTCACCATCGGCGACCGCACGATCAAGCTGCCCGACCCGTTCTGGGTCCTCGCCACCCAGAACCCGATCGAGCACGAGGGGACCTACCCCTTGCCCGAGGCCCAGCTCGACCGATTCCTCATGAAGCTCACGGTCGGATACCCCGATCGCGATTCCGAACTCGCCATGCTCGACCTGCCCAACACCTCCGAACGCGGCGAGGACGTGGGCCTGGCCCCTCTGCTCGGCCCCGAGGACGTCCGTGCCCTGAGGCGGGAGGCCGCCAACGTCCGCGTGGCGGTCGCGATCAAGGAATACGTGGTCGATCTGATCCGAGCGACCCGCGACCCCGCCCCGCTCGGTCTGGGGCTCGAACCCCTGATCGAGCTGGGGGCGAGCCCCCGGGCGACCCTCGCGCTGATCCGCGCCGCGAAGGCCCACGCCCTGCTCTCGGGCCGCGACTATGTGGTCCCTCACGACGTGAAAAGCCTCGCGCCCGACGTGCTCCGGCACCGCGTGATCGCCAGCTACGAGGCCGACGCCGAAGGGCTCACCTCCGACGACCTCCTCAAACGCATCCTCGACCACCTCCG
>JANOBY010000629.1:0-19029 GCA_031411935.1 Planctomycetales bacterium | reverse complement strand
GCAAGAAAGCAAAAAACCGCTTCACAGCAGTGGCAGGGACGCCCGCCCCACTGCAAGAATCGTTACGCGCAAAAGGGAACCGCTCCCATGCTCGTTCCGGACCGGAACCAGAGTCGCTCTGACGGGCGAGACGAACGGGGGCCGGGCGGGTCGGACCGGGCGTCATCGGGTTGGCTTGGGGCTCTCGGTGTGGTGGCCCAGGAATCGGGCGAGGTAGGGGGCGGTCCGGCTGGTTGCGGATTGGGCCACGTGTCGGGGTGCGCCGGTCGCCACGATCTGGCCGCCCTTCTCGCCGGCGCCGGGGCCGATGTCGATCACCCAGTCGCTCGCCGCCACGACCTTCATCTCGTGCTCGACCACGATCACCGTGTTGCCCGACTGCACGAGCCCGTCGAGCTGCGCCATGAGCCGGTCCACGTCGGCCGGGTGCAGGCCCGTGGTGGGCTCGTCCAGCACATAGAGGGTGTCCCCGCGCTGGAGCCTCTGGAGCTCGGTCGCGAGCTTGATCCTCTGCGCCTCCCCGCCCGAGAGCTCGGTCGCGGGCTGGCCCAGACGGATGTAGCCGAGCCCGACCTCGCGCAGGACCGCGAGCGAGCGGAGCACCGGCGGGTCCTCGGCGAAGAACTCGCAGGCCTCGTCCACCGTGAGGCCGAGCACGTCGGCGATGCTCCTGTCCCGGACCTTGATCTCCAGGGTCTCCTCATTGTAGCGCGCCCCGTGGCAGGCGGGGCAGGGGGCGTACACGCTGGGCAGGAAGAGGAGCTCGACCATCACGAAGCCTTCGCCCTCGCAATTCTCGCAGCGCCCCCGGGCCACGTTGAACGAGAACCGCCCGGCGTCGTAGCGGCGGGCCCGGGCCTCGGGGGTCGCGGCGAAGAGCTTGCGGATCGGGTCGAACAGCCCGGTGTAGGTGGCGAGGTTCGACCGGGGGGTGCGGCCGATCGGCTTCTGATCGACCTGCACCAGGCGCCTGATCCCCTCCATGCCGGCCCCGATCCGGCCTCCCACGGGGTCCGAAGGGCGCTCCAGCTCCGAGCCCTCCGGCTCGTCGTCCTCGGGCAGGCGATGCCCCAGGGCCTCGGCCACCAGCTCGACCAGGGCCTGGCTCACCAGGCTTGACTTGCCCGACCCGCTCACGCCCGTCACGCTGGTGAAGACCCCCAGCGGGAACCGCGCCGAGAGCCCCCGCAGGTTGTTCCGCGTGACGTCGAGCAGCTCCAGCCAGCCTCGGGGCTCTCGGGGCTCGCGCCTCGGGGCGTCTGACTCGCCGAAGAGGTGCCGCCGGGTTTGCGAGGCCTCGACGTCTCGCAGCCCCTCGGGCGGGCCGCTGTAGAGCACGTGGCCGCCGTGCTGGCCCGCGCCCGGCCCCACGTCCACGATCCAGTCGGCGTGGCGGATCACGTCGAGGTCGTGCTCGACCACGAACAGCGAGTTGCCGGACGCCTTCAGGCGATCGAGCGCCCGCAGGAGCGCCTCGGTATCCGCGGGGTGGAGCCCGGCCGAGGGCTCGTCGAGCACGTAGACCACGCCGAACAGCTGCGACCGCACCTGCGTGGCCAGCCGCAGTCTTTGCAACTCGCCCGGCGAGAGCGTGGGCGTGCTCCTCTCCAGCGACAGATACCCGAGCCCCAGGTCCAGCAGAACCCCCAGCCGGCCCGAGAGGTCGTGCGCGATCCTGCGGACCACGATCTCCTTCTCGGGGTGGTCCACCCGGAGCGTTTCGAGCGCGGCGGCGGTCCCCTCGGCATAGGGGCGCAGGATCTCGGCCAGCCGAGAGAGCGGCAGGCGCGAGAACTCGGTGATGTCGACCCCGGCGAAGGTCACGCCCAGCGACTCGCGACGGAGCCTCTTGCCCCCGCACGTGGGGCAGTCGCCGCTGAGCATGTACTGCATGGCCCGCTTCTTCATGAGCGGGCTCTGCGTGTTGGCGAAGGTGTGCAGGACGTGCCTGCGGGCGCTCGTGAACGTCCCCTGGTAGCTCGGCTCGTCCTTGCGTTTGAGGGCCCTGCGCACCTCGTCGGTCGAGAGGCCCGAGTAGACCGGCACGGTGGGCTGCTCGTCGGTGAAGAGGATCCAGTCGCGGTCCTTCTGCGGGAGGTCGCGCCAGGGGACGTCCACGTCGTGGCCCAGGGTCATGAGGATCTCGCGGAGGTTCTGCCCATGCCACGCGGTCGGCCACGCGGCCACGGCGCGCTGGCGGATCGTGAGCGAGTCGTCGGGCACCATCGACCGCTCGGTCACCTCGTAGACCCGCCCCAACCCGTGGCATTGCGGGCAGGCGCCCTCGGGCGTGTTGGGCGAGAACGCCTCGGCATAGATGATCGGCTGGCCGGGCGGATAATCCCCCGCGCGGGAGTAGAGCATGCGCAGGAGGTTCGAGAGCGTGGTCACGCTGCCCACGGACGACCGGGTCGAGGGGGAGCCTCGCTGCTGCTGGAGGGCCACGGCCGGGGGCAGGCCGTCGATCTCGTCCACGTCGGGGTTGCCCAGCTGGTGGAACAGGCGGCGGGCGTAGGGCGAGACCGATTCCAGGTACCGCCTCTGCGCCTCCCCGTAGAGCGTCCCGAACGCCAGGGAGGACTTGCCGGAGCCGCTCACGCCGGTGAAGACCACCAGGGCGTCGCGAGGGATCTCTAGGTCCACGTTCTTGAGGTTGTGCTCCCGCGCCCCCCGCACGCGGACGAACCCGGGTACGCGGGCGATCGGGCCTTGACCGTCGATTTGCATGCCGGAGCTCGGGCCTCGCGGAAAGACTCAAGGGAGGGCGTGGGCCCGGACCCTAACCTAACAGGATCGCCAGGAGATCGGCAAACGAAGTGCCGATTTCCCCGCCAGAACGAGGGGAGGCCGCCCGACGAGCCTCGGGAATGGGAGATTGCACCTGCGCGTGACGGATCCGAAGGACGGTCGCATGTGTGATATCCAACAATGTTAGGATTGTGTTTGCTTGGGGACGGCAGAATTGCGGGTGAGGGCGCGAAATCCGACCTCCGCGTGAAACGCGGGGAATCGGCATGGGGACGGGCGACGCTGTCCACAACCCGTGCCGGGGGCATCGCCGCCCCCCTCGAGCTTGCTCGCCTTAGCGACGACCGACGATCCGTGGGGAAGTCCACGGGGCCCTTCGCCCGATTGGCGTTGTGGGAAGTTCGCCTGCGCGATATGGTTCCCGCGCCCCGGTCGGTGTCTGGATGGGGCCAGCCGCGGCGATTCCGGGCGCTGCCCCGAAACGCAGGGAGCGCGGCCCGACGACCCATGGCCCGGTCAGGCTCCCCGAATCTCCACTCGTGATCACACCCAGGGAATCTCCGGGAAGGACTGTCCGCGATCGGAAGTCATTTTCTCCTCCCATTGGGGTGAACACGGCGTGCAAGCCCGATCCTGGTGGCGGTTTCTGGGGATGGCCACGCTGGTCTTTGCGTGCTGGACGCTTCTCGCTGGTGCGCGGGCCCAGGAGCCCGCGCCGCGGCCTGCTTCGCCCCCCGTGACGGTCGAGCAACTCGCCGAGCGACTCGCCGCCATGGAGGCGATGAACCGGAAGCTCGCCGCCGAGCTGGAGCGGAGCCGTCGCGACCACGACGAGCAGATGCGGCAGATCCTGGAGAAGCTCGGCGGGTCGCCCGCGGTGCCGGCCCCCGCATCGCCTCCCGCCTTGCCCGAGCCGCTCGACCCTCCCCTGGATCGCCCCGAGGTCGTCCCCCCCGCGCCCGCCCGCGAGTCGGTGCCCACCGGCGACCAGGACACGCCGGTGCCCGACTACACCGACGGCCGGTTCCCCCCCGACGCCAACCCTCCGGGCTACCCCCTGCCGTCTCAGCCGAAGGTCGGCCGCTCTCCGCTGAGGGGGAGCTTCGGGCCGGGATTTCAGCTGGAGACCGAGGACCAGGAATTCCGCCTCCAGGTGCATTACGAGTCGCAGATCGAAGGCCGGATGTGGAGCCAGAACGAGCAGCAGCCCGCCAACAGCGGCTTCTTCCTGCCTCGCCAGCGCATCTTCTTCAACGGCAACATCACGAAGCCCATCGAATACGAGTTCTCGATCAACCGGGGATTCGGCAACCTCAGCCTCCTGAACGCGTACATCAACGTCCATTTCAACGACAAGTTCGAGCTCCGCGTGGGGCGGTTCTTCACCCCCTTGCCTTATGACCAGTACGCGATCTCAAACTACTGGCTGCTCACGCCCGAGCGGTCGGTCTTCACCACGAACCTGGCGCTGAACCGGCAGTTCGGGATGATGGCCTGGGGCTACCTGTTCGAGAAGCGGCTGGACTACGCGGCCGGGATCTTCAACGGCTCCCGGAACTCGTTCGAGAGCCTGAACAACGGCGTGGATTTCGTCGGCTACCTGAACGGGAGGCCGTTCCAGGAGTCGGACTCGCTGCCCTTCCTGCGGTTCCTGAACCTGGGCACGTCGGTGGCCTACGGGAGCCAGGACCAGGCCGCCGTCCCGCAGTCGTTCCGGATCGGCGGGGGGTCCCCCAACGGCGACGTGCCCGGCCCCGGCACCACGCCGTTCCTGATCCTCAACCGGAATGTTCGTGAGCAGGGCGAGCGCCTGATCGGCTCCGTGCACTCGGCGTACTTCTACAAGGGGCTGTCGCTGATCGGCGAGTACCAGTACGGATACGGCAACTATGCGACACCCGGCCGCGCCTCGACGCAGGTGCCGTTCGGGGGCTTCTACGTGGCCGGCGGATACTTCCTGACCGGCGAGCACGTCGAGAGGCGGACCCGCCTGATCCCGCTCAGGCCGTTCATCCCCACGAACAAGCGGGACCGCCGCGGCCCCGGGGCCTGGGAGGTCGTCGGCCGGGTGAGCCGGCTGCGCCTGGGCGAGGAGGTCTTCGACGCCGGGTTCGCCAATCGCGACCTCTGGTCGAACTCGGCCACGACCACCGAGATCGGCATGAACTGGTACTGGAACGAATACATCAAGATGTACGCCTTCTGGCTCCACGGCGACTTCGCCGACCCGGTCCAGTATCGCCCCGGCGGCCTGCAGAGGACCGCCGACATGTTCTGGCTCCGGTTCCAGCTCTACTTCTGACGGATCGATCGCCCCCCGGCCCGGTCACCGGGACCGCGGCGAGGTGGATTCAACAATTCGGCAAAATGGATTTGCTGGATCGCAATCTCTTGATTGCACGATGGGACCGGTGTATGTTCAGCCGGCCGATGGATCTGTCGCCCAACATAAATCTGATTAACAGATTTATGAAGATCTATTCACGGGATTCATGGCAACTTGTGGTTCCCGGTCGGCCCGACTTAACTTGAATGGACCGCACCGATGATGAAGATTCTTCGCGGATCGCTCTTCCTCTGCGGAGCTCTGGGGCTTGCGGCGGCCGGATTCGCCTCGGTCGGGGCGAACGCGACCCCCGCGGCGGCCGACGGCATCACGGTCGATGAGGTCAACGCCGCGCAGCAGGCGTGGTGCGACGCTCTGATCAAGATCGGCAAGGTCCACAAGGAAGGCGGCGACTATCGCGGTGTCGCCAAGCAGGTCATCGACTCGGCCTATGACTACGACGACGGCAAGGTCTTCTTCAAGCCCACGCTCGCCTCGGGACCGAACACCTTCCGCAAGACGAAGGAGGGGGCACTCTCCTACTTCGTCGGCGGGAACCCGAACATCCCCGAGGACAACGGCTTCGCGCTCAAGCCCTGGGTCAAGGTCCGCTACGACAACGCCGGCGAGGGGAACAACGGGATCCAGGTCCACGGCAACATCGGCATCTCCATGGGCAACGTGTACCTGACCGACGGCGAGGGCAAGGAGATCATGGTCGACAAGACCTTCGTCTTCCGCAAGGCGGACGACGGCAAGGTCCGGCTGATCGTCCACAAGTCCGCACTTCCGTTCGTCCCCGCCCCCTGATCGGGCGGGTCCGGGCCGCAGGCGGCGGCGCATCCTGGCCGCCTCGCGCCTTCCGTCATGACGGACCGGGAACGATCCCCGGTCGCGAGGGATCGTGCTCCGCAGGCGAGGGCGTGATCGTCCGTCACGACGGCGTGCGGGTCGTCCTGTCTTTCAGAAAAGCCTCAACGCGGGCCGCTCGCCGTGCGCCGGAAGACCGGGCCGAGGATCAGAGAGTTCTCGAATCGACGTCGTCCCTTCAGTGTGGATCGTTAGGAAGGGCTCACGCATGACCTTGCTGCCGGACAGTGCCATCCCCGCCGTCCCCCGCGCCGTTTTGAGGGGCATCGGCCAGGTCTTTTTCCAGGAGAACGCGTTCACGGGCGTGTGCTTCCTGGTGGGCATCGCGCTGAGCTCGCCGCTCATGGCGTTGGGCCTGCTCCTTGGGGCGGTGATCGGCTATGCGACGGCGCTGGCCCTGAAGTTCGACCCGTCGGACACGCAGGCGGGGATCTTCGGGTTCAACGCGGCCCTGGTGGGCATCGCCACGTTCTTCTTCTTCCAGCCCGGCGTGGCGAGCGTGCTCCTTCTGGTCGTCGGGTCGGCCGCGGCGGTCCCCTTGACCCTCGCCATGCGTCGTTATGTGCCGTTCCCCACGTATACCACCCCGTTCATCGTGATCACCTGGGTGCTTTTTTTCGCGGGCACGGCGATGGGCGTGGCCCGGGTGGCCGCGGGGCCCCCGGTCGAGGCCGGTTTCCTCTCGGCCGTGATCCACGGCGTGGGGCAGGTCATGTTCCAGGCGAGCGTGTGGACCGGGATCCTGTTCCTGGTGGGCATCGCCCTGAGCGACTGGCAGCACGCGGCCTGGGTGGTCGTGGGCGCGACGCTCGGCACGCTGCTGGGCAGCTACCATGCGACCGCGGTCTCTCGGGCCCTGGACCCCGAGCGGCTCGTGGACCGGCTCCTGACCGAGAACGTGGCGCTGGGGCTCTACGGGTACAACGCCACGCTCGCGGCGGTCGCCCTTTTCTTGTGGCGGCGGTCTCTGATCGCTCCCTTGCTCGGCATCCTGATCTCGGTCCCGATCACCGAATATTTCCCTCGTCTCGGGCTCCCGGCGCTGACCGCGCCGTTCGTCCTGGCCACCTGGGTCATCCTGGGCCTGGGCTGTCTGGAGACGCGGTTCGTGAACAGGCCCGCACAATCGTAAGGGCGGCCTCGCCCCTTTCCCGTCATCGCCACTTTTCGCTTGTCCACGGGAGAATCGTCCATGCATCTCACCCCGCAAGAGCGCGACAAGCTCCTGATCTTCACCGCCGCGCAGGTCGCGCGGGCCCGCAAGGATCGAGGGCTCAAGCTGAACGTGCCCGAGTCGATCGCCTTCATCACGGCCGAGCTCATGGAGCTGGCCCGCGACGGCAAGTCCGTGGCCGAGATCATGAGCTCCGGGCGCGAGATCCTGGGCCGGGCCGACGTGATGGAGGGCGTGGCCGAGATGATCCCCATGATCCAGGTCGAGCCCACGTTCCCCGACGGCTCCAAGCTCATCACCATCCACGACCCGATCCGTTGAATCCACCGGGAATTTCCGGCCCTCGATCCGATCAGGGAGATGCGCACATGATTCCGGGCGAATACGTTTTCGACGGCGACGACCTCGAGCTCAACGCCGGCCGCGAGGTCGTCACGGTCACCGTGAACAACACCGGCGACCGCCCCATCCAGGTCGGGTCGCACTATCACTTCTTCGAGACCAACCGCGCCCTGGTCTTCGACCGCGAGCTGGGCTACGGGATGCGCCTGGACCTGCCCAGCGGGACCTCGGTCCGGTTCGAGCCGGGCGACACCAAGGACGTGAACCTGATCCCCTACTGCGGGCATCGGACGATCTACGGCTTCAACGCGCTGGTCTCGGGTCGCCTGGATGATCCCTACACGAAGCAGACGAGCCTCCAGCGCTGCATCGACGGGGGATTCGGCCACAAGCCGGCGGACGGGTCGAAGCCCACCAAGTCCTCGCCCAAGACCAAATAATGTCGGCCTTCGGACCCAACCTTCAACTCAAGCCGGAGGGCTGTGAATCATGAGCGTGAAGATCTCTCGAAAAGCCTACGCCAAGAAGTACGGCCCCACGAAGGGCGACCGCATCCGCCTGGCCGACACCGAACTCTTCATCGAGATCGAGCACGACCACATCGACTACGGCGAGGAATCGATCTTCGGCGGAGGCAAGTCGATCCGCGACGGGCAGGACCAGTGCCCGATCGAGGAGCCGATGAGCCCCCCGCACTGCGACCTGGTCATCACCAACGCGGTGATCATCGACCACTGGGGGATCGTCAAGGGGGACATCGGCATCCGCGACGGGCGGATCATCGCCGTGGGCAAGTCGGGCAACCCGTTCACGCAGAAGGGCGTGGACCCTCGCCTCGTGATCGGCCCCGGCACCGAGATCATCGCGGCCGAGGGGCGGATCGTCACGGCCGGAGGCGTGGACACGCACATCCACTTCATCTGCCCGCAGCAGATCGAGACGGCAATCACCTCGGGCGTGACCACCCTGATCGGCGGCGGGACCGGCTCGGCCACCGGCACGTGGGCCACCACCTGCACGCCCGGCCCGTGGAACATCATGCGGATGCTCCAGGCGTTCGAGGGCCTGCCCATCAACGTCGGCATCTATGGCAAGGGTAACGGCAGCCTGCCGCAACCCCTGCGAGACCAGATCGAGGCCGGTGCCTGCGGCCTCAAGCTGCACGAGGACTGGGGCACCACGCCGGCCGTGATCGACACGAGCCTCACGGTGGCCGACGAGTACGACATCCAGATCGCCATCCACACCGACACGCTGAATGAGTCGGGCTTCCTGGCGGACTCGGTCGCCGCGATGAAGGGTCGCGCGATCCACAGCTTCCACACCGAGGGTGCCGGCGGCGGCCACGCCCCCGACATCATCAGCATCGCGGCGCTGCCCTTCGTCCTGCCGTCGAGCACCAACCCCACGCGACCGTTCACGGTCAACACGATCGATGAGCACCTGGACATGCTGATGGTCTGCCATCACCTGTCCCGCAGCATCCCCGAGGACGTGGCGTTCGCCGAGAGCCGTATCCGCGCCGAGACCATCGGGGCCGAGGACGTGTTCCACGACCGCGGGATCATCAGCATGACCAGCTCCGACTCGCAGGCCATGGGCCGCATCGGCGAGATGATCGTCCGCACCTGGCAGACCGCCCACAAGATGAAGGTCCAGTTCGGCGCCATGGCCACCGACACCGCCCGCAACGACAACGAGCGCGTGAAGCGCTACGTGGCCAAGTACACGATCAACCCCGCGCTCACGCACGGGATCGGCCACGTGGTCGGCAGCATCGAGGCCGGCAAACTCGCCGACCTTGTCATCTATCGGCCCGAGTACTTCGGCGTGAAGCCCGAGCTTGTGCTCAAGGGCGGATTGCTCGTGAGCGCCCAGATGGGCGACCCCAACGCCAGCATCGCCACCCCGCAGCCGGTCTACCCGAGGCCGCAGTTCGCCACGTTGGGCCGGGCGCTCTCGAAGTCGTGCGTGTCGTTCGTGTCGCAGGCGGCGCTGGACAACGGCATCGGCGATCGGTACGGCCTCCAGCGCGAGCTGATCGCGGTCAAGGGCTGCCGCACCGTGGGCAAGAAGGACATGAAGCGCAACGAGGCCACGCCCGAGATCCGCGTGGACCCCGACACCTACCAGGTGTTCGTGGACGGCGAGAAGGTCGGCTCGGACCCGATCTCGGTCCTGCCCATGGCCCAGCGTTATTTCCTCTTTTGATCGGACATTGAGGGTGCCGCTCGTCTCCTGAAAAGGCCTGCGGCGCCCTCGCCATCGCTTGCGAAGAGTCATGTTCATGAATCTATGCCTGCTCCAGATCTCCGATTCGGCCCTGCCGATCAGCGGCTACACCCACTCGTGGGGGCTGGAGGCGGCGATCTCGCGCGGGATGGTGCATGACCCCGAGACCCTGGAGAACTGGACCCGGCGATGGCTCAAAACCTCGCTCGGGCCGCTCGAAGGGGTGCTCGTGGCGAGCGCCTGTCGCGCGGGGCACTCCGGCAATTCGGACGAGTTGAGGGACCTGAACGAGATGGCCGAGGTCTCGATCGTCCCCCCCTCGATCCGCCGCGCGAGCCGGGAGATGGGCGACCAGTTGATCGCCCTGGGGTCGACCTGGGCCTGGTGCGCGAAGGGCCTGGCCCCGTTCACCCGCGACATCCCCGCGAACGAAGCTTGGCACCACCCGGTGGCGTTCGGGCTTCTCGGTGCGATCGCGAAGGCCGAGCCTGACGCCGTCCTCACGGCCTATCTTCATCAGGCCACTTTGGGCATGATCGGGGCGGGCGTCCGGGCCATCCCGGTCGGCCATACCCACGGCCAGCAATTGCTCGCCTACTTGCAAGACGATATCCGCGACCTGGTCCCGGTCCTCCTGGAGCGCGAGCCCGAGACCGCCGGGGCCGGTTGCCCTTTCTACGAGGTCCTCTGCGATGAGCAAACACGACTCTATGCCCGAATGTATCGTTCCTGAAGGGCTCCCCGGGACGCACGCACGCCGCCGATTCCGCGCGGGGCTGGCCTTCCACAAGGACCACGACCACCCCGCCGACCACATGGGCCGGCCCGGCCCGGCGCGCTACGCCGGGCCCTCGCGGCAGGTCTTCACCCTGGGGATCGCCGGCCCCGTGGGCTCGGGCAAGACGGCCCTGGTCGAGGCCCTCTGCCGTGAGCTCTGGCCCGAGATCAACCTGGCCGTGATCACCAACGACATCTACACCCACGAGGACGCCGAGTTCCTCTCCCGCGCCAAGGTCCTCCCCCTGGAGCGGATCGTGGGGGTGCAGACCGGCGGGTGCCCGCACACCGCGATTCGCGACGACGCCAGCGCGAACCTGAGCGCGGTGGCCAACTTTCAGCGCATGATCCCCGGCCTGGAGCTGGTGATCGTCGAGTCGGGCGGCGACAATCTCACGGCCGTGTTCTCCCGCGAGCTGGCCGACACCTTCATCTTTGTGATCGACGTGGCCGAGGGGGACAAGATCCCCCGCAAGGGAGGGCCGGGCATTTGCAACAGCGACTTGCTGGTGATCAACAAGATCGATCTCGCACCCCACGTCGGGGCCGACCTGGACGTGATGCGACGCGACAGCCTCAAGATGCGGGGAGAACGGCCGTTCAAAATGATCAGCATCCGTCAGAAGGACGGCCTGGACGAGGTGGTTTCCTGGGTTCGCGACCAGCTCGCATCACACGTGAAGAGCTAGTCACGCCGCCCGAGTTCCGTCATCTCTGCTCCGCCGAGCACCAGGCGGCCCGGGTCGGAGGTGCGCGCATCGAGCTCGTCCGTCACGGCGACGAGACGCGGCTCGGCGCGGGCTACCAGCAGGTCCCGGTCCGCTACATGCCCCCGTTCGCCATGGACGGCGAGCCCGCGTCCATGCTCTACCTGATCAACCTCACGGCCGGGCTGCTCGACGGCGACGGCCACCTGATCGAGGTCACGGCCCGCCCCGGCACGCGCTCGCTCGTGACGGGCCAGTCGGCCAGCCGCGTGCATCCGGCCGTGAACAGCTTCGCGACCCAGCAGTGGGACGTGGAGGTCGAGGACGACGCCTTCCTGGTCGTCCTGCCCGGCCCCACGATCCCCTATCAGGGCGCCCGCTACTTCCAGCGAGGCCGCGTGAACCTCGCGCCCACGGCCCGCCTGATCTGGGGCGACATCTGGCTCGCCGGCCGGTACGACCGCGGGGAGCTTTCCGAGCGGTTTGTCTTCGAGAAGATCGTGCAGGACTTCGAGGCCCGTCGCGACGGGCGCCTCATCTACCGCGACCGGTTCCGCTGGGACGGACCGTGGGACGCCCAGAGCGTGGACTGGTACTTCGGCGGGGCGCTGGCCTCGGCCAGCCTGTTCGTGACCGGCGAGGTGCCCGCGGAGCTCTCCGCGTCCCATCCCGACTTCCACCGCTCGGTCTTCCCGCTCGATTCGGGCGACACCTGCATCCGCTGGTGCGGGCACCCCGGCGCGATCACGAACGACCTGGTCGTGACCGCGATGAACCTGGCCGGGACCTGGACCGGCGGCCCCGGTGCCCCCCCGTGGTTCCTGAACTCGACGAGCCTGTCCCCCAATCACTGGTTCTCCTCGACGCCGATCCTCGCGCCATGACCCCTACGCCCGGAGCCCTCTCGCTGGCCGCCTCGGTCGCGCGCGACGCTCGTCGCGCGTGGCGTCCTCTGCTCGTCTTCGAGGTCCTGTTCAAGCTGCTGGAAGCCTGGCTGCTCTTGCCGGCCGTGGCCGCCGTGCTGTCTCGCGTGCTGGGCCGCGCGGGCTATGTGGCGGTCACGAATACGGACGTCCTCGCGTTCTTCCTCTCGCCTCTCGGGCTAGTCTACGCGGCGGTTTTCGGCCTGGTCGCCGTGACCCTCCTGTGGATCGAGCAGGCGGCCCTGATGGCGATTGCCGCGGATCCCCTCTCGGCGGGGCGCATGCCCGGCGGGCGTGCCCTGCTGGCCGGGGCGGGGACGCTGGTCCGCGTGCTGGGCATGGGGGCGGTGCAGCTCGTGCTGGTGGGCCTGGCGGCGATCCCGTTCGCCGCGGTCGCGGGGCTCACCTACTGGCTCTTGCTCTCCCGGCACGACATCAACTTTTATCTCGAAACGAGGCCCCCGAGCTTCTGGATCGCGGGGGCGATCGGGGGTGTGATCGGGCTTGCCGCGGGGGCGGTGGGCCTGTGGCTGTTCGTCCGCTGGGCCTTCGCGTTGCCGGTTTTGCTCTTCGAGGGGCGGTCGCCCCTCGCCGCCCTGCGGACCAGCCGCGACCGCGTTAGCGGGGCCGGCTGGCGGATCGGCGCGATCCTGCTCTCCTGGCAACTCGGAGCCCTGATCCTGGGCCTCGGCCTGCAGGCGGGGCTGAGGCAGGCGGCATCGGTGGTCCTGAAGGATGCGGGGCAGCGCCCCATCGCGTCCATCGCCGGGCTCCTGATGGTGCAGGCCGGGCTTGTGGCGGTTGCCTCGTTCGTGGGGTTGGTCGGCCATGCACTTCTGACCCGCCGCCTGTATCTCGACCGCAGCCAGAAGCTCGGCGTGACCGTCCCGGACGCGCGGGCCGAGGTCGCGGCTCGCCCTTCGCCCGATTCCCCGTGGGTCGGACGGCTCGTTTTTCTGAGCGTGGGGATCGCGCTTTTGACACCTCTGATCGTCTGGGCGGATTTGCCGCGGCAGCTCAAGGGGCGGCCTCCGGTGAAGGTCACCGCGCATCGCGGCCACTCGCTCGCCGCGCCCGAGAACACCCTGAGCGCCGTCCGCAAGGCGATCGACAGCGGCGCCGATTATGCCGAGATCGACGTCCAGCAGACCTCCGACGGCGTGGTCGTGCTCCTGCACGACGGCGACCTGAAGCGCGTGGCGGGCGTGGGGCGATCGGTCACCGCGACGTCGTTTGACGAGGCCCGCAAGCTCGACGTCGGGGCGTGGTTCGCGCCCGAGTTCGCCGGCGAACGTATCCCCACGCTGGTGGAGGTCATCAACCTGGCGAGGGGCCGCATCCGCCTGAACATCGAGCTGAAGGTCAGCGGGCCCGACCGCGAACTGGCCCGCGAGGTCGCCCGGCTCGTCCATGAGCAGGACTTCGAGTCCGAGTGCCTGATCACCTCGTTCAATTACGACGCCCTGCGCGAACTGAAGGAGAAGAACGACCGCCTGCGCGTGGGGCTGATCGTGGCCAAGTCGCTGGGGAACGTCACGCTGTTGAAGCTCGACGCCCTGAGCGTGCTCTCGCAATGGCTCACGGACCCCTCGCTCCGCGCGGCGCATGGCGCGGGGATGGAGGTTCATGTGTGGACCGTGAATGACCCCGCCCAGATGACGGGGCTCATCAAGAGGGGCGTGGACAACATCATCACCGACGACCCCGACACCCTCATCCGCGTGCGGGACGATTGGGCGAATCTGTCGGGGGCCGAACGCCTCGTGCTCGCCGCGAAGCTCTTACTGGGCCTCAATCCCTGATCGTCGCGGTACCTTCGTTCAGAACGACCCGAACACGGAGCCGAGGACGATCGTGGCGAGGAAGCCGAGGACTACGCTCACGATCACCGTCATGATCATGTCGGGATAGCTCTCGCGGTGGGTCAGGCCGCTGACCTGGAGGACCGTCAAGACCGTGCCGTTGTGCGGCAGGGAGTCGAGCGTGCCCGAGCTGATCGCGGCGATCCGGTGCAGGAGCGCGGGGTCGATCCCCTGCTCCTGGGCGAGCCGCATGTAGGTCTCACCCAGCGCATCCAGGGCAATCGCCATCCCGCCCGAGGCCGACCCCGTGAGCCCGGCGAGCAAATTCATCGCGACCGTGAGCGACACCAGGGGCCCGCCCCGCACCCCGAGCACGGCGTCTCGCACGCCCGCGAACGCCGGCATGGCCGCGACCACGGCGCCGAATCCCACCAGGCTGCCGACCGTCAGAACCGGGAGCACCGAGGAGTTGGCCCCCGCGTCCATGCTCTGGCGGAGGTCGGGCAGTCGCTTGAAATTGATCGCGACCACGGCCAAGGCCCCGAGTGCCAGGGCCACGGCGACCGACCAGATCCCGGCCAGCGCCCCGATCGAGGTCCGGCCCCAGGCTTCCCCGGCCAGGAACGAAAAATCGAGGCGAGGCAGCACGACGAGCGACAGCAAGAAGTTCACGGCGATGACCACCCCCAGAGGCAGGATCGCCAGGGCAAACGTGGGGTGATTTGCGGCGTGCACCCCGTTGCCGATCTCGGCCGGGTCGAAGTCGCCCGCGGCGGTGGCGTGTTCGCGGATCGTCTCGTTGACCACCGGGGCGGCATCCCTGGCCCCGTAGCCCTCGCCGGCGTTGCGGGCGATCCTCTCGGCGCGGCCGAGCCACCACATCCCGAAGGCCAGGGTGACCAGCGACGAGATGATCCCCAGCCCGGGGGCCGCGAACGGCGTGGTCCCGAAGTAAGGCATGGGGATGGCGTTGTTGATCGACGGCGAGCCCGGCATGGCCGTCATCGTGAACGTGAACGCACCCAGGCAGATCGTCGCGGGCATCAAGCGACGAGGGATGTCGGCCGCGCGGAACATCTGCTGGGCCATCGGCACCAGCACGAAGAAGGCGACGAACACGCTCACTCCGCCATAGGTGACCACGGCCGAGGCGAGCACGACCGAGAGCATGGCTCGCTTCGTGCCCAATCGCTCGGTCAAGAACCCCGAGATCGCGTTGATCGACCCGCTATCGTCCATCAGCTTGCCGAACAATCCGCCCAGGAGGAACAGCGGGAACCACTGGGCGACGAACCTCGCCGCCGCCCCCATGAAGGTCTGCGTCCAGTGGGCGAGCAGCGGCTCGCGCGACATGGCGGCCACCACGAGCGCCGCCGCCGGGGCCACGAGCAGGACGCTCCACCCGCGATAGGCCAGCCACATCATGAGGGAGAGGCCGAGCAAGATTCCGAGGAGCCCCATCGCGCTGTTCTCCCGAGGTAGGAATCGGAGGGTCCTGGACGGGCGAAGTCCCACAAGGCGCCGGTCGCGGCTCCGCTGGAGCAGGCATTGGACGCCAGCCGCCTCCCGAGATCCAGGGGGAATCCACGAGATTCGGGCGTCGGTCAGGATGAGATTCGTCGAGGGGCCTCGCGAAGAGGAGGCCATGCTTCCGAGACGGCATTCCCACACGGAGCGAAGGAACGAGGGGCGGCCGAGGCTAGCCGGGAGGGTTCACGCCACGGGAGAGGGCTCAAGCAGGCGGGGCGCAGGCGAGCAGGGAGAGTTCAGGCAGGCTGGGCCGCTCGCCCCGGCGGGGAAGTCCTCGTTCCCACGCTTCGCGAGGGAATGCCGTCCTCGAGGCTCTGCCTCGGCCTTTCCGGGAGGCGAGGAAAGCGGTCCCGCGTGTGGCTCGGATCCGAGGCCAGGGTTCCGTGACGGCATCCCCAGGCTCCCGTCGGGAAACCAGGGGAAGCCGTCACGATCCGCAAGTCCGTCGAACGTGCGATCGGGACGGCAACCCCTCTCCACTCAGAACTTGATCATGGCGTTGATCCCGCCGGTAAGCTGGCTGAACGTGTCGTTCTGGCCGTTGTTGCCGAAGGCGCGGTCGGCGGCGAAGTCGCCTCGGATCTCGGGCCGGACTTCGAGGAACCTCAGCGGGTGCCAGTTCAGTCCCAGGGTGACCTCGGAGTAATTCGTGTTCACGCCGGTGCGGGTGCCCTTCACGTCGTCGAACCACTCGGCGCGGAACTGGGCGTCGAGGTTCTCGTTCACGTGGAAGATGCCGATCGTGTACAGGCCGTAGAACGAGCCGGTGCCCACGGGGGTCTCGGCGTCCCAGCCCATGTTGGTCTGGACGATCTGGGTGAAACGCTCGGTCCAGTTCTGCTGGACGCGGACCTCGACCATCGTCACGAACTTCCCGTTCATGCCGGGCGCGGCGAAGATGGCGTCGGGGCCGGCATACACCGAGCCGGTGAGCCGCGTAATCCGCTCGTCGGTGAGCCAGTAATCGACCTGGCCGATGTAGCAGATCGAGTTCGGGCTCCGCTTGGTGAAGAACGTGTTGGCCCCCAGCGTCACGCCGTTCCAGATGTCCAGGCGGTCGGTCACGTGCAGGTCGGTTAAGAGGCCGGTGAAGGCGCCGTCCTGGGCGTAGAAGAACTGATAGTCGCTGGAGTAGAACGGCCGGTATGGGGCCAGGAACCCGTTGTAGCCGATGATCGTGTTCATGCGACCGAACTTCACGTCCAGGCCGCCGTCGGTGATCACGGGCAGGTGGGCGGAGATGAAGAGGTCGCGGAAGTCATGCCCGAAGCGGGGATTATCGGAGGGGAAGCCGATCCCCCCCCGGGGCTGGCCCAGGGCGGCGTCGGCTCCGGCGAAGTAGCGAATATTGAAGCCGATGTCGAACTCGTCCTGCTTCAGGGGCTTCTGCAGGACGATGCCGATCTGGTTGAGCAGGAATTCGTTGCCGAACCGGTTTTGCCGGGGTTGCACCGAGAGCTGTCCGGGGCCGGTCGAGGCGCCCGAGTAGCCGGCCTCGACCCAGCCGAACGTGCGGATCCCGCTGTCGCCGAACCAGTTTTTGAGGCCCAGGGTTTCCATCAAGATTTTGACGTCGGTGACCGGGGTCGGCCCCAGGGTCCGATAGGGGGCCGCGCCCCGAATGTCTTCCTGCAACTCGGCCGGCAGCGAGTGCGATTCCAGGCCGCTGGTCGCCGCGGCGTTCGGATCCTCCGGAAGCGGCTGCGCGAGCTCCTGGGCGAGCGCCGACGAGGCTCCGAAGAGCATCAACGCCCATCCTCCGATGATCAGGCCCCGTATGGTCATGGCTTCCTGCCTTGATGGTGAGTGAACGGTTCTTGGAGGACGGGCGCGGGCGGCGAGGCGTGTAGGAGCACAGATCTAGCTTTCGACCGCCGACGGACGGGGGCTTTAACGGGAATCTCCTGGACGGGTGTTGAGGCGACCTATCCCTTGGCTTGACGGTGATTTCGGGAGATGCGCATGCGAGATCGGTTTGTGTTGCTGGATCACGCCCACGCCGAGCGGGTTCGACGCCGGCTCCCCGAACGATCGCGATTTCGGGGGCGAGGGCCGGCCGAGGTCGCCGGATCTCGTTCGAGAATCGGCCCGCCCGAGCCTTGCGATGCCCCCGGAAAAATACGATCATTCAGGGGCTGAAGATGCGGAGGTGCCTGGCCCGCGCCGGCGGACCGTCCCCTCCATGAATGACCGGAGAGATCGCGTGTTCATCCGGGAAGAATCTTCATGCGGCGAGCCCGACGCTCCTCTCTCGGACCGGCGATGCGCGTACCCGGGCTCCTCGACCCATGCTTCGTGACGCTCCCCGCTTCCGACCTCGACGCCGGGATCTCCCGGGCCTGGCCCGACCGGAGATCGCGATGGGTGAGGCGGTCGGGAGCGAGTGCCGGTCGCAGAGTCTTCCCCCATGTCGAATCAGGCCGGTTGGGAGGGGGCGGGATCGCCTTCCACCGGCCATGACCCCCGAGTTCGATCCCCAGAAAGTTGACGATTTCATGCGTGCACCGTCGAGAGTCGGGATGGTCGTGGGAGCACTCCTGCTCGGAGGCCTCGCCGCCCTTCCTCTGGCCGCCACCGGGGCCTCCGCGTTGGTCCAGCAGCCGGCGCGGCCCGCCCCTCGATTCGTCTATGCGCCGAGCGGTGCTCAAGGGGCGGGCTTCTATCCCCAGCAGACCGCCCCCAGGACCGCCCGTCCCCAGCAGGCGCGTGGTCGATCCGTCGGCCCCGGCGTCCGCAACTGGACTACGGGCAACAACAGCCCCCTCCACCGTCCGTGGCTCCGGCCGTAACTCCCGCCTCGTCTCGCGGGGATTTCCCTCCAACTTCCGATCCACCTCACGGAGATCATGACCATGATGTTTAAGTCTCGATTTGTGGTTGTCTGTGCGTTGGTGAGCTTGTTCCTCGCCTCACCGGTCGCCCGCGCCGACTGGCAGGCCGACCTCGATGCCGGCTGGGCTGCCTACCAGAAGGGGCAGCTCGACGAGGCCGAGACCAAGCTCCTCGCCGCCGAGAAGGCCGCCAAGGCCCTGGGCGCGAACGACCCCAAGCTTGCCACCACTCAGGATTACCTCGCCTGGGTCCTCGCCGCCGAGGGCAAGTTCGCCGAGGCCACGACGGCGGCCAAATCCGCCCTCGCCATCCGCGAGAAGGCCATGGGGGCCGACGCCCCGGAGACCGCCGCGAGCCTGAAGACCCTGGCCAGCGTGTACGACCTCGCCGGCCAGCAGGCCGAGGCCCTGCCGCTCTACACCCGCAGCCTCGCCATCCTGGGCAAGGCCAAGGGCGAGAAGGACGCGGGCGTGCTGGCCCTGATGGACAACCTCGCCGCCGTGAATCAGCTGCTGGGCAAGACCGACGAGGCCAAGGCCATCTACACGCAGATCATCACCCTGCGCGAGGGCGGCAAGCCCGCCGAACTGGCCGACACCCTGCATAACCTCGGCGTCCTCTACAGCGACACCGACAAGTACGACATGGCCGAGCCCCTCCTGAAGAAGGCCCTGGCCATCCGCGAGAAGGAGCTGGGCGCCGACCACCCTGACGTGGCCTCGAGCCTTGAGGTCCTCGGCTCGCTCGCCGCGGCCCAGGGCAAGCC
>JANOBY010000628.1:0-1527 GCA_031411935.1 Planctomycetales bacterium | reverse complement strand
GCCGGCGGCCCGCCGGAGCCGGCAGCCCGAGCCAAGTCAGTTGCGAGTCCGATGCCGAGTCCGGGTGGTGACCCACGGCCAACGCGTACTAATCGCCTTGTAAAGTCAGGACTTCGTCGAGGAACTGTGTATTCATCAGGTAGCGGATCATCTTGCCTCGGATACTGTCTTTGATGGGGTGGCGCTTCAGTAGGGTGACGGCGAACCGCCGGAGCCAGCTCAGGTTGTTCGCCAGGATCCGCTCCCGTGTGCGACTCTCGTCCTCACGGAACGTGACGTCCAGAACCCAATGCATCGACTCGATGCCCCAGTGCCCGCGAACCACTTCGCCGAACCGCTTGCCGCTCAGGAACCGGCTCAGCATGAAGTACCGCACCTCGTCACTCTGGCTCCCGTCGGCGTGCGTGGTGATCCGCACCGCCGTCCCGATGGCCTTGATCCACGGCCACTCCTGCTTCGGTGCGAAATCCGACGGGATCTGGGCCACGAAGCGGAACCGCTCGTCCCGCCGACCGTGCCCATGCTCCTGGGTCTCGTGGCTCCGGTGCCTGAGGGCGGCCAACTCGCCTTCCAGGTGCTTCTCGACGAGCGCCCCGATGGCCTCGGAGAGCTTCGGCTGATTGCCCTTCACGGCGATTACGAAGTCCCCGCCGCCCGCCACGATGTCACGGGCGATGTCCTTCTGACATCCCATGGCGTCGATCGTGACCAACGTCTTGTGAAGCTCGATCTGCTTGAGGAGTTGGGGGATGGCCGTGATCTCGTTGGACTTCTCCTCGGTCGCCACCTGGCCCAGGGCGATCCCGTGCTCGCTCGCCCAGGCACTGACGATGTGCAACGGTCCCAGGCCATTGGACCCGTCGTGGGAGCCCCGCAGGGTCTTGCCGTCGATGGCCACGAGACGGGCCGGGCCACCGTCGTCGGTCGCGATGGCGCGGGCAATCCAATCCTGAAAGCACCTCTGGAACGCCTCGGGCTGGAGGGCCATGAGGAGGTTGCGGATGCAATCCCGCGACGGGATGCCGTTGGGGAGGGACAAGAACCCCCTGAGCCAATCGACCCGATTGGTGGCCCACCGGCGGATGGCCGTCGGGCCGTCGCAACCGCAGACCAGGCCGCACACCGCGATCACGACGATGTCGAGGAACAGGTGCTTGCGGTTCTGGGTATGCCGGGGGTCGGGCAGGGACTCGAAGTAGGAACCGATCGATTCAACGGTGATCCGTTTGGTTGCCATGGGGCACACCGGGCTTCCGATGGGGAACGGGCCCGCGCGTGCGGGCGGCGTGAGAACCACTGCCCAAGTGGTAGAACGCAGCGGCACCGCGCGCAAGTCCACGCAACTTCCCCAGCCGCGCGCGTTGGCCGTGGGCGACCAACGACCTGGGGATGACGGGCCTGACCCGGTTGCGGTGCGCGGACGTCTCGTGGTCGGTCGAGCACTACCACCGGGGGATCAAGCAGTGTACCGGGGTCGAGCGGTGCCAGTGCCGGTCGGCGCGGGCGGAGCGGAACCACATCGGGCTG
>JANOBY010000627.1:0-5382 GCA_031411935.1 Planctomycetales bacterium | reverse complement strand
ACCCCGATCGCCCTGACCGTGTCGAGCCGCGGGTTCGGAAGCGGCGGCCGAAGCAGTACCCGTTGATGAAGAAACCGCGATCAGAATTGCGCAACCACTTGATGAATCAAGGAGTTAGTGCTTAGCTTAATGCCATTCGGGACATTCTACTTTTTCATTACCCAGCTTGTCCACATTGCCTAATTTCATGAAAAAGTAGAATGTCCCCTTTCCTCCCTTCTCATGAAAAAGTAGAATGTCCCCTTTTCTCCCTTCAGAATGTCCCCTTTTCTCCCTTCGTTCGACGCGTCGCGCTAGATGCGGGCCGGGTCGGGTTCGGCGGCCTTGTCGGGTGCGGTGTAGGGCTCGTGGAGGTGGACCGGCGGCGCCTTCGGCCGGCGCAGCTGCAAGTTCAGGATCTCGACGAAAACCGAGAACGCCATGGCGAAGTAGATGTACCCCTTCGGGATGTGCTGATGGAACCCCTCGGCCAGCAGAGTGAACCCGATCAGCAGCAGGAAACTCAAGGCGAGGATCTTGACCGTCGGGTGCCGCTCCACGAAACCGCTGATCCGGCCGGCGAACACCATCATGAATGCGATGGCCAGCGTGACCGCCGCGATCATGACCCCGATTTGATCGACCATGCCCACGGCCGTGATCACCGAATCGAGCGAGAACACGATGTCGAGCAGCATGATCTGGACGATCACGCTGCGGAACGAAGGCCGCACGCGATCGGACGACTCCCCCTCGCCGCCCTCCAGCTTCTGGTGGATCTCGTGGGTGCTCTTGGCCATCAGGAACAGGCCGCCCCCGATCAGGATCAGGTCGCGCCCGGAAAACTCGTGCCCGAGAACCCCGAACAGCGGTTTGGTCAGGCGGATGATCCACGCCAAAGAGAACAGAAGCCCAACCCGCATGACCAGAGCCAGGGACAACCCGATGCGCCGGGCCTTGACCTGCTGATCGGCCGGCAGCTTGCCTGCCAGGATCGAGATGAACACGATGTTGTCGATGCCCAGGACGATTTCCAGCGCCGTGAGCGTGGCCAGGGCGATCCAGGCCTGGGGGTCCGCGAGCCAGTCCATGAAGTTCTCATTCCTCAGACCGTGACGGCAGCGTCGCCGCCGCCGAACATCCACCCGAGATCGTGGCGGCGTAGAAAGCCGTCACACCCAGTCTCCGAGAGGCAGACCTCACGCCGACCTCTGCGCAAACACATCGGCGAGCCTATACGATGCCCGATGAGCCTCGCAATGTGATTTGCTACGGCCACCGGGGAATTCTCGTGGGCCTCGCCGGGTGACTATTGGGGACATTCTACTTTTGGAATTCAAGAAAAAGTAGAATGTCCCCTTTCCCTGGTCGAATCGATCGGCGCGACGACCACGGAGACGGGCCTGGAGGTCCATGCCTGGCTGGACGAAGGGACATACGAGAAAGGCCGGAGAGTCAGCGATCAGGAGCTGGCGGAATGCACCATCAAGCGGCACGCATTCCACGGCGAATGGAACTATGAGATCCACCCGAGACGACATTAATATTCCGGCAAGTTATTTTGGCGCGATCCCTTAGTGCTTAGCTTAATGCCATTCTAGAATGTCCCCTTTTCTCCCCCGATCGACTCAATGGTTTGCACTAGCCAAGGGGAACATACTGATCTGGCAAGAGATCGAGTGCCGCTTCCATCACCGATCGGATCAGACCTGTGTCGACGACAGGCGCTTCGTAAAGCCTGGCTGAACCTGCGCCGATCACCTTTAGGTGGCCGTTCAGATACTCGAAGGCATGTTGCTCGTCGTCGGTAAGCCAGCTAACCCCGCCGCTACGCAGCCGGTCCGTGTCGCGGATTCCGGAGGGCCGGTGCCGTGGGAGCGAGGGGCTACCGAGTACGAGGGGTTCAAACATAGCCCTAAAGGCATATGTGAACGCCCCGTGCTGGTGGCTATCGAGTTCCCAAGCCAGCTCGCCCGGTAGTGCGGCACCGAACACATCACAGACGAACAGCCGATGGTCGGGGCGGCTCCAGCTATACTCTAAGAGGTCCGCGACGAAAGCGCCGGCGAAGCATGAGTCCATCACGAGATCAAGCCTAAGGTGGCGACTCGTGGATTTAACAACCTGCAACAGCGTTTCAGCAAGTGCAACGGCGTCCATATTGCCGTCCCGAAGTACCCACGCTCCAGTTGTTGGAGTGCCGTGACCTGCGTAGATGACGGTAATCTGCCCGCCATCCCAGCGTGCGTCACTGACGTGAGAGGAGAGAAAGCGACCAGCCTCGCTGATTCCGCCCATCACGTCTGAGAGCCCCGGATTCACGAGCCGGATGTGATGCTCGGCAATGCCGGAGTCGTAGTTCGGTTCCCGGAGATGATCGGAGAACCAGTCACAGTCGGAAGTGGTGAACCTAAGATCCGCGCCATCGCGTGACCGCCGGGTTCCGAAAAGGCCCGAGCGCTCGGTCGCCTGGTCTGGGCCAGACGCGGAGACAGCGATGAACGCCTTGAAGATGCGCTGCTTATTGTGAAACTCAGTCATCAGGGTAGATGCCATGTCGCTGTCTAACGCATAAGCTCAGCGGACCCGGCCACGGACCAATGAGCATTGAAGACACGGGAAGCGCGGCCCGTGGCCGGGGTCCGCTGCAGCGCGATGTTAGGCGACTCCTTCGCTGCGGCCAACCGGAGCCACAATTCACAACCGGTTCTCGATTCGATCGATTTCGGGCAGTTCACCCAAATTGTCCTCTTCGAGGTCGTCGGCATCGGTAAGGAGATATCCGCGTCGAGTGACTCGGACGATAGCGCCATCGACCCAAGTACCGTCTTCGTCGAACACGGTCATGACGACCTTGCGTTCCCTTTGAATCATGTCGACGACGCTCTCTCTTCTGGCGTCGATAACGGAGGGTCCGACGAAGCCACCAACGGGAAGATGAATGCGAAGATATTCGATACGTGCCCCATCTTGACTACGCTTGACCGCCGAAACAAGTACGTTGGCTTGGGTCATTTGAGTTCCTATTAGTTTGTGATAAAAGTTTCACGCAACTAGAATTGATCAGAAGCTCAAGTTGCGAACTTTATCCATTTGATCTTGAATGTGTTGGGCTTGAGCACCCTGACTTTGAAGGAACGCATCTGCTTCGGCAACGATATCAGACATCGTAGCCCCAGCGTCGATCGCGTCCTTGAGCATCTGGCGGGCACGCTGCTGATCAAGGATATGGCTCCCCCAGATCAAGTCTTGCGCCCCGAAACATCCGGGAACTTGCTGCTGCCAGTTCATCGTAGCCCCTCTGCCGCCTAACCATAATTCGACGACAGGATTGTCGTGTTACATCACGAACAAGTTGTCGTATAATCCCGCGTCGAAGGTCATCTTGTGCGAATTTTTGCGGCAGTGCAAGCACTGTCCTCGGGAAATTCCGGCGATATGGGTGGCGTGGATTATGTCCCCGTTGCTCGATCGGATGCGAGACCAGGTCCGCACCTTGCATGACAGCATTCGTACCGAGCGGGCTTACTGGCAGTGGGCCCGGCAGTTCCTCTGTTTCCCGGGAAGCGGCATCCGGCCGAGATGGGCGAGGAGAAGCGGTCGGGGCCAGGAGGTTCTTCGTTTTCCTCCCGGGACGAGGAGTGCGGCCCGGGTGGACCGCCCATTCCTGGGGCGGCCTTCTCTCGATAGCCCCAGGGGCCGGGCCGATGGGTGCCCTTCGTCCGATTTGCAGAAGGTTTTGCCTCTTGCTTGCGATGATCCTTCGAGAGGAGCACGCGTTTCCCCTTCCCCGAGGAGTTGGGGGTCGGCGCCGGGTTGTGGGCCACTGGGCCCCGGGAGCGGGCCGCTCGTCTCGAGGAGCCTGGCCCCTTCGTGCGGTCCCCCCATGATCAGCCCCTCGAAGCTCCATGCCAACCGTGCCAACGCTCGCAAGAGCACCGGGCCGAAGTCCCATGCGGGCAAGGGGCGGGCGAGCCGCAATGCCGTGACTCATGGGATGACCTCGCAGCCGGGGGAGCCGACCGCGGCTTATCGGGAGGCTCTGGCCGAGTGGGTCGGGGATTTGCAGCCTCGGGGGATCGCCGAGCGGACCCTGGCCGAGCGGGCGTGTCGCGCGGCGTGGAACCTCCGCCGGTGCGATCGGTTCGAGGATGCCACATCGTTCAAGAGGGATCGGGACGCGGGCGAGGAGTATGAGCTGGCCGAGGCGAAGCGGGCGGAGGCGGTAGGGCGGCGGTTGATCGCCGGGGAGGGTGCGGAGGATCTTGAGGACGGGGGCCACCGGGCCACGGGGGCGAGTTCGGCTTCGGGCGAGGACCCGGCGCTGATCGTGGCCGAGCTTCGCCGGTCGTCGGCGGGCGTGGAGTGGCTTCTGGCGCGTTGGGGGGAGCTGGCGAGGGCCCTGAAAGCGCCCGGAGGGTGGACCTCGGACCAGATGGGGGCGGCCGTCCGCTTGCTGGGCCTGCGGCCCGAGGCGGCGATCGGTCATCCGATCCTTGGCCGGCTCGTGCCGCGATCGGCCGCGCTGGAGGGGCCCCCGGGGGGCGGCTCGTGGTTCGGGCATCCGGGGCTTGAGGGGGCGCTCGACGCGGCCGAGGAGGCGGATCGCAGGGGCCTGGAGGATCCGCTCACGGTCTGGCTCGACTGCGTGGCGGCGGTCTCGGCGAGGACGCGGGGCGGGTCGGACTCGGGGACGCCCGACCGCAAGCGGTTGCACGCCCTGGTCCGCTCCGAGAGGGAGAAGCTGGCCCGCGTGTTGAGGCGGGTCCTGAAGGCCCGCGCCGCCGAGGACCTCGCCGGGGCGGCCGACCGCGCGGCGTTCGAGGAATCGCGATCGCTCTCGCTCTGCCTGCGTTACGCCACCGCGGCTAGCCGCGATTTGCACCGCGCGATTCGCGACCTGGCCAGGCTGAGAGAAGAGGCCGACCGCGACGACCCCGATTCGCCGCAAAGGGTTGCCGATTCGCCAGATGGAGCGGAATCAGAGAGGAATGTGGGGGGCCGGGATGCGGTCGAAACATCTTCCGCGATCGCCTCGGAGAAATTACGAAACGAACCCACCGAGGGGCCGGGCGAGGCCACGAGGGAGCCCGAAGACAATCGCCCGGAGCAGGCCGCGCAGCCCGTCCGGACCCCGGATCCATGCGCCAGGACCACGGACCTCCCGGGAAATGGCGACAGGCCGACTTCCCGGATCTCCCGTGGGGCGGGCGGCGCTGCCCACCAGACCCATTTCAGGCAGGCAGGGACGCCTGCCCCACTGGGAAATGGGGATGCACCGCGTACCAAAATCCCAAGTGGGGCGGGCGTCCCTGCCACTGCTGTGAAGTGGTTGGGATTATTGTAACCTCCATGAAGGCAACAACATGGAGGATCTCTCATGGCGAAGCGTGTTGACCTGGA
>JANOBY010000626.1:0-7304 GCA_031411935.1 Planctomycetales bacterium | reverse complement strand
CGACGCGATCACGCCCGAGGGCCTGGACCTCACGCCAGGGGCCGGGGCCGCCACGGCCTCCACCCTCCTGGTGACGGAAGCGGGGGAACCCGCCCCCGAGGCGGACGAGGCCCTGGCCGCCCCCTCGCTGATTTCCCCGGGGACCTTCGGCCTGCTGGGCATGGCGGGCCTCGCCATCCATCAGATCCTCAGACGATGGAAGACGCGGCGAGGCGCAGCCCCGTCCCCCTCGAAATCCACGTCCACCTACGCCGGCCGGAAGACCCCGGCGCCGCACTCGTTCTCGACACGCGTGCGGGTCTGAGCCCTCCGCCATCCCCCTCACGCGGGGGAACCCGATCGCCGGTTCGCGGGGCCTCTCCCCCGCGATCCGGCGGGGCCCTGCTTTCCACGTCCTGGAGCCGATCGCCCGGAAGTGTTCACCGCGCCGATCATGGCGAAATGTCGGGTGCGGGCGAGATTTCCTGAGCCATGCACGATCTCGCCTGCCTCGCGGGTGTCTTTCGTTTCGCTCGATCGGAGGGCGTCCGCTGCACGAGGCGGGCAAACGCCGGATTTCGGTTGCCCTGGGGATCTCCATCGCCGACAATCCCGGAGACGGGGCGAGGCCGCGACCCCGCCCTCTCCGGGAGACCTGCCATGCTCTGGCTTCGACCTTGCCCCACCGACCTGCGATCGGGCCTCTCCCGCAGGCAATGGCTGCGAGCCGGCCTCGGCGCCTCGGCGCTTGCCCTGGGGGGGGGCCGAAATGCCCTCGGGTCCGCCTCCCCTCCGAGCTTCGGCCGCGCGAAGTCCTGCATCTTCGTGTACCTCTTCGGCGGCCCCAGCCACATCGACATGTGGGACATGAAGCCCGACGCCCCCGATGCGATCCGCGGCGAGTTCAAGCCCATTGCGACCAACGTCCCCGGCCTGCACATCACCGAACACCTGCCGCGCCTTGCCCAGATGGCCGACAGGTACGCGATCGTCCGCAGCATGACCCACGGCGACTCCGCGCACGGGTCGGCGGGCCACACCATGATGACCGGCCGCCGACCACGGGCCCTGGGCGAGGTCGGCCCCACTCCCGAGGACTTCCCCACCTTCGGCTCGGTGGTCACCCGGCTCCGACCGCCCAAAACCGCGCTCCCGCCCTACGTGGCCTTGCCCTGGACGATCACCACCAGCACGAACCTCGTGCCGGGCCACGCCGGGGGGTTCCTCGGCCACGGGATGGACCCGTTCCGCGTGAGCGCGCCCGCTGGATCGTACGACTTCGCCCCTCCCGAATTGCGGGCCGAGACTTCCATCGACGGCAGGCGGATGAGCGGCCGGCAGGCCCTGCGGCGATCGCTCGAGGCCGGCGGATCCATCGACCGCCAGGTCGCGTCCGACGTGGACACGCTCTACCAGAGGGCGTTCGACCTCTTCGGCAACCCCGCCGTGGCCGAGGCGTTCCGCATCGACCGCGAGGACCCGAAGCTCCGCGACCGCTACGGGATGAACCCCTACGGACAGAGCCTGATCCTCGCCCGCCGATTGGCCGAGGCCGGCGTGCCCATGATCACCGTCTACTGGCCCGAACGGACCGAGAAAGAGGCCTTCAACAACAACGGCACGATCGACCCCGTGGCCGTGCCCGCCTGGGACACCCACGGGAACCACGTGGGGGCCAGCGGCAATTTCCCCCTGCTCAAGAACCAGTTGTTGCCCCCCTTCGACCTCGGCTCCTCGGCCCTTCTGGACGACCTGACCTGCCGGGGCCTCCTCGACGACACGCTCGTGATCTTCACCGGCGAGTTCGGCCGATCGCCGCGCGTGAACGGAGACGCCGGGCGCGACCACTACGGCAACGTGTTCTCGATGATGATGGCCGGAGGGGGCATCAAGGGGGGCTACGTCCACGGGTCGTCCGACAGGTTCGGGGCCTACCCCGCCACCGACCCCACAACCCCAGCCCAGTTCGCCGCCACCCTCTACCACGCCCTGGGAATCCCGCCCGAGACCGAGATCCACGACGGCCTGGATCGCCCGTTCCGCCTGGCCGAGGCCGAGCCCGTGAGGGCGTTGCTGGAGTCGTGATCGAGCGGCCCCGAAACGCTCTCCGAACCCGCTCGGATGTAGACTTGAATAGTGGTGGACGCAGCGAACGCACGACCCGTGGAACGGGTGCGGGGTCTCCACGGGACGCCGCCCGCCCGGTTTTTTCTTCCGATGGCCTGCAAGATTGCGGCTCGAGCGAGTTATCTCCTCCGGGGTCGGCAAGCTTCGAGCCCGGACGCTGCGTCCGGCGGCTGCGACCCGCAGCGACGGATCAGCGCCCGACATGCCTGGCGGGCCGGAGGAATCATCGATGAGGTGGCTTCGCAATCGAGTTTCAAGCCCCTTCGTGGCGGCCATCGCCCTGGGAACAATCGCGATGGGTGGGGTCTCCAGGGCCGACCTCGTTGGCCCGACCCCTTATCTGAGCTTCGACGACAGCCCATTCCAGGGCGGCAGCTTCAGCTACTTCTACCTGGAAAACTTCGAGGACCTGGCGCTGAACACGCCGGGCGTGACCGCCAACACAGGCGCCGTGTTCGGAGACGGGGCGCTGTTCGATACGTCCACGGACTCCGTTGACGGAGACGACGGCGCGATCGACGGGAGCGGATCCCGCGGTCATTCCTTCGGCGTGAGCTTCGGGAATCCGGCGCTCGCCTTCACCTTCGACGAGGACGTGCTCGGGCTCCTGCCGACCCACGTCGGCATCGTGTTCACCGATGGCTTCAACCCGAGCTCGTTCGAAGCATTCGACGCCGGCGGTCTCTCCCTCGGAGTCTTCGGTCCCTACAATTTCTTCGCCTCGCCTGCCACGCAGGTCCAGGGCGCCACCGCCGAGGATACCTTCGTCGGGTTCATCAACGCCGGCGGGATCTCGCGGATCGTGGCCAGCACGACGGGCCAAGGTGGCCTCGAAGTCGACCACCTGCAGTACGGACGGATGGGAACGACGGCGGTGCCCGAGCCCGCTTCGATCCTCGGCCTGGGTCTCGGCTCGCTGGCGATCGCGGGCCGGCGAAGCTGGGCACGCAAACGCCATTCAAAGCGCATCCGTGCGGCCCATTAAGACCCGCGGCAACCTGAGCTAACCCAGGTCCATTCAATCGAAGGACACGAAGGGCAGGCCCGAGCGACGAAGCTCTGAGACCTGCCCGTGTCTGTCCATGATCGGCACGGCCTATCGCGTGTCGTTTCTCGTCCCGGATCGGGATCCGGCGGTCCAAGTCGAGTTCGGCGAGGAGCAGATGAGGGGGTTGTTCGTCGTGAGCTTCAGATGACCGGCCGCAAAACGCACCGGATTACTGGCCGAGATCTCCGTCGAGGTTGCGGTCCCAGAGCGGATGGCGCAAATCGTCACCGGGCCGGATCGAGCTCGCGATGAGATCCAGGCGGGACGAATCGTTCGCCAGATACCGATCCGCGAAATCGCCGAAGGAGTCCGCCACGACGGCGAAATCGAAGCTCCCCCAATCGGCACGGATGGCGATCACGACGTTCTCCCCTTTCTCATGAGGGGTGAGGCGGATGGCAAAGCTGGGCAGGACGATCGAGTGGTCGGCGAATCTGAAGTAGGCGTGAGGGTCGTTCAGACTCTGGGCTCGCGAACCGAAGTAGTCGCCGACGTTCTCCAGCTCGTCCAGCGTCCAGAAGCTGATGAAGTCGTCGTCAAAATGGCCGCGGCCCAGGCCGTCGACGGCCGAAAACGAATCGCGGAGGTCGGGCGGAAGGCGCAGGCCATGACGAGCCTCGAACTCCCGAAGCCGAGCCTCGGAAACACCGCCCGGCACCACGAGTTTCTGGGCCAGCCAGTACGCCCTCAATCTCTCGCCGATCGATCGGTGGACGTCATGCGCATCCGTCATGGCGTGCCTTGCCCTGGAAAGGCTCGTCTCAGGACACTCACAGATCATAACCCGAGGCCCGGTTCTGCTCCCATCGTTGGATGGGTCGATCGCTCCTCGAAGATCGAAACCTCACCTCGGAGGATCACAAAGCAATACAAGGCTTTGCCCATTGGATTTTTTCATCTGTCGATATCTGCGTCATCTGCGGTGAAGTCTTCGATTCAGCCCCCGAAAGCTTGCGTTCTCCGCGCGGGGTCGGAATACTCAGAGGATCGGGCGATCGATCCAGGGTGCCCGCCCGCCGCCCGACAGTCCAGGGGTCTGAATGATGCTCGTGACGGTTTTTTGCCGACGAATCGGGGCGTTCGCCCTCGTGCTCGCGCTGGTGGCCTCGGCCTCCGCCCAGGACAATCTGGTACCCCACGCCCAGGACAAGCCGCCCGGCCCCGCGCTCTCGCCCAAGGACGCGATCGCGAAGATGACCGTGCCCGAGGGCTTCACCGTCGAGCTCGTGGCCAGCGAGCCCGACATCGTGAACCCCGTGGCGATGACCTTCGACGAAAAAGGCCGCGCCTGGATCACCGAGAGCTTCGAGTATCCTCGCCGCGAGCCCGGCCCCGGCCGCGATCGCGTGAAGGGGGCCGAGGACACCGACGGCGACGGCAAGGCCGATAAGTTCACCGTGTTCGCCGAGGGGCTGAACATCCCCTCGGGCATCGCCGTGGGGCACGGCGGCGTGTGGGTCGCCAACTCGCCCGACATCCTGTTCCTGCAGGACACCGACGGCGACGGCAAGGCCGACAAGAGCGAAGTGGTCGTGACCGGGTTCGGGCGCGAGGACACGCACGAGCTGCCCAACTCGCTGACCTGGGGCCCCGACGGCTGGCTCTACGGATGGAACGGCGTGTTCAACCCCGCCCACATCGAATATCGCGGCAAGACTCATGACTTCACGTGTGCGATCTTCCGGATCCACCCGAAGACCCGCGAGTTCGAGGTCTGGTGCGAAGGCACCAGCAACCCCTGGGGCATCGCCTTCAACCGCGACGGCGACGCCTTCGCCAGCGCCTGCGTGATCGACCACTTCTGGCACCTGACCGAATCCGGCTACTACCATCGCCAGGGCGGGCCCTATCCGCCGTTCACCTGGAAGCTCGAATCGATCGTCGACTACAAGCACCAGAAAGCGGCGTATTGCGGGATCACGTATTTCGATTCGGACACCTATCCCGAAGCCTACCGCGGCAAGTTCCTCATGGGCAACATCCACGGCAACTGCATCAACGTGGACACCGTGGAGAAGGCGGGCGCGAGCTACAAGGCCACGAAGCAGGAGGATTTCCTCTCGGCCAACGACGCCTGGTTCATGCCCGTGGTGCAGAAGACCGGGCCGGATGGGTCGCTCTACATCCTCGACTGGTACGACCGCTATCACTGCTATCAGGACGCCAACCGCGACCCCGCCGGCGTGGATCGGCTGAAGGGCCGCCTGTATCGGGTTCGCTACAAGGACACGCCCCGTCGCGCCAATTTCGACCTCTCGAAGAAGACCGACGACGAGCTGATCGAGCTCCTGGGAAGCGGCAACGGCTACGATCGGGACATCGCCCAGAGGCTGCTCGCCGAGCGCGGGGCGTCGGTGCAGGAGAAGCTCGCGAAGGTCGCGACCGATGCGGGCGTCCCTCGTCCGAAGCGGATGCACGCCACCTGGGCGCTCATCAGCGCCGGGCCGGTGGACCTCGTCACTCATCGCGCCTTGCTGAACGACTCCGACCCCACGATCCGCGCCTTCGCCGTGAGGGCCGCGGGCAACATGAAGACGGTGGACCCGGCCGTCTCGGGCACGGTGAAGAAGCTGGCCGGCGACCCCGACCCGGCGGTTCGTTTGCAGGTCGCGATCGCCGCGAAGAAGATCGACGGCATGGACCCCATGCCGGTGCTGGTGGAGGTGCTGGCGAAGGCCGGCGACGACCGCGTGACCTCGCCGGTCGTCTGGCAGAACCTGCAACCCATGCTCCAGACCGGCTCGCTGGCCTTCCTCGAAGCCTCGGCGAACCATGCCGGGTCGGACTCCCTGCCGAGGGTCTACCCCCGCGTGATCGACCGCCTGCTCGGGAGCAAGACGCCCAACGTGAGGGCGGTTGCCCTGATGGTGGGCCGCCTGATCGAGCGCGCGGACAGGGACCCCGGCTCGGCCCGCGCGATGCTCATCTCGCTGGCCGAGAAGGTTCAGAACGGCGAGATCGGCGGGCGGACCTCCGAGGCCCTGAAGGCCGCGATCGCCCCGTCGTTCAAGGGCGTGAAGCTGGGCGACGCGACCGACCCGGTGGGCATCGACGCCGCCATCTTGCTGGCCGCCTGGAGTGACGCCGACGGTCAGGAGGCCGCGAAGCGCGTGCTGAACGCCCGCGACCGCCACGCCGACGAACGCCTCAGGGCGCTCGCCTCGCTCGTGGCCTCGCGCGATGACTCGATCCATCGCGAGGCCGCCCGGCACCTGGCCGACCCCGCCAGCGGGTCGCCCGAGTTCCGTGGGAAGATCCTGGCCGTGCTCGGCAAGCTCGACCATCCCGAGGTCGCCCGGTCGGTCCTCCAGGCCTACGAGAAGATGGAGCCCGAGCTCAAGCCGAAGGCGATCGAGCTGCTCACCCAGCGCGCCCCGTGGAGCCTCGCCCTCATGGAGGCCGTGGCTGCCAAGGCGATCGCCAAGGACGCCATCAACATCAACCAGGTCCGCAAGCTGCTGGCCTCCAAGGATGCCGACCTTTCCAAACGTGCCAGGGAGACCTTCGGAATCGTCCGCGAGGGGCGCAACCCCGAGCGTGACCAGGTGATCGCCCGCATGCGAGGCATCGCCCGGTCCTCGGGCAACCCGTTCGAGGGGATCAAGGCGTTCAACAAGGTCTGCGGCCAGTGCCACAAGATCTACGGCGAGGGGCAGGAGGTCGGCCCCGACATCACCCTGAACGGCCGCAACGACTTCGAGCAGCTCCTGTCGAACGTATTCGACCCCAGCCTCGTGATCGGCACCGCGTACCAGGCCACCACCGTGGCCACGACCGACGGACGCGTGCTCACGGGGCTTCTCGCCGAGGACAGCCCCCAGCGCATCGTGCTGAAGGTGCAAGGGGGCAAGAGCGAGATCATCCCCCGCGCCGAGGTCGAGGAGGTCAAGGTCGGCACCCTGTCGCTCATGCCCGAGGACATCGAGAAGCAGCTCACCGAGAAGGAGTGGGCCGACCTCTTCAGCTTCCTCACGCTCGACAAGCACCCGAGCGACAAATCCGCCCGCAAGCTGCCGGGCTCGGCGGCCGAGGGGCCGAAGTGAACTCGTCCCTCTGGTCCCCTCCAAGCTGCCCGGCTCGGCGGCCGAGGGGCCGAAGTGAACTCGTCCCTCCGGTCCCCTCCAAGCTGCCCGGCTCGGCGGCCGAGGGG
>JANOBY010000625.1:0-2680 GCA_031411935.1 Planctomycetales bacterium | reverse complement strand
GACAGGGCCGGCCACGCATGCTGCCACGCGGAAGAAGAACCCGAGCAGTCGGGTCACCACGACGAGCAAGGCGCCTGCCTTCACTGCGACGACGTCCAGGTCTCCGAGACGTCGAAGGTCGACGTGCCTAGGCTGTCGCTTGAGTCTTCGACCTGGACGTTGCCCCTCCTGTCCCTCCTGTCGGCAGGCGAGCCCTTCGCGGCCAACGCCGCGAGACGATTCGAGTGGCGGTCCGGGCCGACGAGCACTCCTCCCCTCATCTTTCGGCTCACCTGCTCGCTCCTCATCTGAGAACTCCCCAGAGCGGCATGCGCCCTTGGCCCCGGGCCACCGCGCACTCGCGTCCTGATTTCGCCCGCAGCCGCCGCCGGTAACCGAAGTCGGGCGGTCGCTCGCACCCGAAACAACATCCAGGAAGATCCATCATGAAAGACCGAATCATCTTATCGCTTGTCACAGCCGGGCTCATGGCCGCGCCCGTATTTGCCCACGATGCGAAACTCCACAAGGGAAAGCCCGTCGAGGGCACGATCGTCAACGTCTCCCCGGACGGCATGACGCTCAAAGCAGACGACGGGGTATCCATAACGGTGACGCTCCCACCCGATGTGAAGGTCGAGTCGGGCGACGAGACGGCCGGGAAAGAGACCCTTGTGCCGGGCCGGCACGTCTCGGTCTTCGGCACCAAGCTCTCGAAGGACAAGGTCGTCGCTCGCGAGGTCGTCGTCGATGACGATTCCGCCGGCAAGCGGACGCGGTCATGAGGGCCTGTGCCGCGACCCTCTCGCTCCTGGCCGCGGGCGGGGCGAGCGCATGCCTCGTCGGCTACTGGCACCTGACCACGCACGGCCTGAGCGCTCGCGAGAAGCCCTGGGCGATAGAAGCGTATCTGGCCAGAAACGTCCGGTGGCTCGCGACCCCGAAGGGGGCCGCGGGGCTCAAGAACCCCGTCGCTCCCACGGAGCTCTCGATCGCAGAGGCCCGCGACCATTTTGCCGACCACTGCGCCAACTGCCACGCAAACGACGGGAGCGGCAATACCCTCATCAACGAGGGCCTCTACCCTCCCGCCCCGGACCTGCGCGGCGAGGAGACGCAAGCCCTCACCGACGGCGAGATCTTCTACATCATCAAGAACGGCATCCGATTCACGGGCATGCCGGGCTTTGGCGGCGAGGACCGAGAGAATTGGCACCTCGTCCATTTCATACGGCACCTCACCGAGCTCTCGCGCGAAGAGTTCTCCCTCATGGAGGAAGTAAACGGGCTAGATTCCGGAGATCGTCAGCATGAGCATCACTGAGTATCGTTGGCTTTCGGCGGCCGTCCTCGCCCTCGTTGCCGGCTGCACCGCGGCCGCGCCGCCTCCAATTGCAAAAGACCATCCGGCGCACCCCGAGGCGACTTCGGCGCCGCTGCTGGAGCGATCGACGACCTTGGACATCGACCGCCACACGGCGGACCGATCCGAGGATGCGCCGGCCCAAGCGACGGGGCACGCACACCACGGGCACCACGCGATATACGGCGGCGGGGACGGCATGAAATCCCCGGCTGACGACCGAGGCGACAAGGAGGGTCACCACCATGGCCACTAAAACCCTCGTGGCACTTTGTCTTGTGCTCAACGCCTGCGCCTCGGTCAACGCACGTGCCCCGCTCGAGGACGTCGGACGCCTCGCCACCGAGAGGAACATCAAGAAGGTCCACTGGCGCGGCGCCTCAGAGGCCGACGCGGCGGTCGACCGCCACGTGCGAGGACTGCTGGGAAGCCGCCTCACGGCCGACGAGGCGGTGGAAGTCGCCCTTTTCAACAACAGAAACCTCCAGGCGACCTACGAGGAGCTTGGCATTGCCCAGGCGGAGCTCGTCTCAGCCGGGCTCCTCCCGAATCCGGTGCTGGATGTGGAGACCCGCCTCTTCAAGGCCGGCGGCGGGTTCGGTGCGGAGTTCGGGGTAGTTCAGAACTTCGTCGACGCCTTCTTCATCCCGCTCAGGACGAAGGTGGCGGAAGCAGGGCTCGAAGCCGCCAAGCTGCGCGTGACCGGGGAGGTCATGGAGCTCTCGGGACAGGTACGAGCGGCGTTTTACTCGCTCCAGGCGGCCGAGCAGACGCTCGCCATGCGTCGGCAGGTCCGCACGGCCACGGAATCCGCCTACACCCTCACCAGGCGTCTGCGCGCCGCGGGGAACGTGACGGAACTCGACCTGGCCAACGAGCAGGCCCTGTACGAGCAGTCGAAGCTCGACGTGCGGGCCTCGGAGCTCTCTGCACTCCGGGCCCGGGAGCGCTTGAACTCGCTCATGGGACTCTGGGGTGACCAGACGAAATGGACGGCGGAGCCCATGCTCCCTCCCCTCCCCGAGGACGAGGACGCCTTGTCGGAGGGACTCGAGCGGCGGGCCGTCGAGAAGAGCCTCGAGCTCGCCGCGGCCCGGAAAGGCGTCGAGCGAGCGGGGATGTCTCTCGGGCTCGCCCGCCCCTTCGGCGTCTTCCCCGGGGCGGAACTCGGCGTGAGCGGCGAACGTGAGCCCGAGGGGAGCTGGGGATTCGGCCCGGCTTTGGCGATCCCCCTCCCCTTCTTCAATCAGGGCCAGCCGGCGATCGCCTCGGCGCGGGCCGCGTTCCGGAGTGCCGCGGAGCGCTACACGGCCCTGGCGGTCACGCTCCGCGCGCAGG
>JANOBY010000624.1:0-2575 GCA_031411935.1 Planctomycetales bacterium | reverse complement strand
GCCCAGCGAGACCAAACCCAATTTTGATAAGCAATTCTCGGAGATCGACTTAGGATCAATCTGACGACCGTAGCGCGAGAGCTTTCGGCCCGCACAATCGGAAAAACGAAGCCAAAACGAACCCAAAACGAAGCCAAAACGAAGCCAATTCTGGGGCCTCAGGACGTGAATCGAACCCATTCTCCGGGGATCGCCGAGGGCATTTAGTGCGAACCGAGACTAAAATCCCGTCATGACTTCCGCCCTGCTCGCGATGCTTCTGATCCTCGCCCCCGCCGCGGCCCAGGTGGACACGGAGCTTTCCGCGTACATGACGGCGCGGAGGAAGCTCATGGACGACCCCTCGCGCCCGGTCGCCGACCGCGAGACGGTGGCCATCGAGCTTGCCGCGGCCCTCGACCGCGCGGCCTGGATGGCGGACGCGCCCTCCAGCCGACGCGCCCTCTGGTCCGAGGCCCGGGGGCTCCTGGATGGCTTCTCCGCGAGGAACCGGGACCATCCCCGAGCCCTCCTGTTCGCCTATCAGGGGGCGGTCTACCTCTGGGCCGAGGGGCAGAGCTGGACCCAGCAGTCCCGGCAAAACCCCACCGACGCCGAATCACTCGCACGCGCGGCCTCCGCCTACGAAGCCGCCGCGTCCCGGCTGCGGCCCCTGCTGGACAACCGGGCGACCGTCGAGGATGCGCTCCACCAGAACATCCGGTACCGGCTCGCCCAGTCCCTGTTTGACCGGGCGAGGACCCACCCCGACCGGCCCGCGAGCCCGACCCTCCGCGCCGAGGCGATCGCGGTGCTCGAAACGCGTCCGTTCGCCGAGAAGGGCCTGGTCGGCTACGCCCATGGCCTGCGAGCGGACCTGCTCACGGCCGACCGTCGGTTCGAGGAGGCCAACGCGGCGTGGGAGGCCGCCCTCCATGCCGAGGTCCCCCCTCCGGTCGGCGAACGCCTCGCGTCCCTGATCCCGATCGCGGCCGGGCGGGACCGCATAGGCGAGGCGAGGGCGGCTCTGGACAAATCCGGGCTGGCCGAACCAGGCAAGTCCGCCCTTCGCCTTCGACTGGCCCTCGCCGAGAGAGGGGTCCGGGAGGCAGGCGAGGCCCGCGACCATGCGGAGGAGGAGGCTTTCGCAATCGTCGCGGCGATGAAGGCGGCCGATCCCGCGGAAGCCCGGATCGCCCTGATCGAACTGGCCCGCGCGGTGGACGAGCCGGGCCCGACGCTCAAAGCCGAGGCCTGGTCCCTCCTGGCCGAAGGGGCGGCGATTTGCGGGCAGATCGAACGCGCGTCGACGCTCGACCTGGGCGCGGCATCGAAGGCCGAGGCGGCGGGCGACCTCTCGGTGGCGAGAGATTCGCGGTTCCGCGCCGCGGCCTTCCTCTTCGAGGCCGGGCGATATGCACGTTCGGTGGTCCTTCTCGAACCCCTGGCGAACGATCGGTCGGCGGGCGCGTTGCAAGCCCGGGCGGGGATGCTCCGCGCCATCGCCCTGGGGCGAGGGCTGGACGCGGGCACACCGGGCATCACGAGGGACGGATACCTCAAGGCCCTGGCCGATCAGATCGCCAGATTCCCCGAAGACCCCACGGCGGGCGAGGCCGCATGGCTGCTCGGCCGGGCAAGGCTGGAGTTGGGTGACCGCGAAGAGGCCCAGAAGCTGTGGGCATCGATCAAACGATCGCAGGGCCGCTGGATCGACGCCCGACTGGCCCAGAGTCGCCTGGACCGCGCTCATCTCGAAGAGCGTATGCTCGTGGACCGTCCCGAGGCCATGCGCCCCGCGTTCCTCGCCGCTCGATCGAAGCTGGAAACCCTGGGCACCGAGGCTCGCGACGACTCCGAACGCGCCGACCTCCTGCTCGAACGGATCCGCCTGGATCTCCTGCCCGGACTCGGCGACCCGATCTCGGCCTCGGCAACCGTGGAGCGACTGAAGGGGCTCCCCCTGCGGGCCGATCAACGCGCACGCGTGGAACATCTCCGGGTCGTGTCGCTCGCGGCCTCCGGACACTACCTTGAGGCGGAATCCGCTGCGAGAGACCTCGCTGGCGACCCGCCCCTCGTCGAGCTCCTGACTCTGGCCCGCGACCTGGACGGGCTGGCCAGCAGCACCGTCGAGGAACGAGCCTCCAAGCGTATCGGCGGAGTGTTACGCATCGTGGCCGATCGTCTCGAAGGGCGGGCCGGGCTCTCCGAATCGCTCCGGATGGAGATCCGCCTCAGGAGATCCCGCGCGAGGATGATTGCGGGCGATCTGTCCGGGGCCCGCGAGCTCCTCGACGCCATCCCCGATGCGCCTCAGCCTTTCGCGGGCGACGTCCGGCTCCTGGCCGACTATGCAAACGTGCTCGCCGAGGCGGGACTTCGCGACCGGGCCATTTCCGCCTGCCGAGCCGCCGCGAAACGGCTTCCCGCAGGCTCTCCGCGATGGTTCGCGGTGCGCCTGGATCACGCCCGCACCCTGGAGGCGGCCCGCCTCAAGGACACGGCACGCAAGCTGGTCGAGGGGACCTTGGTCTTGTACCCCGACCTCGGGGGCGAGGGCATGAAGCGGAAGTTCAAGCAGCTCAAGGTCCGG
>JANOBY010000623.1:0-2246 GCA_031411935.1 Planctomycetales bacterium | reverse complement strand
GACGAGCTTTTGAGAGATGCCGGTGAAGGCCTCATCAGCGGGATCGATCCAGCTGTGGGTCATCGAGGCATGAAATCCCGATGGCCAGTGGAGGCTTACCTGATACCAATCCGTCACATCCCGGTCCGGGTCGGTCTCGCGGAAAATATCTCTCCTCCCCGCGCCGATGGACCTCGTCGGGTATTCGTCCCCGATCCAGTGGAGAAGGTCCCAGATATGGACGGCCTGCTCGACCATCCAATCGCCCGATCGGGCACGACTCCCCAGCCAGCCCTTATGGCCCTGCATGGGCCCGTTGCTGCTCGTCCAGCCGATCCGGGCCTCGACGAGTTCGCCGATCTCGCCGGCATGGACCAGCTCGACGCATGAGCGGAGCTTTTCGTTCGACCGCCTCTGGTGGCCTACGTGGACGACCAGTTCCGGGTGCCGGTTCGCCTCGGCGATCACGGCCTGCCCGTCTTCCAGGGTCAAGGCCAGGGGCTTTTCGGCGTAAAGATGCTTGCCCGCGCGGATGGTCTGTCCATAGGAGTTCGCGTGGAGGTCGCACGGGATGGCCATCACCACTGCATCGATGTCGGCTCGCTCCAGAAGTCGCGAGAGTGATTCCAATCGCTCGGGACGACGGGATCGGACCTTCTCGATAATCCCGCAAGCCCGATCGGCGTGGCGGTCCTCGGGATCGACCACGGCGACGAATTCGGCACCGGGCAGTTCCAGCAAAGTCCGAATCAGGGTCGTTCCACGGTTTCCCGCCCCGACGATCCCCAGGCGGATCGGCTCGATCGGCCGGGAGGTCGCGTCGGCGGCTCCCTGGGTCAGGGCGAGACCTGCCGCGGCCGAGCAACCGAGAAACCGACGGCGATTCAGGCGAACAGGTACCACGGTGCGCTGCCCTTTGGACGTGAGATCCAGGCCGGTGAATGATTCTTCGCGTCGCGTATCATCCTAACCGATCGCCTGAATCGGCAACAACCGACGAGACGGTCGGGATCTGACCTCGACTTGCGATGCTCTCACCCGGGAGGTCATGCTATAGTGAAGCCTGGTAACGAACCCCTCCGGCCCCGCGGCCTGTCGAGAGATCTGATGGCGAAGCATATTTTTGTGACCGGGGGCGTCGTCAGTTCGCTGGGTAAAGGGCTCACCTGCGCCTCGATCGGGATGCTCCTCGAACGTCGCGGCCTGAGCGTGCGGCTCCAGAAATTTGACCCGTACATCAACGTCGACCCCGGCACGATGAGCCCCTATCAGCACGGCGAGGTCTACGTGCTGGACGACGGGGCCGAGACCGACCTGGATCTTGGACATTACGAGCGGTTCACGGACGCCCCCCTCAGCCGCGACTGCAATTACACGACCGGCAAGATCTATCAGAGTGTGATTCGCAAGGAGAGGGCCGGCAACTACTACGACGGCAAGACCGTCCAGGTCATCCCCCATGTGACCGACGAGATCAAGTCGGCCGTCAAGAGCCTCGCCGTCGATGGCGTGGATGTCGTGATCACCGAGATCGGCGGCACCGTCGGCGACATCGAGAGCCTTCCCTTCCTGGAAGCGATTCGCCAGTTTGCCATGGATGTAGGCCGCGAGAACTGCGTTTACATCCATCTCACACTGGTGCCCTACCTCAAGGCCGCCGCGGAATTGAAGACGAAGCCGACACAGCACTCGGTCGGCGCACTGCGACAGATCGGAATCCAGCCCGACGTCCTGATCTGCCGTACCGAGCACCCGATCGCCCCGGACGACAAGGACAAGATCGCCCTGTTTTGCAACATCGACCGCCGGGCTGTGATCGAGGAGCGGGACAAGGAGTTCAGCATTTACGAGGTGCCCCTGTCCCTCGTCCAGAACGGCCTGGATGACATCCTGGCCAGTCGGCTGAGCCTCAAAACCAAGCCGCTGGAGATCGATGACTGGCGTGATCTTCTGGATCGTGTGAAGCATCCGAATCGTGAGATCACCATCGCGGTGGTAGGCAAGTACATGAAGCACCGGGATGCGTACAAGTCGGTGTACGAGGCCCTCGACCACGCAGGTATCTCCCACAATTCTCGCGTGGTCGTGCGTCGCGTCGAGGCGGAAGATGTCTCTCGAGACGGGGCGGCGAACACTCTGGGAGACATCGATGGGCTCCTCGTTCCCGGCGGATTTGGTATGCGTGGGATCGAGGGGAAAATCGAGGCGATTCGCTACGCGAGAACGAAGCGCATCCCATTTTTCGGGATCTGCCTGGGAATGCAGTG
>JANOBY010000622.1:0-3090 GCA_031411935.1 Planctomycetales bacterium | reverse complement strand
GGATCTCGTACGGTGTCATAGCCCAAGCAAGGTTGAGCTCTTGCGAGGGCCGAATCAGTAAGAGCCCGGTGAAGAGGCTTCCACCTCTCTTCACCGGGCTCTTTCATTTCATCACGAAGCGATCGGCCTGGCAAGCCGCCGGCTGTAGCCATCGGCCGTTGTGCGAAAGCTTTGCCCACGTCGCAGGCGGGCCAGCGTTCCACTTCGACCGCGAATATGGCCGGCCCGCCATCCCAGCTAAGGACGGCCCCCAGGAACTTTAAGGCGGGTTCTTTTGCCATATGGCAATCTTCCCGAGAGCCACGGGATTCCTCGTGACCCGAGGCCATGGGGCCGCTATCCTGCCCCTCCTCTCCGCGATGTTGCCGAGGACCCGCCCGCCCAGCCGCCCCGCCCACGTTTCGGCGGGCCGACGACGAGACGCACCATGCCCCCCGAGGACCTGCCCCCCTTCCCGGTACCGCCCCCGGGCGTCCACAGGCTCAGCCACCGGCCTTCCGTCAAGAAGGGGTTACGCTACTGGCGGGCCATCCTGGCCTACGCCGAGGCCCACAGCCCCCAGGCACGCACCGCGGCCACCCTCGCCGGCATCTACGCCGCCGCGCTCAACGCCCTGTCCTCGGGAGAGATCGCCGTCGATCGCTGAACCCGGATTGGCCCGCGAGTGCCCGGAACGCGGCCGACTTTCCCGGCGCCTTGGGGGCCAGACCGGGACGTGGTAAGACGGCATGGTCCTACTCGCGAACCCCGGTGGGCGAAGTTGCCCGCGCGTGTGAGGAGAGGATACGACCTGGCGACGGCCGACGCTCGTCCGCCGCCAGGTCACTCTCGCCGACGGGAGGGTCAGGTTGCATTCCGCCCAGGATCCGAGGTCGAACCTCGTGAGCGGTGGCGATCGGATCGCCACCTTAGGGGAAGCGCCGGATCCTCAGAGGCCCGGCCGTGATTCGTAGCTGGCGGCTTCCTCGTTGGGGACGTACGCCGGGACACGCACGACGCAGAATCCCGCCGACGGATGGGAGCACGTCATTTGGGGGCAGAGTCGGCACAGCTCCGGCCGGTCGAACTGGCGGGCGATGATGGTCACCGGCCCGTCACACGTCTCCTCGTGCGCGACGACCAGGCCGACCAGCTTCGGCGTCATGCGGAAGATGATCGGTGCGGATGACTGGTGCCGCACGGCACGGCTGGTGAGGCTCATAGGGTCACCTTGATGGCCAGGACCATCGGGCCGATGGGCGTGACGCTCCAGGCCCCGGGCTCGCTCTGCTCGTATCCGAGCCGTTGCCAACCCCTCGCCGTCCAGAAGACCCACCGGACCTCGCACACGCGGTCGCCGTCGACCACGAAGAGATCCGAGGCGCTACGCTTCAACTGCTGCGTGGTCGCCCGCTTCCTGGGGCCCAAGCGACCAACGATCGCGGCCCCATCGTGTCCCATCGTCCTCGTCTCAAGCATCGGAATATCGCTCCCTGAGTTTCGGTCATGTATGGAGGGACGGGGCGGCTCAGCCAGCCCACTGCGGTGCCGTGTGCGGTGTGTCGTGAGGGGTGTGAACTGAGTTCACACCCCTCGTGCTCGACCCCGATCAGCGGGGGAGGCGGACCCCGAAAGCGGTCTCGATCGTCTCGCGGCGGATCGGCATCGATCCGAAGAAGGTCAGGACGTCGGCTGAGGCGTCCCTGTCCATCATGCGGTACTGTCTTCCCAGGTGGGTTATCCACGCGGCCGACCTGAGGGCCCCACGCTGCTCCTGGACGGCCAGGGCGCGGGCGGTGACCGACGGGAGGTTGTCGGCGTCCGCATGCTCCAGGACCACGGCCAGGGCCACCCCGTCGTCGCCACGCAGGACGGTGTGGGCGTTCACGGAGGGGAGGCCCTCCATCCGGTCGGCCAGCTCGGCATCCTCGGCCCTCTGGTCGATGTAGCGGTTGTGGGCGTCCAGGTCGCGAAGCTCGTGGGCCAGGTCGTGGTAATCCTGGGCCGTCATGGTCCGGGCCTGGCGCTCGTCCTGCTCCTCGCCCTCGGTCGGGGCGGTGGCGTCCGCGTTCTGGGCAGCCCACCACGCGGCGTCGGCCGCGGTGTACCCCGTCGTCTTGACCCGGGCCGGGCGGGACAGGCCGAGGCCGAAGAGGCGATTGACCCGGTGGGGCTCGCAGCCGTTGAACAGGATCCGGGGGGAGGAGGCCGACTTCGGGGCGTTCGCGGTTACAATGCTCATGGGAGGCGACCTTCTTAGGAGGTTGCTTGTCAAGGGGCTTGGGAGTGTTAGCCGCACTCTCAGGCCCCGCTTTCGTTTCAGCGGTGACGCTCACCACTGATGAATTAGATATTACCCTTGGGTTCCCATTAATGCAATACCCCAATGGTGAATTCTTGGAATTATTGAATCCCACTTGAACCCATCGGCTTTTGAAGGTATTCTTGCTTCGAGGACTGCATAGGCTTCGGAGAAATACGCGATGGCAAAAAAGAAGGGACCGGGTCGCCCTGCTACAGCGCAAGCGGCCGAGCGAGCGACGGTTATCAACTTGAAAGGCCCGGAATCGCAGCGGGATTGGTTGGCGGGTATCTCTCGCAAAACTATGATTCCAGCCGCCGCGATCACCAGGGCTGCGCTTGCCGAATGGAGCAAAAAGAATGGCCATCCCCCCATGCCTGATTACGAGGGCGGGACTTGATCTACTTTCTTCAGCCTGTGAACGGGGGCCCGGTGAAGATCGGCCGCTCCATCGACGTGGATACCCGCCGTGCCCAGCTCGAAGCGCACTACGGGCAACCTCTGGCGATCCTAGCCACGCTTCCGGGCGACGCGCCGGAGGAAGCCGAGATGCACGCCCGGTTCTCGCATCTCCGGTTAGGCCGCACGGAGCAATTTCGCCCGACCGCTGAGTTGATGGCCTTCATCGGACGCCCGTTACTCGTAGGGCCGAATCCGGACTCAGTGGAGGTGATGCCGAACACCTCTGGTCTCAAAAGCATCCTCGCTCTCAAAGGCACCGAGGAGTACAAGCTCTGGCTTGACGAGCTAGCGAACCTCAATGGCGCCCCAGTGACGATCACAGTTGATCGAGCTTTGCGAGAGTTGGC
>JANOBY010000621.1:0-20018 GCA_031411935.1 Planctomycetales bacterium | reverse complement strand
GTTATTTCACCGAGAAACGCCTTCCGGTCTCCGTCGTGAGGCCCGGTTTTATCTATGGTGAACGCGACCGCACGGTCCTACCGAAGCTCCTCAAGGCCCTCCGCAGCAAGAAGTTCGCCTACTTCGGCTCGGGCGAGCAGGCCCTCAACTGCATCTACGTGAAGAACCTGGTGCACGCGGTCTTCCTCGCCGCCGAGGTGCCCGGGGCCGTGGGCGAGGTCTTCAACGTGACCGACGGCGCGCGGGTCAGCAAACGCCAGTTCGTGGGCCAGGTCGCCCAGTTTGCCGGGCTCAAGCCCCCGACAAGACGCATCCCGCTCTGGTTGGCACGTTTCCTGGCGAACGCCATGGAACGCCGGGCCAAGAGGAAGGGGGCGACCGAACCGCCGCTGGTGAACAAGGCCCGCTACAAGTTCCTCGGCCTGAATCTGGACTACTCCATCGCGAAGGCGAAATCGGTGCTTGGCTACACCCCTCCATTTACGACCGAGCAGGGTCTCAGGGCGGCCGTGGCCGATGTGTCAGGTAAGGACGTCTGATCGGAACCCCAATCGGGGAACCGTTCGAGAATCCCTGACACGCTTGCCGTCGCTCGCGCTGCAGGTCTAGGATGAATCCGTCGCGGGCGGGGAAGCGAAGGCCCTGTGGATGAGCCGTCCGTCTCGCCCCTTCCTCGCACCACGGATCGTTCTCCCATGAAGACAAAACGAATCGCCGTCCTCGTTGAAAAATTCTACGAGGACCTGGAGCTCTGGTATCCCGTCCTGCGGCTCCGAGAGGCCGGCCATGAGGTCAAGATCGTGGGACCGAAGGCGGGCGAATCGTACGCGTCCAAGCACGGCTACCCGGCTAAGGCCGAGGTCTCGGCCTCGGACGTGAAGGCCGAGGACTTCGACGCGATCGTGATCCCCGGCGGGTACTCGCCCGACCACATGCGTCGCCACAAGGCCATGGTCGACCTGGTGATCGACGCCGCCCGTCAGGGCAAGATCCTCGCGGCGATCTGCCACGGGCCGTGGATGCTCTGCTCGTCGAAGGGGCTCAAGGGCAAGCGAGTGACGGGCTACATGTCGGTGAAAGACGACGTCGAAAACGCCGGAGGAATCTGGGAGGACGCCCCCTGCGTGGTCGACGGCAACTTCATCACCAGCCGCACGCCCGACGACCTGCCCGCCTTCATGAAGGGCATTCTTGAGGCGCTGGGCTGAAGCTTGAGCAGGAAGGCGAGCGCGATGGCCCGCCTTCCTGTCGCCTGTCGATCCTCGGCTCGAAACCTCAAATGAACTCGTTGATGAGGTTCTCGAGCATCTCCTGACGGCCGCTCTGGTTGCTGGTCACGTCCCCGGACTTGAAGGCGTAGGCCTCCAGTTCGGCGAACGAGGCCTTGCCGGCCTCGACCTTCTTGCCCAGGTCGCTGTTCCAGCTCGCGTACCGGTCGCTGATGAACGAGGCGAGCCGGCCGTCCTCGCGGATCGCGGCGGCGACCTTCAGACCGCGGGCGAAGGCGTCCATCCCGCCGATGTGGGCGTGGAAGAGGTCGATCGGCTCGTAGCTTTCTCGGCGCACCTTGGCATCGAAGTTCACGCCGCCCGTGGTGAAGCCCCCCATGTCGAGGATGGCGTGCATGCACTTGGTCGTGAGGTAGATGTCGGTCGGGAACTGGTCAGTGTCCCAGCCGACCATCGGATCGCCCGTGTTGGCGTCGATCGAGCCGAGGGCCCCGGCGGAGATGGCCATGCGGAGTTCGTGCTCCATCTCGTGCCCGGCGAGCGTGGCGTGGTTGGTCTCCAGGTTCAGCTTGAAGTGGGGGAGCAGGTCGTAGGTGCGGAGGAAGTTCAGGCAGCTCTCGGTGTCGCTGTCGTACTGGTGCTTGGTGGGCTCCATCGGCTTGGGCTCGATGTAGAACGGCCCCTGGAAGCCGATCTGCTTCTTGTAATCCACAGCCATGTGCAGGAACCGGCCGAGGTGGTCGAGCTCGCGCTTGATGTCGGTGTTGAGAAGGGTGGAGTAGCCCTCGCGCCCTCCCCAGAAGGTGTAGCCCTCTCCGCCGAGCTCGTGAGTGACTTCCATGGCCTTCTTGACCTGGGCCCCGGCGAAGGCGAAGACGTCCAGGTTGGGGCTGGTGGCCGCCCCGTGCATGAATCGCTTGTTGCTGAAGAGGTTGGCCGTGCCCCACAGGAGCTTCACGCCCGTCCGTTCCTGCTCCCCCTTGAGCGCCCTGACCACGGCGTCGAGGTTCTTGTGGCTCTCCTGAAGGGTCGCGCCTTCGGGGGCCACGTCGCGGTCGTGGAAGGCGTAGTAGGGGGCGCCGAGCTTCTCGATGAACTCGAAGGCGACCTTGACCTTGGCGATCGCGTTGGAGAGTGAGCCCGAGCCGTCGTCCCAGGGCCGGACCGCGGTTCCCGACCCGAAGGGATCGCTGAGCGGGTTGGAGAAGGTGTGCCAGTAGACGACCGAGAACCGCAAGTGGTCCTTCATGGTCTTGCCGGCAACAACCTCGTCCGCATTGTAGTGCTTGAATTCCAGAGGGTTCCTGGAGTTCGGGCCGCCGTAGACGATCTTCTTCACATCGGGAAAGGCTTCGGACATCGGAGAGTCTCGTCTGCGGGAGAAAGGGAAAAAGGGACCCTGGCGATAGTCTAAAGTCGAGCCAGGGTCGGAACAACCCCACGACCTCACGGGCCTCACCGTTGTGCTCGGCCCGGGGCCCAGGTCCTTGCCTGCCGCGATCCGCTCGGGTTAAGTGTCGGCTTGCTCCTGGCCCGAGATCCCCAGAGGTTCTTCCGATATGCTCATTCACCTTGGACTCCTCCTGGGTTGCCTCGTATCCCAGGCCGGCCCGGCCGGGGACCTTTCGCAGAGCCTGGCCCAGCCGGTCGTGCCGGCCCGCCAGACGCTCGCCGAGGTCCAGGACTCTATCGAGGCCCGCCTCCCCCCTCCACCCACCGCCGCGACCGCCGACGAGTGGATCGCGAAGGCACGGAAGTACCGCGAGGACACCTTCGCAAAGGTGATTTTCCGGGGCGAGGCCGCACGCTGGCGTGAAGTGCCGACCAGGGCCGAGTGGCTCGGCCAGATCGAGGGCGGACCGGGCTACACGATCAGGAAGCTTCGGTTCGAGGTCATCCCCGGGTTCTGGATCCCTGCCTTGCTCTACGAACCCTCGGTCCTGAGCGGAAAAGTCCCCGTGGTCCTGAACGTGAACGGCCACGACGCGAACGGCAAGGCGGCCGATTACAAGCAGATCCGCTGCATCAACCTCGCCAAGAAGGGCATTCTGGCGCTCAACCTCGAATGGCTGGGGATGGGCCAGCTCGGCGGCAAGGCGAACGATCATGGTTTGATCAACGGCATCGACCTTTGCGGCACGTCCGGGATCGCGCTCCACTATCTTTCGATGTCCCGTGGCCTCGACATCCTCCTAGGTCTTGAGCATGCCGACCCTGCCCGCGTGGGCGTGACCGGCCTTTCGGGCGGAGGGTGGCAGACGATCTACATCAGCTCTCTGGACGAGCGCGTCTCGTTGAGCAACCCCGTGGCTGGCTATTCGAGCTTCCGGACGAGGATCCGCCACTTCTCGGACCTAGGCGATTCCGAGCAGACCGCGAGCGAACTGGCCACGGTGGTCGATTACGACCACCTCACGGCCATGAGGGCCCCTCGCCCCACGCTCTTGACCTACAACGCGAAGGACAATTGCTGCTTCGCGGCCCCTCATGCGTTGCCCCCCTTGCTCGCGGCGGCTGGGCCGATCTTCCGCCTCTTCGACAGGCCGGGAAATCTCCGATCGCATATCAATACTGACCCGGGAACTCATAACTACGAGCTGGACAACCGGACCGCGTTCTACCAGATGGTCAGCGACCAGTGGTCGAACACCGCCCAGGTCTTCAACCCGCAGGAAATCCCCTCGAAAACCGAGGTGAAAACCCCGGAGCAACTGGCCGTCGAGTTGCCCGCGGACAACCTCTCGATCGCAAAGGTCGCCCAGAAGCTCGCGGAGAAGGAGCCCCGCTATTCGCGCGACTCGCCCGAGGCCCGGGCGGCCTCCGACATCTCGGCCGAACGGCTCGCGAGATTGCGGTCGCTGGTCAAGCCGGTGGTCGGCGAACTCCGCGCCGAGCCGATCAAGGAGTCGTCGGTAGGCGAGACGAAGGTCGCCGCCTGGAAGCTCAAGGTCGGAGACTCGTGGAGCGTCCCGGTCGTCGAGTTCTCCCGCGGAGAGCCGAAATCCACCACGATCCTGATCGCCGATGAAGGCCGGTCCTCGCTGGCGAAACGGGTCGAAGCCCTGCTGGAAACGGGGCAGAGGGTCCTCGCGGTGGACCTTTACGGGTTCGGCGAATCGACCCTGCCGAGTCACGGATACCTCTTCGCCCTGACCCTCGGGGCCGTGGGCGAACGCCCCCTGGGTGTGACCTCCGGCGAGCTGATCGCGGTCGCCCAGTGGGTTGCGAAGCGGGACGGGCGCGCCTCAACCGTCGAGGCTTCCGGCCCCCGCACGAGCAGCATCGCCCTGGTCGCGTCGGCACTGGACGATAAGGCCATTGCGGCCCTGGTCCTCCGCAGGCCCCTGGGAAGCCTCAAGGAGTTGATCGAGACGCAGCAGCCCTACTCCACGCATCCCGAGCTGTTCGCATTCGGGCTGCTCGAGTGGTTCGACCTGAAGACGATCGCGGGGCTGGTCGCTCCTCGGACGATCCGGCTCGAAGAGGCGAGCGAGCGGGCCGTTCGCGAGCTGACACCCCGTTGAATCTCTGTTGAATCGTCCGCTATGATCGAAAGACCCTGATCTCCCGCCCGCCCTGGTCGATCGCAAAAGACTATCCCGTTCCGGAGTTTCCCGATGAAGATCGCTCCTCGGCGGTTTCGGCCGATCCTGTTCACTCTCGCGTGGATTGCCCTGGCCCCGCTCGCCCTCGCCGGCGACAAGCCGAAAGTGCCCGAAGGCTTCGAGGTTCGTCTTGTGGCCACCGTGCCCGCCGTCCAGTATCCGTGCCAGGTCGCGACCGGGCCCGGGGGGATGCTGTTCGTGGCCGAGGACCCGATGGACCAGACCGGCCCCTACGAGTCCTCCAACGGCCGGATCCTCCTCTTCCGCGAGGGGCAGGACCCCGTCGTGTTCGCCGAGGGCCTCCGTGCGGTGCAGGGAATGGCCTGGCACGACAACGCGCTCTACGTGAGCCACATGCCCTTCCTCACGATCGTGAAGGACGAAAACGGCGACGGCAAGGGCGATAAGAAGACCGACCTTTTCAAGGATCTGGGCCCCACGAACAACCAGGGGCTGAACGACCACATCGTCAGCGGGATCCAGTTCGGGATGGACGGTTGGCTCTACATCTCGGTCGGCGACAAGGGCATCCCCAAGGCCACCGGGCCCGACGGCCGGACGATCCAGATCAAGGGCGGAGGCTCCGTCCGCTGCCGACCCGACGGGACCGAGATCGAGGTCGTCTCCACCGGCACGCGCAACCACCTGGAAGTCAACCTCGACGACCGCGACAACGTGTTCACCTACGACAACACCGACGACGGCCTGGGCTGGTGGACCCGCGTGACCCACCACATCGACGGCGGGTATTACGGTTACGCCTATGACTACCACAAGCGCAAGGATCGATTCCTGAACCGGATGGCCGAGTACGGCGGGGGGTCCCCCTGCGGCGCGGTCCTCTACAAGGATGACGCCTGGCCCGAGGCCTATCGTGGCGTGGGGTTCTGGGCCGAGTGGGGCAAGGGCAAGGTGCATGCCTTCCGGTTCAAGCCCAGGGGCTCGACTTTCGAGGTGGCCGAGGCGATCGACTTCGCCGTGCCCGACGGCGTGTCGAACTTCCGCCCGATCGACCTGGCCATGTCCTACGACGGCAAGACCATGTTCGTGGCCGACTGGGGCATGGGCGGGTGGGGCTCGAAGACCGAGAAGGTGGGGCGTGTGTGGGCGATCTCGTCCAGGTCCGATGCGTCCACCCGCCCGCGAGGATCCGACGCCGATTCCTTGGCCGACCAGATCAGGCAGCTCGACCATCCCGCGTTCACCGAACGCATGAGGGCGCAAGATGCCCTGATCAAGAAGGGGGCCGACGCGGTCGGCCCGGTGACCCAGGCCCTGGCTGACGACGCGCGGAGCCCGATCGCTCGAAGACACCTGATCTGGACGCTCGACGGCCTGGCAGGGGGCTCGCCCGCGGCAACCCTCCCCATCCTCGAACAGCTCAAATCTTCGGTGCCCGACCTCCGCGCCCAGGCGGCTCGCGCAATGGGGCTGAGGCGGATCCCGCTCGCGATCGAGCCGCTCAAGCCTCTCCTCTCCGACGCCGAGGGAACGGTCAAGCTCCAGGCCCTGATCGCCCTGGGGCGCATCGGGAGCCCCGCGGCGGTCGCGGCCCTCCTGCCGGTCCTCGTCGATCCCGAGCCATACGTGGCCTATTCGGCGAAGCAAGCCCTGAGGCGGATCGAGGACTGGTTAACCGTGGCTCAGCTCGGCCTGAAGGCGGCCGACGCGAAGGTTCGCTTGCAGGTCCTCTCGGCCATGGACGAGTCGTACGACATGGCCGCCGTGGGGGCCCTGATCATGCACGAAATGAACCCCGAGACCCCGGTGGATGAGCGAGTGAGTGCCCTGGGCTACCTCGCCGACGTGCACCGCAAGGCCAAACCGTGGGACGGCAAGTGGTGGGGCACCCAGCCCGCCGCGGGCAAGCCGCCGATCAAGGAAGTCGCCTGGGAGGCCACGCCCGCGATCGTCGAGACCGTCCACCTTGGGCTCTCCGACCGAGAGTCCGCGGTCCGCCTGGCGGCGCTCTCGGCGGTCGAATCGATGAAGGACGAGTCCGCTCTGCCCATCCTCCGTGAGCGATTCGCGTCCGAGCCCAACGAGGCCGTTGGTGCGAAGATCGCGGCAACGCTGGGGGCCTTGAAGGATAAGGAGGCTCTCTCGACCCTCACGGCCACCCTGAAGGATGCGAAAACGCCCGAGGCGATCCGCGACGCCGTGCTCGGGGCCGTCGAGCAGATCGGAACCGAGGCGGGAGCGGAGGCCCTCGTCGCCTTGCTCGCCCAGGATTCGCTGCCGGTGGACCGCCAGCCTCGCATCCTCGCGGCGCTCGGCAAATTCGGCGTGAAGTCGGCCCTGCCCGGGGTCGCCGCGAAGCTCTCCAGCGCCGACGCCCGAGTCCGGGCCGCGGCCCTTCGGGCCTCGGCCGGCCTGGGTTCGGCCGCCGAGGTCGGCCCGAAGTTGAGGCCGCTCCTTGCCGATGCCGACCCCGACGTGCGTATGGCCGCGATCGAGGCGGCAGGACTGCTCAAGGATCGCGAGAGCTTCGGCGAGCTTCTGCGCCTTGCCGATGATCCGCAATCCCGCTTCGAGGCAAGGAAAGCCCTTGCCACCATGCCCGACGTCCGGGCCCTGCAAATTTATCTGCAAGGCCTGACCGAGCGCAACGGCGACATGCGTAGGGTTAGCTCCTCGGCCGTGCTTGCGATCCGCGACCAGGCCATCCCCCTGCTCGAACGACTCGCCGAGCGTCACGAGCTCTCGCCGTCGGCGATCCCCGAGTTGACCAGGATCTACACGTCGGCCAGCCCGATTGTTGCCTGGCAGGTCGTGGGACCTCTGCCGATCGACGCCAGGTCGCCGTTCGCCCCGGGATCGGCGATCGACCTCTCCGCGAGCGTCCACGCCCCGGACGGTAAGGCCCTGGCGTGGTCCGCGAGGCAGGCCAACGACGCGAAGGGGCAGGTTGATCTCAACGAGGTTTACCCCGGAACGCCCGACGACATGGCCGCCTTCGCCCAGGCCGTGATCCCGTCCAAGACCGCGCGAAAGGCCCAGGTCCTCGCCGGGTCCGACGACACGCTGACCGTGTGGGTCAACGGCCAGGAGGTCTACAACTTCGGCGATCGCCGCGGCTGGGATCCCGAGGCCTCGCGGTTCGAGATCGATCTCAAGGAAGGCGACAACTCGCTGCTGATCAAGTGCGGAAATCGCGGGGGCCCCTGGCAGTTCTCCGTCGCCCTCTCCTCTCCGAGCGAGTACGCCTTCTTGAAAGCGCCCGCCGCAGGGGCGTTCAACCCCGACCAGTACCGGGATTACGCGATCAAACACCCGGGCTCGGCCGAGAAGGGGCGTTCGCTCTTCGCCGACCTGAAGGGGCTGGCCTGCATCAAGTGCCACGTGGTCGGCGGCGAGGGGGGGCAGGTCGGCCCCGACCTCTCCGACATCGGCGTGCGGTACCCCAAGGTCGAGGTCATCCAGTCCATCCTCTACCCGTCGGCCAAGATCTTCTCGGGATATGAACCCGTGATCGTGAGCCTGAACGACGGGCGGATCCTCACCGGGATCGTGAAGAGCGACGACGACGAGGCTCTGGAGATCCAGGACGCCGAGGCCAAGCGCATCCGGATCCCCAAGGCCGACATCGAGGAGAAAAAGGTCAGCGACGTGTCGCTCATGCCCAACGGACTGGCCGAGGGCCTCTCGCAGGACGACTTCGCCGACCTCGTCTCGTATCTCGAGACGCTCAAGGAGAAGCCCCCGGCGGCGAAGCCCTGAGCTTTGAGAGCGGAGTCGAGATTTCGCGACACGGTTCGTGCAGGGGAAGATTGAGCTTCTCCTGCACGAACCGTTGTGTGCTTGAAAAGGGATTCTTCGGTTACATTCCAAGCTTGCAGAGTGGCGAATCTCCTTGAGGATTTTGGGAGACCGTGAGAGGACCGAGAATCAGCTCTCGACGGTTGGAGCACATCGGGTGGTCCGGTCAGGCCAGGTGAAGACTTCTGCGACACTCTCCGACGATCGGGGGCGAGGGTCGACACGATAATAGAGGGGTAGGGAGCCTCCCGGCACCAACCTGCTCCTTGACAATCAGGATCCTCGAACGGACCAGGCCAAACGATCAGGAAGGCGGTCCTGCACAGAAATGTGATTTTGCATAACGAACCCAATTTAGTCGTCACGGTCGCAAGATCGTATTGTGCCGAGGTACTTATCAGGAAAAGACTTGGGTGAAAACGAAGTGTCAAACGAGGGGCAAGATTGTTGCTCGCCGAGGGGAAAACGAACCCAAAACGAAGCCAAAACGAAGCCAATATCGGGGCCCCAGACGCAGGGCAGAATTCGTGGCCAGTGATCTTGGGCCCAGAATTCGTTCGGAGTGGAGGTGATGACGTGGGTGCACCTCGCGTCCTCGCAGAGAGTCAAGAAGGTGATGCCGTCACGGGACTGACCCCGGTGCTTGCCACCGAGACGCCCAGTTGAGGGCCGATGATGAGCCGACCTTGCCAGGTTTGTTCGCCGCCTTCCACGAAAACCTTGGTTTGCCCCCGGTTCGACTCCGGAGCCTTGAGAATTCCTCACAAATCGCGAGGCCCATGCGGAACTTCCTCGCAAACGATCCGGTATAATCGATTACTGATGGCGATCGTTTCCAGGGACCGTAGCGGCTCGACTCCTCATGGTTCAAGAAGACAACGGCGCGACTCGCAAGCGTGAGCGAAGCAACCGCTACCCCGGTCGATCGCTGGCCGAGTCGATCGAGCTCGCCCGGTTCCTGGAAGAGAAGGGGCTCGACGGCCTTCCCGCCGCCGAAATCGCCACTTCGCTCGGCTATTCCAACGTGAAGACGAACGCGTTCTCCGCCCGCCTGAGCGCAGCCCGCCAGTTCGGACTGGTCGCGATCAAGGACGAAGGATACGCGATCACGCCCCTGGCGCGGTCGATCCTCCATCCGGTGGACGTTCTCGAACTGCCCGGACTTTACCGCAAGGCCCTGCTGGAGTCTCCGCTGTATTCCGAGCTCGCCAACCGGCTTGCGGACAAGAAGGTGCCCGAGGCGTCGATCCTCGCCAATGTGCTCTATCACCAGCACCAGATCATCGCCACGGCAAAGCTTCAGGCAGCCGAGATGTTCCTGGAATCCGCCCGATTCGCCGGAGCGCTGGGCGATGATGGTGTGTTCCGGACCAGGGGACAGGAGACCGAACCGGCCGCCCCGGCAAGCGTGCCCACGCCCTCGCTTCGGACCAATGCGAAGCCCGAGAAGGCCGATCGTCAATCCGGCGACGTGCGGATCGACCTGCGGCTCTGGGGCGAGGACCAGGGCAAGGCAATCCGCATGAGAGTCCCCGAGACGATCACGGCCGAGAGCTTCGACCGGTTCCTCCAGGTCCTCAAACTCAACGTGAAAGTCGTGGACGAGAGCGAGTCACGCCCTGGTTGAAGACGGGGCCTCAGGCTCAGGAGCGAAGAGTTCAACCTCCGGTGAGAGGCCGCCGATGTCCTCGTGACTCGCGCCATCGACGTCCTGACGGAGGAGCAGGTAGATCATCGTGGAAGCCGTGAAGAAGAAGCTGTAGACTGACCCGTGGGCAAGGAGTCGGACGAGGAAGAGCCAGAGGCCGTGGACGCTGGTTGCAAGGTCGGCGCCTGTAGCCCCTCGCCCCGCATAAAGTGCCTCGATCCGCCCCGAAGGCCCGCCAAAATCCAGCCCCCATTGGGCCATGTGCACGATCAGGCCGACGAACACACTGACGATCGCGATCGAGACCACGCCAAGCACCAGGCTCACCGCACCGTAAAGAGCGAGAGCGCCAGGCCGCTGAAAGACGTAGCTGTACGACCGGCTGAGGCTGTCGAAGGCATCTTCCCCCTCGACGGCCACGGTCGCGATCATGAGCGGCCAGCCGACCGCCAGTCCCACCAGCATGAGCGTCATGACGAGCCCGGAGAGCAACGGGAGAAACGCCAGCACGCCGGCGATCGCGGCCCCGACATCACCGGGAATCGAATAGAGCAGGCCGATCAAGGCACAAACGGCCGCGAACAGGCCTACGCCGATCATCGGGCAGAGCGGGGCCCCGATCAGCGCCACGCCACGCCGGAGCGCGAAGCGAAGGGCCGTGGCGATCCCGATCCTCGCCCCGGTGGCCTGCTGGACCGCCGCGATTCGCGAGATCGCCCCTCCAAGGATGCCCCAAACGACTATCGCCCAGAGGGCCGTCACGATCGCGCGGATCCAGGCCTTCATTCCCAGGTCGATCGAGAAGATCTGGAGGAAGGGATCGACCACCACGCGAAAGGGCTCGGAGACCAACCTCAGGATCGTGCCCGGCTCGAAAGCGGAAGCCGGCCCCGATCCCCAGATGTCGAGCGGCATCCAGCGTGCGGACGCGGACTGTCCAGGGCCGAACGCGCCGTCAATCGCGTACAACCCCGCCCACGAAACGATCATTCCCAGCGCCGCCAGGATCAGCTTACGCGCCTCAAGGGCGATCCCCACGCTCCGCAGGAGTCGCAAGATCGGGAAGCGTCGTTCGAGGGAGACGGGTCGGAATTCGCTCGACGGGACTTCCACGGATGGGGCCTTCCTGGCGGGTCTTGGCCGAAAAGGATCAAGGAGTGACGCACGACAGGAGCGTCGCCGAGGGCTCGGGGATGAGTCGGATCTCCTCGCAGGAGGCCGGCACGAGGAAGGTCCTCCCCTTCACGATCACGTCGCGATGATCGCCGCACTCAATCCCGCAATCGCCTTCCAGGCCGATCAAGATCCGGAATCGCCCCTCGGGACGGATCGAGAAGGGACGATCGAGATTCAGCCGGTCGATGGCAAAGAAGTCCGACTCGACGAGTGGCTCGGGGCGATTCCAGGGTTGGTTGCCCGGGCCCGCGCGATGGGGGTAGATGGGCCCGCGGTCGAAGTCGGTGGAAAGGAGCGACTCCTCGGGATGGAGCATCCGGGGCCTCCCGTCGTGGCCGACTCGCCCCCAGTCGTGGACGCGAAACGTGGCGTCTGACATCTGCTGGATCTCGGCGAGCACGATGCCCGCGCCGATCGCGTGCACGGTCCCGGCGGGGATGAGCAGCGCATCCCCGGCCTGGGGCTCGAAGCGATGGAGCAGGGGCTCGACCTCGCCCAATTCCATGGCGGTGGCGAACTCATCGCGCGTGACACCGCTCTTCAGCCCCGCGTAGATGAGGCTTCCGGGGTCGGCGTGGAGGATGATCCAGGCCTCGGTCTTGCCGTTGTCGTTCACCAGTCGTTTGCCCAGCTCGTCGTCGGGATGGACCTGGACCGAGAGAACCTGGTTCGCGTCGAGGAACTTGACCAGCAGGGGGAACTGCGATCGCGCCTCACCCAGCAACTCCTCACCGCGCTCGGCGATGAGTTCGCGAAGCGACTGGCCTTCCAGCACGCCGTTCGCCACGATAGAGACGTCGTCGCGATGGTCGGAGATCTCCCAGCTCTCGGCATAATCGCGGGAGTCACCGACAGGCTTGTCGAGCAGGTCGGCGAGCCGACGTCCCCCCCAGATCAACCTCTTCACGATCGGACGGAAAGTGAGGGGGTAGAGGCGCTCCATGGGGAGAGGCTCCTCGAGCACGGTGGCCTGATCGTGGGCGCGGATGGGGTCGTGCATGGGCGTCTCGTTTTGGATTGATGACCTGACTTGTAACGGCCAATTGCGAGGTTGTCCAGCCTGGCAGGCCGGTTTATGGGGCGGGGCGCTCTGGCCAGGGGAAGCCCCCGCGCGTTAATCTTGAGCCTCAGGAACGCTCCCTCCGGAGCTGGGCCGTCCCCGCGAGGCCCGCCGGAGGTGCCGCTTCGTAGGGTCCGCGACCTTGGGACGGGTCGTGCGTCTCGCGTCTCCTCCCAACACCTTGCCCGCCCCGGCCTGTGCCATCCCCTGCAATGAGGGTGGAGCGAACTCATGCCACCAACGGAACAAGATCTCTTCGCCGAAGAGAAACAGATGCGAGCGATGAGCTTCGGTGACCACATCGAAGAGCTGCGCACCCACCTGATCCTAGCTCTGCTTGGGCTATTTGTCGGGGTCATGGTCGCATTCATCCCGCCCATCGGGACCGAGCGATACAAATTCCCGCCCGTGAACCTCGGCCGGTGGGTCATGGCACAGATGCAGGAGCCGGCCCAGGATGCGCTCGAGAAGTTCTACGCCGAACGGGCCCAGAAACGAGCCGAGGCCGCCGATGCGATCGAGCAGAAGACCAAGCCGCTCAATTTTGAAGTTGACGGTGAGTCCTTCGTGAAGGCTGTTCGCAAATTCTTCCCGGACCTCAAGGAACCGATCGCGGAACTCAAGGGCACTCGGGTCTCCCTGCCCATGATCATGGCCGAGTCCGACATGATCGAGAGTGTGGCACGCTCGGCCGAGCCCAAGAGCGCCCTGATCTCGCTCGCGCCCCTGGAAACCTTCATGATCTATTTCGGGGTGTGCATGGTCACAGGCCTGGTGATCGCAAGCCCCTGGGTCTTCTATCAGATCTGGGCATTCATCGGCGCCGGCCTCTATCGTCACGAACGCCATTATGTGAAGAAGTTCGTGCCATTCTCGCTGGGCTTGTTCCTGGGAGGGGTGTTCCTCTGCTTCTTCTGGGTCCTGCCCTACACCCTGCAATTCCTTCTGGAATTCAATGTGTGGCTGGGCATCGAGCCCACCCTGCGGATCAGCGAGTGGATCAGCTTCGCCACGATCCTCCCGCTTGTCTTCGGCGTGTGCTTCCAGACCCCCCTTGTCATGATGCTCCTGGAGCGAATCGGGATCTTCTCGGCCCAGGTGTATCGCGAGAAGAGGCGATTCGCCATCCTGATTATTGTCGTGATCGCCGCGGTGATCACACCCACGGGCGACCCGTTCACGCTCATGTTGCTCGCCCTGCCGATGGCCGCACTTTACGAACTGGGCATCCTGCTCGTGCGTAATAATGTGCCTCGGATGTCGACCGGAGCTTGATTCGAGCCTGGAAAGAGCGGATTCGATGGTTCGGGACGGCGGCGGTGAGATGGAAGCCATGGATGGCCTCGACTCCCAACTTGATGCCGAGACGGGCTTCGTGGATCTCGTCGGGGCCGGTCCCGGCGACCCGGACCTCATCACTCGCAAGGGTATGGCGGCGCTCGGGCTCGCCCAGGTCGTCGTCTACGACCATCTGGTCCATCCCCGTCTCCTCGACCTCGCTCCCCCGGATGCGGAATTGATCTTCGCGGGCAAATCGCGAGGCAAGTGTGCGCTGAAGCAGGACCAGATCAACGCCCTGCTTGTCGAGATTGCCAGGGATGGTCGGCGGGTGGTGAGGCTCAAGGGGGGAGATCCTTACGTTTTCGGGCGAGGCGCCGAGGAGGCGGAGCACCTTGTCAACGCGGGTATCCCGTTCCGCGTGGTCCCTGGAGTGACCGCGGGCGTTGGGGTTACCTCCTACGCGGGGATTCCCGTCACGCATCGTGGGTTCGCGTCGGCCGTGACCTTCGTGACGGGCCACGAGGAGCCCGGCACTCAACCCTCGAGAGTCGACTGGCGTGCGCTTGCGGCTTTACCCGGTACGCTTGTGGCCTACATGGGCGTTGGCCGCCTGGCCTCAATCTGCGAGGCGTTGATCCAGGGGGGGCGTGAGTCTTCGACCGAGGCGTGTGTGATCCAGAATGGCACGTTGAATTCACAGAGGACCGTGGTCGGGACACTCGCATCTCTGCCGGGCCTCTCGTCGGACGCCGCGGTCGCGGCTCCTGCACTTCTTGTGGTGGGACAGGTGGTTTCGCGACGTGAATCCTTGTCCTGGTTCGAAAACCGTCCGCTCTTCGGTCAATCCGTGGTCGTGACCCGTCCGGCGGAAGAGGGGGGCGCGTCGATCTCGTCGCTCGAAGCCCTGGGTGCCGAAGTCCTTCTCGCGCCGACGGTTCAGATCCTCCCCGTAGAGAGCTTCAGCGAAATCGACGGGGCGATCGCTCGCCTCCCGCACCTGGATTGGGTCGTTTTCACTTCGGCCAATGGTGTGAACCACTTGCTCAAAAGGGTGTTCGCGGGAGGACGCGACGCACGGGCCTTTGGGCGATGCCGGATTGCCGCCATCGGGCCCAGGACGGCCGATGCCCTGGCCCCCTTCGGACTCAGGGCCGACCTCGTCCCCAAGCTCTCGCGATCCGAAGGACTCGCCGAGGAGCTTCTCAACCAGGTGCGTGGCAAGTCCGTTCTTCTTGCACGCGCCGATCGGGGGCGTGTCTTACTCGACGAGGAGTTTCGCAAGGTCGCGTCCGTCGAACATGTGACGGTCTATCGCAACGTCGATTCTCCCTGCCTGCCTCCGGGGCTCGACGATCGGATCGCGAGCGGAACCATCGACTGGATCACCATCACCAGTTCGGCAATCGTCGAGCGGCTCTTTGAACTTCTATCCGCGAGGGCGAGGGCCAGGGTCGGGGAAACCGTTAAGCTCGCCTCGCTCAGCCCACTCACCACCGCGGCCGCCAATCGTCTGGGATGGAAAGTCGAAGCCGAGGCGGAGACAACCACCTGGGAAGGGCTGGTCCGGGTCCTGGAGCGTCATAAGAGATCAACAAGGGTCTAACTAGCGGAACTCCTTGTAGGTTTCGACGCCCTGCCAGATGATGAAGGCGCCACCAATAATGACGAGAATGTCGAACACCAGGCTGGCACGGCCGAAGGGGATCTGGATCGCGGCATCCAGCAGGAAAACCAGGGTGAGCAAGCCGGCGATGATCATGGCGGCCATGCAGAGTGCTTTTTCGGTCGCCATCAGAGGCGCTCTCCTGACTCTCAAGAACGTCGCACAGGGTCGGGTCCAATAGTATTCTAACACACGAGCCGTACCGCAAGACCTTCCAAGCTTGCCTCCTCGGTTCTTTAGCGCATTTATCGGGCGGACTGCCCCGACCCGCCGAGGTCGATCCCTCGGCCCTCCTCGATCCGGACCTCTGCGGGGCGTCCCGAGGCCGAAAACGATTCCCTTCGGCCTGAGGGCCACAAGACCTCCACGCCCTCCAGCCTGGCCTCGCCCAGCCCCACCCGCAACTTCTGTTCCGATGCCGAGAGATAGCTTCCTCCACCCGTCACCGGAAGCACCCGAACGCGTCCTCCCACGTTTGCCTTTACGACGGCGCCAACCGTCGATCGCGTGCTGATCAGGTTCAGCCGAGTGGGATGCCCGCCCGTCGATGTATTCTTCAGGACTGCCACCGGACCATCGAGGGGGACGATCACCGCGTCAGGCCGCCCGTCCCGGTCCAGGTCGCCTACCGCAAGTCCTCGCGCGATCATTCGACGGTTGAAGAACGCACCGGCGTCCCTGGAGGCCTCGGTGAATTGACCTCGATCGTTGCGTAGCAAGGTCGGCCTCATCGCGAAATCGTGCCCTAGCCTTTGTCTGTCGAGCACATGACCATTGGCCTGGAGGAGGTCGAGATCTCCGTCGCCATCGAAATCCTCCAGGGCCACGCCGAAGCCCAGGACCGATCGCGTCCTCGCCGCAAAGCCGGTACTTCGTGATTCCTCCGTGAACACCCCTCGGCCGCGATTCTGGAAGAGCAGGGTAGACCGGCCCAGAAAGTTTGTCACGGCCAGGTCGATCCGACCATCTCCGTCGGAATCACCCGCGGCCACGCCCATACCCGCGAGCGAGCGGCCCTCACCGTCCAACGCCACCCCGGCCGCGGTACCGACCTCAGAGAAGGACAGTCCGCCTCGATTTTCATAGAGACGGCAGGGGGTCCCGTCATTCGCCACGTAAATGTCGAGGCGGGAGTCACCGACCAGATCCGCGACGAGTACGCCGAGTCCTCGACCATCAGGGTCGAGAATCCCCGCCGCCTGCGTGACATCGGCGAATGTCCCGTCTCCATTGTTGCGATAGAGGCGGTCGGGCTCGGGTTCGAACTCCTCGGGGCCGCAGAAGTCCCGGCGCCCGTCGGGCGCCGCACAATAAGGAGCCTTCAACGGGTCGTAACGCAGGTAATTGGCGACGTAGAGGTCTTCGTCTCCATCGCCGTCGAGGTCCCCGAACGCGGCCGAGGTGCTCCAGAATGGGCTCACGAGGCGCGCCGGGCCCGTCATGTCAGCGAACCTCCCGTCGCCCAGGTTGCGATAGAGTTTTTGCTCACGCCAGCCGGTCACGAACAGGTCAGGACGTCCGTCCTGATCGTAGTCCCCAACGGCACAACCCATCGCGTAAGAAGGCCCCTGGGCGTTCGCGGTCGCCGTGATTTCTTGGAATCGGCCATTCCCTAGATTGCGAAAAAGACGACTTGGCGGGTCCCCCGTGACAGCATCACCCGCGATTGGACCGCCATTCGGGAAGTAGAGGTCAAGCCAGCCGTCCCCGTCCACATCCAGAAGGGCCACCCCACCGCCCATGATCTCCGGTAGGTCATGCTTGCCGCGCGATCCCGTATGGAAGGTCACGTCCACGCCCGCCTTTCGCGCGACATCCTCGAACCGCAATGTCTGGGCCTGGGCCATGGGGGATGCCAGGATGAGCAGGGAGAGCACAGCCGCAGGTGCGTTCCAGGTCGAGGCTTTGTCATCTCTACTCCAAAAGCTCATTAGCTTTCCCCGTGGCGAGTTGTCACTATCGGGCCGCATTGGGCACATTGGACCGAGCCTCGGCCCCTTGAACGAAGAGGAGAGCCTATCGTGTTTCGCGTCGTGGTTCCCGTACTTGTCTCGCTGTCGCTACTCATTGTGGCTTCGGCTCAGGACACGAGACCGGTCTTTCCCGGTCCGAACGAAAGGGGCTTCCTGCTTCCTAACGGCTGGACAATCAGCCCGGCGGGCAAGCAGGTCGTCCTGACCGACCTCCCTCTGAATATCTTACCCTCGGCCGACAGCAAGACGGCGGTCGTGGCCACCAGCGGCTTCAACGCCCATGAGTTGAGCCGGATCGACCTGGAAACTGGGGGGATCGTCTCCAGGCAAGTCGTCCGGCAGAGCTGGTACGGTCTCGCGCCCATGCCGGATGGGAAAGGCCTGTACTGGTCAGGAGGCGGAGCGGCGCTAGTCCACAAGATCAATGACGACGGAAAGAACCTCGCCAGAGAGGGGGACCCCGAGCCCGTCGGAAAGGACGCCGCTGCCAGAACCAAGGGGCATTTCATCTCCGGCCTTGCGGTCCATCCTACGGACAAGTCTCTTTACACGCTCGACATCGAGGCCGGCACGCTTTCCAGACAGAGCGCGGAACCTGGCCAGGAGGCCATCACACGGAAGGTCGCCCAGAAACCTTACGATGTGATCTTGAACGCCGACGGCTCGAAGCTCTACGTCTCCGACTGGGCGGACAAGTGCGTTCTGGAACTCGAACCGACGACCCTCGAGACGCGTGCTCGCGTGACGGTCGGAGAACACCCCAACCAGATCGCTATCCACCCGAAGGATGGCCGGGTCTTCGTTGCATGTGCCTCCAGCAACAGCGTATCGGTGACCGATCCGGCCACAAATGAAGCCATCGAATCCGTCGTCACGAGTCTCTTCCCTCGTGCCCCGGAAGGTTCAACCCCGGACGCACTCGCGTTATCCCCTGATGGAAAAACGCTCTACGTGGCCAACGCCGATAATAACTGCGTTGCCGTGATCGATGTTGAGTTTGCGAAGCGAAGCCAGGTCAAGGGATTCATCCCGACGGGCTGGTATCCCACCTCCGTCGCGGTCACGCCAGACGGCAAAACCTTGCTAGTAGGGGTCGGCAAGGGGAACCAGACCAGAGCCAACCCGATCAGCAAGACGAGCACCGACAACGCTGCGGCGAACAAGGGCCGCCCGTTCCCCTACATCGGGACCACCCTGTCAGGCGCTCTTTCGATTGTCGCGGTGCCCGACGACAAGGAACTTGCCGCCTACACGGAGACCGTCTACAAAAATTGCCCCTATTCGGACAAGCAGCTCACCGACGCCCCGAGTCCGCGAAAAACGGCCATCCCGACCCGCGTGGGCGACCCATCGCCGATCAAGTACGTCATGTATATCATTAAGGAGAACCGGACTTACGACCAGGTTTTCGGTGACATGGACAAGGGCAACGGGGATCCCTCGCTTTGCATGTTCCCTCGGCAGGTCACTCCCAACCATCACAAGCTGGCCGAGGAGTTCGTCCTCCTCGACAACCTTTACTGCAACGGTCATGTGTCCGCCGACGGGCACCCCTGGTCGACAGCTGCGTACAACACGGATTACATCGCCCGCAACTGGGCTCTGGGCTATTCCGGGCGAGTGAATATCCGAGATGATGACGATGGCGACCTGGCCCGCCCTCCCTCGGGCTATCTCTGGGACGCGTGCAATGCCGCTGGACTCTCTTATCGCTCTTACGGCGAGTATGGGCGTCGAGTGAGCGAACCCGACGGCTCGTTCCGCATGGAAGGCTCAGTTCCTGGGCTCGTCGGCCACTTTTGCAGTCAGTGGGGCCTCCCCAAGCCCGATGGAACACCCGTTCGCGACACGGATCGCGTGGAGACCTTCCTGCGCGAACTCCGTGATTTCGAGAAGAATGGTGACCTGCCTCGGTTCAGCGTGATGAGCCTCGGCGAGGACCATACTACCGGAACCCGACCCGGGACATTCACCCCCCAGGCCTGCGTGGCCAGCAACGACCTGGCGCTCGGACGAATGGTTGAAGCCCTGAGCAAGTCGAGGTTCTGGCCGGAACTGGCCATCTTCGTCATCGAAGACGATGCGCAAAACGGCCCTGACCATGTGGATGCCCACCGCACGGTGGGATTGGTGATCAGCCCCTATGCTCGCCGCGGACATCTCGACAGCACACAGTACGGCGGTGTGAGCATGATCCGTACGATGGAGTTGATCCTCGGGCTCAAGCCCCTCAGCCAGTACGACGCCGCAGCCAATCCGATGTTCGGCAGCTTCAATGAGGAAGCCGTCCTCACCCCCTATGTCCACGAACCCGCAAGGATCGACCTTCAGGCCAAGAATACCCCCCTCGCCTACGGGGCCGATCGTTCCAGCAAAATGGACTTCACGGAGTACGACAAGATCGATGACTTCGAGCTCAATGAGATCCTCTGGAAGTCGATCATGGGCAAGGACGCACCGATCCCGCCGGCCGTGAGGCGAGCGATCGCCTTCAAGGCCGACAGGCGACACGATGACTGATGTGGTGAAAAGTCGTCGCCGGCGCGGCGAGAGGACTCGCCGGCGCCCGGCTTGAACCGGTTCGGGATTAAAGCGGGGGGGGCGGGGTTAGTACCCCCGGCAGC
>JANOBY010000620.1:0-10154 GCA_031411935.1 Planctomycetales bacterium | reverse complement strand
CGACCACGGACGCCATCGAGGGCCAGTCGGTGGGGTACGGCGTGCGGGCGTTGAGCAGCTGGTGGAAGGTGCGGTCGGGAGCGTGGCCTGTGAGGTTGTAGTAGTAGCCGGCGTGGTGGTCGCCGGTGCCGCGACGATGATCGCCGAGCGAGCGGACGATGGCCAGGTGGTGGGCCTGTTTCGCCAACATCGGCAGGTGTTCGCAAAGTTGGATGCCGGGGGCGGAGGTCGGTTTCGGCCGGAACTGTCCCCGGTATTCGGCCGGGGCATCGGGCTTCATGTCCCAGGTGTCGATGTGCGACGCCCCGCCCGAGAGCCAGATCAGGATCGTCGAGCGGGCCTTGCCGGGAGCCGCTGGCGAACCACCGGCATGAGCCAGCCCGGCCGCCCCGATCCCGCCGGCGATCAGGAAGGCTCGACGCGTCGGATTCCGCGATCGGCGTGAGTCAGGCATGACGAGGGCGCCTCCGAAGGGATCGTGGCACGCTGAACCCCCGGTGTCAACGGATCGGGCGAACTTCCGGCGCGGGGGGAATCGCATCTTCGAGTGGGGATGGCTTGGCTGATTGCACCCGGTACCGATCCCGAACGCGGTCCTCCTGCAGAGCCCTCGTTCAAGCACCAAGCACGCTGGTGCGACGGGTCACGTGTTGAAGCGAGCGGCACGGCGGGGTAACGTCCATGGATTGGCTCACCCTCCAAAGACATCGAGCGGACTACCTCCATGACCGGAAGCACCGTGAATCGTCGCCAGGTGTTCAGGACCTGGCTGGCATGGGCCGGGGCCTCCGTGCTCGCGCGCCGAAGTGCGCGAGCCCTGGGCTTCCGCAGCGGCAACGATCGCCCGAAGGTCGCCGCGATCGGCACGGGGAGCCGCTGGTGCCAGAAGGCGACCGGGATCAACGGGCCTCACGGGGCCGCCCCGAGCTTCCGCCCGTTCGGCGATTATGCCGCGGTCTGCGACGCCGACTCCGCGAGGCTGGGACGGGCCGCCTCCCTCGTGAAGGAGTGGACGGGCCACGAACCCCTCCAGGCGGCCGATTACCGCAAGGTCCTCGATCGCGACGACATCGCCATCGTCCACATCTCGACCCCCGACCACTGGCACGCCAAGATCGCGATCGAGGCCATGCTCGCCGGCAAGGATGTGTATTGCGAGAAGCCCATGACCCTCACGATCGAGGAAGGGCGGAAGATGTCCCGCGTGTGCAAGGACACCGGGCGGATCGTCCAGATCGGCACCCAGCAGCGCAGCGACCGGGAATTCCTCACCGCGATCGCCCTGATCCGCGACGGTCGCATCGGGACCCTCAAGAAGGCGATTTGCGGGATCGGCGGGGCCACCACCAGCCCCGAGCTTCCGATCGTCGAGCCCCCGAAGGAGCTCGACTGGAACCTCTGGCAGGGCCCCGTGGCCGAGGCCCCCTACCGCTACCTTGCGGGCGACAACGGCGAGACGCAGAGCTGGTCGAGGTCCCACTACGAGTTCCGATGGTGGTACGAATACTCGGGAGGGAAGCTCACCGACTGGGGCGCGCACCACGTGGACATCGCCGCCTGGGCCATGGACAAAACCGAGACAGGCCCGACCTCGGTCAACCCCCGATTCGTGAAGCATCCCGTCCCCTTCAAGGACGGCCAGCCGACCGACACGTCGCGCTACAACACCGCCACCGAGTTCCAGATCGTGGCCACTTACGCCGACGGCCAGGAGATCGACATCCGCCACGACGCCCCCAACGGGATCCGCTTCGAGGGGACCGAGGGCTGGCTCTTCGTGAGCCGAGGGCAGCTCAGCGGCAAGGCCGTTGACGAGATGAGGACCCGTCCCCTGCCCGACGGGGCCCTGGAGAAGGTCTACAAGAACCATCCCCTCGTGAATCACACGAGGAACTTCTTCGAGGCCGTGGCCGGCAAGTACGAGCCGATCTCCGACGTGTTCAGCCACCACCGCGCGTTGACCGTCTGCCACCTCGCCGGGATCGCGGCCCGGCTGGGGCGAGAGATCCGATGGAACCCCGAAAACGAGAGCATCGTGGACGACTCGCAGGCCCAGGGCATGGTCGGCCGGGAGCCTCGCAAGGGGTTCGAGATCGCCCAGGGCTGAACTTCGATGCGACGCTAGCTCCTGGCCGATTTCGGTCTTCCAGATTCGCTGAAGATCCGTCGCGTCCTTATCTTCGGGAAATCGAGGGTCGCAGGCTTGAGGCCCTCCAACGAAGGGGTGCCACAGGCCTGCGACCATTCCGGGCCTGAAACCTCGTCGGCCTGGGATCGGTTATCTCCGGTCGCCGCGAGGGCCGGGCCGGTCGTCGAAGTCCATGCGTTGGATCTCTTGCAGGCGACCGATCAGGATGCGGATCTCGACGGTGCGCTCGCGAAGTTTGTCAGCGAGACGACGCACCTCCTCCTTCTGCCCGAGGTCGGTCCGGTCCTCGAGGTGTCCCGTGAGCACATAGAGGTTACGGGCCGTCTCGACCATCGCGCGGACGCGTTTCTGGACCTGGGGATCAATTTCCCGGGCCTCGGCCAGGTCCACGGCCTCATTGCGTAGCTGATATCGGAGATCGACGAGCTGCTGATACTCGGGGGCCTGTCGGAAGAACTCCAGTTCTTGACGATAGCTCCACATCTCCTCCCGCAGGCGATCCATGAGCCGCGCGACCCGGCGATCCGAGCGATCGTCGGGCCGATTCGGCGGGGCGGGCCTCTGAGACGGGACCTGCGGCTGGGCCCGGCCAGGCACGGGCGAGGCTGCAAGGATGAGCAGAACGACGGGCCATTGAACGATACGCATGGGCGGAAGTCCCGAGAGGTTGGGCCGGAATCCACTCCGGCGGACCTCCGTCTCAGGATGCAATCGACATGCCTTGCCCCGCGTTCCGGGGATCTCCCGAGCGAAGTTCAGGGCTTCGCCGCGACCGGAATCGTGTCGATCTTGGCGGCCAGGATGAAGTCGTTCTCGGAGAGGCCCCCGATGGCGTGGGTCCAGATCTCGATGGCCACGTTGCGATAGCCCACGAGGTGCAGGTCGGGGTGATGCCCCTCGGCCTCGGCGACCTCGGCCACATTCTGGAAAAACTCCATCCCGGCCAGGAAATTCTTCACGCGCCACTCCTTGCGGATGCGCTGACCGTCGGGGGTGAGCGTCCAGCCGTTCACGTTTTGCAAGAAGCCGTCGGCTTCCTCGGGCGAGAGCCGGGGGACTCCCCCCTCGCAGGGCACGCACTTCTTCCGGGTGAGCTGCTCGGCCGTGAGGATGTCCATGTCGGGAAGCTCCATCGAGAAGGGGAAGGGCCCATGTGGCGGGCGATCAACGGAAACTTTCCGCATCGTTCGGGTACTGTCCACTCTTTACGTCGGCGGTGTAAGCGGCGGCCGCCTGGCGGATAGAAGCGGATAGGTTGGCGTAGCGTCGGACGAACTTGGGCTGAAAGCCCTCGAAGAGGCCGAGCATGTCGGGCGTGACCAGGACCTGCCCATCGCAACCGGGCCCGGCGCCGATGCCGATGGTGGGGATCGGGATCGCGGCGGAGATCTTCGCCCCGACATCGCTCGGCACGCATTCCACGACCACCGAGAAGGCCCCGGCCTCGGCCACGGCGAGGGCATCGTCGAGCGTCCCCTCGGCGTCTCGCTGCACCTTGTAGCCCCCCAGGGCCCGGACGGACTGGGGCTTGAGCCCCACGTGCCCCATCACGGGGATACCCGCGTCGACCATCGCGCGGATGGTGGGGGCCATCTTCCGGCCGCCTTCGAGCTTCACCGCCCCGCAGCGGGTTTCCTTGAGGAAACGCCCTCCGGAGCGGACGGCGTCCTCGATCGAGACCTGATAGCTGAGGAACGGCATGTCGCCGACCACGAAGGCCCGCGATGCCCCGCGGGCCACCATCTCGGTGTGATAGATCATCTGGTCGAGCGTGACGGGCAGGGTCGTTTCGTGCCCCTGGACGACCATGGCCAGGGTGTCGCCCACGAGCAGGCAATCGACCCCCGCGGAGTCGAGGAGCCTCGCCGTGGTGAAGTCGTAGGCCGTGAGCACGCTGATCTTCCGGCCCTGCGTCTTCCAGAGCGAGAAGTCGTTCAGGTTCACGGGGGGGGCGGGTTTCGGGGGAGGACTCGGCATGAATCGCTCGTCATCGCGAGGTGTTTTCGATCAACTCGGCGATGAGGACGCCATCGCGGTCAACCCTCACGTTGTAGCGACGGCGGATCGCCTCGTGCAAGAGACGCCGCCGGGGCTCGTCCCCCTCGGACACAAGATCCGCCACGTATCGGGCACCCCGGGAGCGGTAGAACTCCACCAGGGCGAGCGGGTCCTCGCCGATTATTGCGCCGAACTCGCCCGCGGCCCTCGCCCTTGCCGAGGGCTCGACCTCAAGCCGAAAGCCCGGCCTGCGGCTCGCGAAGAGGACCGCCTCGCGAGCCACCAGCACCGACCTGGAAGGATCGGAAATGACCTCGCGAATGGCCCTCGCGGCGAAGGGCAAGGCGGCCCATTCCCTCGGCGTGGTCCAGGTCGAACGCGACTGGTACAGCCCCATCGCGGCGAGCGCGATCATGAGCGCAATCCTCAGAACCTTGGGCCGGACCGACACGATCGCCAGCCCCACGCCGACGGCCAGGACCGGCGCCAGCGCGATCCAGTAATACTCGTGGTGGATCTTGCCCGAAAGGACGACGAAGGCCGCGAGAACCGAGCCCAGCCACACGATCCACAACCGATCACGCCCCGGCGCGGCGAGAAGTCCCCAGCTCGCCAGGACGAACCCGAGGGGGGTGAACGACTTCACACCCACATACCAGAGCGAGGTGGTCCACGTATCGAGCCTGAGCAGAGGCGCCAGGCCGAGCGATCGCCCCCAGAGCCCCGCGTTGTCGGCGGATGCCCGGGATCCCTCGTCCAGAAGGGTCGCCGCGTGGAGATACCACACAAGGGCGGGGACGAGGCTCGCGATCATCACCAGGGCCATCCTGCGTCGCGGAGGGCGGAGGATGCCGATGACCATGGGCACTAGCAGGTAGACGGAGATGATCTTCAAGGCCATGGCCGTGGCCACGCAGATCCAGGCCCCGAGCCCCGAACGCTTGCGACCCGACACCGCGAAATCGTCCAGCAACCGCATCCCGGCGACCGCAAGGCCCAGCATGAGCGCATCGGGCTGGAAGGCCCGTCCGTAGCGGATCATGACCGGGAAGGAGCCGAAGGCGAGGACCGACAGGAGCGCCACCGCCCTTCCCTGTCTGCGGATCACCAGGCCGTAGAGGCCCCAGGCGCCTAGACCCGTGGCAAGCGCCGAGAGGATCCGGCCGCGAGCCTCCAGCCGTCCCCTCGCGAGGGGCTCGGTCACGGCGACCGTCCACGCGTAGATCGGCGGCTCGACGAGGAAGAGGTTGGGCGCGGGCTCGGTCGAGAGGCTGGGCCTCAGGAAGCCCGAGCCCTGGAGGAGGTTCGCGGCGACCATGGCCGTGGGGATCTGCCGCCCCACGTAATTCTCGACGATCGGCTGATCGGCATGGAGCAGGCGGAGCCCGACCACGCCAAGGATCGCGAGCGTGGGCCAGAGTTCATCCCTCCAGGCCATGCGGGTCATGAATCGGGCACGCCGGGCGTTTTCCCGAAGACCCGGGCACGCACGCGGGCGTAGCGGTCGCTGATCGAGCCCGAGCCCTGGAGCAAGGTGGTGAACCGCGACTCGTCCTGAGAGGTCACGTCGGTTTTGAGGGCTTCGAGCTCGGCGGTGAGCCGGTGTTCCCAGGTCGCCACCAGCGTGGAGAGCTCGTCGCGATCGACCCAGCGAGGCTCGCCGAACCGGACGAAGGCCTCGGGGCGTTCATCCTGCCAGAATTCGAACCGGAAGGCCGCGGCCACCACGCGGACGCGCCCCGCGCGACGGACCAGGGCCCTCAAGCCGGGCTGGAAGCCAAGGGGGCGGACGTCGTTGCCGATCATGCGTCCCTGGGGGAAGATCCACACGCCGGAGCGCGGGCCTTTCAGGAGCCCCGCCGCATAATCCAGCGACGCGCGGACCGAGGCGGGGTCGGTCCGGTCCACGGAGAAGGCCCCGATCCGGCGGAAGAAGCCGAAGCGGAGCATGTTGAAGTGCTCCATCATCCCGTAGCCGTCGACCGGGATCGTCTCGTTGAGCGCGTGGACGAGGAAGAGGTCCCACCAGCAGGAGTGGTTGGCAAGGAAGAGCGTCCCGCCCGGCTCGGCGTCGATCGCCTCGCGGAGGCGTTCCAGGCCTTGCACCCTCACGCGGAAGAGGCCCGTCCGCATCTTGTGCATGATCAGGTTGTGGACGGCCCATCGGGGCCATCCGTGCTTGTAGGCGGCGATCATGCGGGGCGGGTCGGTGGCCATTTTGGCTCGCGAGAGCATTGACAGGGGGCGGCAATTTCGTGGAGATGGAGGCTAATCCGCGGGGCACGAACCTGCAACGGCAATCGAGGAATCGGCGATGTCGCGGGACAATTCCCACTTCCCCACATTTCGCAGGATGTCAAACCTGGGCGGCCAGATCGGGCGAGGGGCCACGGGCCTTGCCGGCGTGAGGTCGGGATCCCTGGAGCTGGGCCTGCTGAGGCTAGCTCTTTATGGCTTGCTCGTGCTCTCGATCCTGCATACGGTCACGCTTCGATTCGCGCTCATCGGGATGGGGGGAATGGGCCGGTTCGCGCCATGGCAACCGCAGCCCATGGACTTCGGTTGGCTCACACCCGTCCTTTACGTGACCTCGCTCGTGTTCGGGCCGATGGAGTCGAACAACTCGTTGCTGATCCTCACGCTCAGCCTGGTGGGACTGGCCACAAGTTCTCGTCAGTCGCTGGGCGTTCCACCTGCGGTGTTCATGGAGCCGATCGAGAAGAATCCGACGAGCGATCACCGGCACCTTGCCGAGCCGCTGCCTGCGCCTCCGGAGCGGCATCCCCTGGACCCGGACCCTGACGACTTGCCTGCCGAACCTCGGTGGCCGAAAAGGTGACGTCCTTCCAGATGATCCGCCCCCGGTAGTGATTCCACACGCTCGAGCAGGCGATCGCCGTGTAGAGGAACGACCCGACCGGCATGGCGAGGGCCATCAGCGGCGAGATTCGGAGGTAGGGAACTAGCGGCGCGGTGGCGGCGACCATGGCGAGCCACCCGACGAGCCCCACCAGGGCCAGAGGCCACGATCCGAGGACGATCCCCACCACCGTCGCCACGATCGGCGACCAGGCCATGATCTGCCCGCCGATGGCACCCGTGAAGAACTTGTGGAACTGGTACTCCATGCCGGCATAGGCGTTCTTGCGCAGCCCACGCCAGATGTCGCCGAGCGTGCCGTACATGTGGGTCCATGCCAGGTCGGGCGCGAAGTGGACGGAGAGCTTTCCGCCGGCCTCTTTGATCCGCTTCGAGAGCTGGATGTCCTCGACGATCTCGGCCCTCACCGACTCGTGCCCGCCGGCGGCCTCGTAACGATCTCGCCGGACCATTAAAAACCCGCCCGCGGCGATCGCGACCGGGCTGGACGGATCGTTGGCCTTGTAGAGGGGGTACATCGTGAACAGGATCACGCCGATGGGTAGGGCCACGGCGGCCTGCCAGAAGGTCTCGATCTCGGGCCGGGCGATGTACGAGACGAGGTCCGACCCGTCTCGCCGGGCCTGGGCCATTGCGGCGGAGAGGGCGTGGGGATGGAGCCCCATGTCGGCGTCCACGAACAGGAGCCAGTCGGCCGTGCTGCCGCGGGCCCCCTGGGTCACGGCCCAGGTCTTGCCGACCCAACCGAAGGGCCGCCCCTCGCCGTGGATCACGCGGATGGGCGAGGTCCCGGCCAGTCGGTCGAGGATCGCGCCGGTCCCGTCGGTCGACCCGTCGTCCACGACCGTGATCCCGCGGATCGGATAGTCCTGGGCGAGGAGAAATCCCACGGTCGAGGCGATCCACTTCTCCTCGTTGTGCGCGGGGACGATCACATCGACGGACGGTGGATCGAACGGGAGGGCCTCTCCCTGGTCGCGAAGGAAGCGGGTCTTGCGCGTGATGTGCAGGATGTTGGCGGCGAAGACGATCCAGATCACGGCCGCGAAGCCGGCCACGATCATCAGGGGCGTGATCATGATCGTCCGGCCTTCAGGGAGGTCCCCTTCCAGGTTCGCCCGTTGAGATCCTTGGCGATCTTCTCGCCCACGAGCTTCCCGCTCTGCACGACCATGGGGAGCCCAGCGCCCGGCTGGACCCCCCCGCCCGCGAAGTACAGGCCGGGCACGTCGGCCCGGTAATTCAGCGGGCGGAAGCTCCCGCCGAGCACGTTGTGCTTGTTGCCGAGCCCGTAGATCGACCCGAGGAAGGCGTGGAACCGCGATCGCCAGTCGCCCGGGCCGGTCACGAGCTTGACCTTCGACGCCGCCCGAAGCCCCGGGCAGCCCGAGGCCTCCAGCTTCTGGAGGAGCTGATCGGCGTAGCGGGCCTCGAAGTCGTGATCGGGCTCCTCGCCGGGCTTCAGAGCGGGGGCCCCGACCACGATGAATGGATTCGACCCTCCAACTGGGGCGTCGGCCGGATCGGTCACGCTCGTCACGTTCACGTAGATGGGCGGGTCGCTGGTGTATTCGCCCCGACCGAAGAGCTCGTCGTAAACGCGGTCCGAGCCCTTGGTGAGGATCAGGACGTGGTGCGCCAGGGCGTCCCACGACGTGTCGCATCCGAGCTGGATCGTGAAGAAGGATTGCGAGGGCTCGGCCTTGCCGTCGCGAAGGTCGTTCACCTCCTGCGAGAACCCGCGCCCTCCGCGGAGCATCCGGTGCGTGTGCACATAGTCGCTGTTCGAGACCACGGCGTCACACGCGATCGGCCCCGACGACGTGCTCACGCCCGTCACACGCCCCGAGGCGTTCAGCTCGATGGCCTCGACCTCCACGCCCGTGTGGATCTCCACGCCCGTGTCGCGGCAGGCCCGGGCGATCGCGGCCGGGATGGCGGCGATGCCGCCCGAGGCGGGGTACCAGACCCCTTCGCGGATAATCGTCCAGGGTATGATCGCCAGCGAGGCCGGAGCCTTCTGCGGGTCGAACCCCGAGTAGGTGGGGAACCCGTAAAGAAGCTCGCGGATCGCGGGCGAACGGAAATACTTGTTGATCTCGTTGGCATAAGTCTGCGCGGGGGAGACCACGGCGGCCGAGAGCATGAGCGGGGAGAACATGACCTGCGACCAGGTTTCGAGCATCCGGTCGCAGTAGGCATGACCGATCAGGGCGGCGAACTTGTCCATCTTCGCGAGGAACTGGACGAGGCCGTCGCCGTCGGCCTCGTCGATCGCGGCGAAGGCGTCGCGCACGCCGGTCTCGTCGGCCGCGATGTCCAGGGTGCGTCCATCAGACAACCCGATCCGGAACGCCGGGTCGAGCCGGACGAAAGGGAGATAGGCGTCGGGGTCGAGCCCGCTGGCCTCAAACAGGGTCCGGTAGACCCAGGGCATGACGACGATGCTCGGCCCCTCGTCCCAGCGGAAGCCGGCTTCATGCCGCTGGCTGGCCTTGCCGCCGAGCTGGTCGTGCCGCTCCAGCAGGATCACGTCGGCACCCCGCCGCTTGATCTCCAGGGCCGCCGAGAGGCCCCCTACGCCTCCTCCGATAATCACGATGCGAGGGACGGCCATGAAGCCTCATTTCCTGGGAGTCGTTATTTCGAGGGGGATTATTGCGACCATGATGTGGGAACGCGGTCCCAGCGGTGCGCCTTGAGCCTGGCCATGAGCGACGGGTCGAGCGCCCGGCCGTCGCTCGTGGCGACGTTGGCCTCCACGTTTCGCAGCTTTCTCATGCCCGGAATGATGGTCGAGACCGTGGGCTCCTGGAGGATCCATCGCAGGGCCAGTTCGGGCATGGTCATGTCGGGAGGGACATCGCTTCGCAGGGCCTCGGCCCTCTGCACGCTGGCCTTCAGGTTCTCGGGGTTGAAGTAGCCGGTGCGCCAGTCGCCCTCGGGAAACGTGGTCTCGAGCGTGAGGTTGCCGGTGAGGGTCCCCTCATCGAACGGCACGCGGGCGATCACGCCGATGTTCAACTCGCGGCAGATCGGGAAGAGCTCATCCTCGGGGTTCTGGTCGAAGATGTTGTAGATCACCTGGACGCTATCGACCAGCCCCGTGCGCAGGGTCTCCACGACC
>JANOBY010000619.1:0-2162 GCA_031411935.1 Planctomycetales bacterium | reverse complement strand
GCGCGCGATCCGGATCTCCTCGGCCTCCGAGGGGTAATCCAGCTCGATCAGGAACATGAAGCGGTCGAGCTGGGCCTCGGGCAGAGGATACGTCCCCTCCTGCTCCACCGGGTTCTGGGTGGCCAGGACGAGGAACGGCGACTCGAGGCGGAACGTCTTGCCCACGACCGTGACGTTCTGCTCCTGCATGGCCTCGAGCATCGCCGCCTGGGTCTTTGGTGGGGCCCGGTTGATCTCGTCGGCCAACACGATGTTCGCGAAGACCGGCCCGTGGATGAACTGGAATTCGCGGCGGCCGCTCGCGTTATCCTGGAGGATATCCGTGCCGGTGATGTCCATCGGCATGAGGTCGGGCGTGAACTGGATGCGGCTGAACTTCAGCGACATGGTCTCGGCCAGCTTGCTCACGAGCAGCGTCTTGGCCAGGCCGGGCACGCCCATCAAGAGGCCGTGGCCCCGGGCGAACAGGCAGATCGCCAGCCGCTCGATCACGGCCTCCTGGCCGACGATCACCTTGCCGAGCTCCTTGCGAAGCCGGGCGTTGGCCTCCCGGAGCTTGTCGATCGCCTGGACATCGTCCTCGCTGAGTCGCTCCTGCGGCGGCGAGGTTGCGGACTGCGCCATGGACTGGGGCTCCCGAGGGGATCGGGGAATCGCTCTTCGGTCGGCGGCTCCTAAGAATGTAGAAGTTATCCTCCCGGCACGCGATAAGCAAGGATCTCACGCCATGGCCGGGCAGATTCGATCGCCCGGGCGGATCGGCGGGATGCCGACGGCCCCCCGAGGCGGGATGTCCGGTCAGCGACGACCGGATCACTCCGTCCGTTTCGACCGTCCCACCTTGCAAAGTCGCCGGTCTTGGTATAAGATTTGCTCAAGCAGGCCTCGGCCTCGCCAGGCTCATTGCCGACGTCGTGTCATGGAACCGATGGACTCGTTCCCGTCTCCTCCTCTCTCATCGCGCTAGGACCGAGGATATGCGTCTCGACACCTCGCAGCAGATGCGGATGGACATGCGGCTGCGCATGGCCCCGCGGATGATCCAGTCGATGGAGATCTTGCAGCTGCCGCTCATGGCCTTGCAGGAGAGGATCGATCAGGAGCTCAGCGAAAACCCCGTGCTCGAGCTCCAGGAGCTCGGCCCGGTCGAGGACGCCGACCCGGCGGCCCCCGCCGCCACCGACCCCTCGGCCGAGCCCACCGAGTTCGGCCCGAGCGACGACTGGGACAGCTACGGCGACCATCGACCGAGCCGCGCCGCGCTCTCGGAAGAGGCCGACCGCAAGCACGACGCCATGCAGAACATGGCCTCGCGCCCCCGCTCGCTCCACGACGACCTCGAAGAGCAGCTGAGCTTCCTCGACACCGACCCCACGATCCGCGCCCTCTGCTCGTTCGTGATCCATAACCTGGACGAGAACGGGTACCTGAACCTCAGCACGCACGAGGTGGTCCGCGACTTCGGGGGCGACGCCGAGCTGGCCCAGGGCGAGGAGGCCGTGGCCCTCGTGCAGACGCTCGAACCGCCCGGCGTTGGGGCGCGTAATCTCAAAGAATGCCTGCTCTTGCAGCTCACGGCCGACACCCCCAGCCGCGACGTCCTGCAGATCATCATCTCCAACCATATGGACGACCTCCAGCAGAACCGCCTGCCCGCCATTGAGAAGAAGACCGGCCTGACGATCGAGGAAATCAAGGAAGCCATCGGCCACCTGAGGCACCTCGACCCCCGCCCGGGCGCCCGATTCTCGGCCCAGAACGCCCAGTTCGTCGTGCCCGACCTGATCGTCGAGGCTGATGACCACGGCGAGTACCAGGTCCGGCTCCTGGACGAGCACACGCCGCAATTGGGCATTTCCCGCTACTATCAGAAGCTCCTGAAGGACAAGCAGGGCGACACCGCCGCCCGCGAGTTCATCCAGAAGAAGATCCAGTCGGCCCGCTGGCTCATCGAGTCGATCGAGCAGAGGCGCAACACCCTGCTCAAGGTCGCCCGCGCGATCATCGCCCACCAGAGCGACTTCCTCGACAAGGGCCCCGAGTGGATCGAGCCGCTGAAGATGCAGCAGATCGCCGACCTCGTGCACGTTCACGTGACGACCGTGAGCCGCGCGGTGGACGACAAGTGGGTCCAGACGCCCCGCGGGATCTTCGCCCTCAAG
>JANOBY010000618.1:0-2102 GCA_031411935.1 Planctomycetales bacterium | reverse complement strand
ATCGGCTCGTCCCTGGGGGCTCCGGCCCGGTCCCCGGGCTCCCCGGCGACCGGCCCGGGTGGGTTCGATCCGTCGCCGGAGAATGGGTTCGATGCGTCGACGAAGGGTGGGTTGTTCTGAAATCCTTAACACTCGGGGGGGAATACGCAGCCGGTAGGGCCCGCTTCGCGGACCGTGGGGTCGACGTCGAGCCCGGGTCGTGGCGTCCGTTGGCATCGGTGTCGGGCCTCAGGGGGGATCGGACATCGACCCACGGTCCGCCGAGCGGACCCTACGGGGGGCCGGTCGGTGGCTTTGTTTCGGGGCCTGGAATGGGTTCGATCGGTCGTCGAGAGGTGGCTTCGTTCTCGACCCGGGCCCGGTCCCGATCCGGGGGCATCGTCCCGTGATATGTTCGCGACGAGCGGCCCCGGTCCAGCATACGTTGGTGAGGAAGTGGTCCCGACGCCGGCCCATCGGCGGATCCCGACTTCCCCCGGGATCGATTCGGGCCTAAACTCAATACCGTCCAATTGCCTTGTCGAAGAAGAAGCCTCCCGCCAGGATGGATTTGCTACAACCCCATTCCGGTCAGGAGGCTGCGATCATCGACATCAGCAAGGAGGCCGCCGCTTGCGCCAACTGGCCCACTCGTGAGCGACTGCGCGCCCTGAAACGTATCATCCCCCGGGCCGACATCGAAGGGGTCCTCCAACGCACCGGCAAAGACCGAACCCATTGCCGTCGTCTGCCCGCCTGGTTCCTGGTCTGGTTCGTCATCGCCCTGGGCCTATTCTGTCGCGACTGCTATCGCCAGGTCTTCCGCTGGCTCCAGCCCTACCGCAAGGGCGGCACACCGGGGCGAACCACCCTGTGTGAGGCCCGCAAGCGACTGGGTGTCGCGCCCCTGCGGCTCCTGGCCGAGCAGGCCATCCGCTTGCAGGGCAAGCCCACCACCCCGGGCGCGTTCTACCGGGGAATGCGGACCATGGCCCTGGACGGCTTCGTCGTCGACGTGCCCGATACCCCGCCCAACGAACGGGCCTTCGGTCGCCCCGGCAGCGGCCGCGCCCCCGGCGCCTTCCCGCAAGCCCGGGTCCTGGCCTTGTGCGAGACCGGCAGCCACGTCCTCTGGCGTTCCCTGATCAAGCCGCAGTCCCGCGGCGAGGTCACCATGTCCCACTACCTGCTGCGGTTCCTTCGCCGGGACATGCTGCTGCTGTGGGACCGCAACTTCCTCAGCTACCAGACCGCCTCGGAGGTGCGACGGAGCGGGGCGCATCTGCTGGCCCGGATCAAGTCGAACCTGATCTTCGAGCCGATCCGGGTGCTGGGCGATGGCTCGTACCTGGCCAAGCTCTACCGCGGCCCCTCGGACCGACGGGAGGACCGCGACGGCATCCCCGCACGGATCATCGAGTATACGTTCGATGATCCCGGCCGTCCCGGCTCGGGCGAGCCGCACCGGCTGTTGACGACGCTCCTGGATGATCAGCTCGATCCGGCCGAGGCCCTGATCGTCCTCTACCACGAACGCTGGGAAGAAGAGGTCACGATTGATGAGTTGAAGACCCATCAACGCGAGCGTCCGGTGCTGCGGAGCCAGACGCCCGGCGGCGTGGTGCAGGAGATCTACGGCCTGCTGCTGGGGCATTATGTGATCCGCGTGCTGATGCAGGAGGCCGCGGCGCGGGAGGGGATCGACCCGCAGCGGCTCTCGTTCACCGCGACGTTGAAGATCCTGCGGTGTCGGCTACCTGAGTGCCCCGCCAGCCGCCGAGGTCGGCGAGAGTGGTATCACAACCTGGTGGAAGAGATCGCCGAGGAGGTCCTGCCCGAGCGACGCGATCGGATCAACCCCCGGGTGATCAAGCGGAAGATGAGCAAGTGGATGAAGAAGAGGCCGGTGCATCGCTGCTATCCCCAGCCCACAAAGCAGTTTGCTGCGGCCATTGTCATTCGCCGTTGAACGGCATTGGGTTTAAACCCAGTTCACGTTGAGACCAGGAGTTTCGCCTCATACTCTGGATCGAGCTCGAACTTGGGCCAGAGCCGATCGACCACGGTCTCGGGGGCGGCGTTGATCCCGGCGATGAACTGCTGGCACGCCACCCTCAAGGCGG
>JANOBY010000617.1:0-1811 GCA_031411935.1 Planctomycetales bacterium | reverse complement strand
CCAGCCCGACGAGTTGACGGCCGCGGAGCGTGACATGATCGTGCCACTCTCCTCGGACCTCCCCTCACTCTGGCGGGCGACGACGACCTCGGCCTCGGACCGGCGTGTGATCGTGCGTCATCTCGTCGAACGCGTGACGGTCGCGGTGCAGGGCGAGACCGAGTGGGTCGACGTCTCGATCCAATGGCCCGGCGGCTTCGTGAGCCATCACCAACTCCGCCGGCCAGTTCGCCGGCTCGAGCAACTCCGCGACTTCGCCTCGCTGATCAACCGCGTGAATGAGCTGCACGACGCCGGCAGGACCTCGGGCGAGATCGCCGCGACGCTGAACCAGGAGGGCTTCCATCCGGCGAAGCGTCGGGAGACCTACAATCGAGCCATGGTGCGCCAGCTCCTCTCGCGACGGGGTCGGACCGGCCCGCGTCCGCTCGCCGCGGCCGGTACGAGCCCCCTGCTGGCGGACGAGTGGTGGCTGAGCGACCTGTCTCGCGAGCTAGTGTCCCGAGTCGGAAATCCGCTCACAAACCCTCTTCACACGATCCAGGATCAGATCCGCCGAGGCGGTCCACTTGAACGGCTTGGGATTCTCGTGGTGATGGGCCAGGTAGTCCATGATCGCCTTCTCCAACGCCGCCACGCTCCGGAACGCCCCGCGGCGGATCCGCTTCTCGGTGATCTCGGCGAAGAACCGCTCCACCTGGTTCAGCCACGAACCGCTGGTCGGTGTGAAGTGCAGGCGATACTCGGGATGCCGCTCGAACCACCGCTTCACGGCAGCCGTCTTATGTGTCCCATAGTTGTCCATGATGATGTGGATCTCGACGCCCGGCTCGCGTGGCACCTGGGCGTCGATCTCCTTGAGAAACCTGAGGAACTCCTGCGACCGATGCCGCTTGTAGCACTTGCCGATCACCTGGCCGGTCGCCACGTTCAAGGCCGCGAACAGCGAGGTCGTCCCGTCGCGGACGTAGTCGTGCGTCCCGCGCTCGGCCTGCCCGGGGGTCATCGGCAACAGCGGCTGGGTGCGGTCCAACGCCTGGACCTGGCTCTTCTCGTGGACCGACAGGACGATCGCGTTCTCCGGCGGGCTCATGTAGAGGCCGACCACGTCGCGGACCTTCTCGACGAAGTAGGGGTCGGTCGAGAGCTTGAACGTCTCGCTCAGGTGGGGCTTGAGCCCGAAGGCGTGCCAGACCCGGACGATGGCGCTCTGGGACAGGCCGACCGTCGCAGCCATTCTCCGGGTGCTCCAGTGGGTGGCGGCCTTGGGCTTCTCCTCGAGGGTCCTGGTGACGACCTCCTCGACCTTGGCGTCGGTGATCTTGCGCGGGGCACCAGGCCGGGGCTCGTCGGCGAGACCTTCGAGTCGGTCGTCGAGGAAACGCTGCCGCCATTTGCCAACGGTGACCGGGTTGACCTGGAGCCGTGCGGCGACGGACTTGTTCTCGAGGCCCTCGGCGCAGGCCAGGATGATCTTGGCCCGGATGGCCAGGCGTTGGGTGCTCTTGGGCCGGGAGGCCCAGGCTTCGAGCTTCTACCGCTCGTCGTCGCTCAAGGTGAGAGGGGCTTTCGGGCGACCGCCTTTGCTCATCACATGTCTCCTTTGTGGAATTATATGATGAAGAAGTCGCTCGCGCAAGGTTAATCAGCGGATTTCTAACTCGGGACACTAAACCCAGTTCACGTTGAGACCAGGAGTTTCGCCTCATACTCTGGATCGAGCTCGAACTTGGGCCAGAGCCGATCGACCACGGTCTCGGGGGCGGCGTTGATCCCGGCGATGAACTGCTGGCACGCCACCCTCAAGGCGG
>JANOBY010000616.1:0-1547 GCA_031411935.1 Planctomycetales bacterium | reverse complement strand
GGTTTTGACAGGGCGGCCGATCGCCCAAAAAGGGAGTTTCCCCAGACCTCTCTGCCGTCACGAGGCTCTCGTGACGAGCCCTCGTCCCGTCAACCGGTCGTCCCTACCTGAGGTTCGGGGAGCGTCACGGTGCTCCTGGGCCCGACCTTTGCCGCCGAGTTACGTGCCCAATCGCGCCGTCGGCGCGACTTTGCGATCCGTTCGGCCGTCGGCTTGATGCTCCTCATCGTGATCGGCGTGCAGGTCGTCGGCGGCGGCTTTAGCGTGAGCTCGCAGGAGCCGCAAGACCTGTCGCGCCTGGCGAGGGATCTCTTCTCGACGATCGTCCGGATGCTCGGCCTCAGCGTTCTCGTGATCACGCCGGCTTATGTGGCGGGGGCGATCCCGGAGGCGCGAGCGCGAGGGACTCTCGACCTGCTGCTCTGCTCGCGATTGAGCCACGCTGAGGTCCTGCTCTCCACCTTCGCCGTGAGGATGATCCGGGTCCTGGCCGTCCCCCTGCTCGGGTTCCCGATCGTGTGTCTATTCGCACTGATCGGCGGCGTCGACCTTCCCTCGGTCGTGGCCATCTTCATCGCTCTCGCCGCGATGGTCATGTTCCAAAGCGGCGTTTCCCTGCTCGTGTCCGTTCGAATGACGAGGCCCGCCGACGCGGTCATGCTGGCTTATCTGTTCTCGCTCGGCGGGGTCGGCCTGCCGCTGATCATCGAGGGTCCCATTCAGGCCGATTGGCCTCGCCTGCACGAGGCGATCAAGCCGTTCGGAGACTGGCTTGCCTCTTTGAGTCCGTTGACTCTGGCTAAAGGATCGCCGGAGGAGCACTTCGGGCAGACGCTCCGCCTGGCGATCGTGGCCGCGATTTTTCTTCTTATCTCCATGTTCCTCTTTTCGGGGGTGGCGGCCTCAAGAAGCCGGGGTCTCCGCTTCTCGCAACGCGTTCGTCGCTCATGGCGAACGCCGTTCTCCTTCAGGCCGATCCACCACCGGCCGGACCACACACGTCCCTTGATCGGAATGAGCTCGCCCCTGATCAGGATCCTCGTGGTGGTGGTGTGCGTGGGCATCGCACTCGGAGCTGGGCGCACGATGTTCACCATCCTGATCCTACGTCAGTCGGGATTGCCCGACCGCCTCGCGCAGATCCAATTCAGCCACGATCTGAGGTGGGGCTCGCTCTTCCTGCTCCTGCTCGCTTACGCCCGGTTGGCCTCCATCTCGGCCGTCTGCATCACATCCGAGCGGGAGGGGGACACCTGGCTGAGCCTGATCGCCACGCCGATGACCGGCCCCGAGATCCTGCGGGCCAAGCGTCGAGCCGCGATCAGGCAAGCCCGACCGTTCGTGTGGGCCTTGAATGGCCTCTGGCTGACGGGTGTGGCCCTGGGAGTCCTTCCTCCGTCGGGATGGCTTCTGGCGATGGCCCTCGCCTGGATGAGCCTTCGATTCGCGGTTTCTCTCGGGACTTTGTGCTCGTTGTTGGCTTCGTCGTCGAGCCGAGCCCTGATCGTGACCGTGCTGGGGCTGGTCTTTTGCGAGGGCGGATATCT
>JANOBY010000615.1:0-1904 GCA_031411935.1 Planctomycetales bacterium | reverse complement strand
CAACGGCCATCCGGTCGCACGCCCCATGCTCGGGGTGACCGTTGTGGCCCAGCACGATCGACACTCGTACGTCGTGCCGAAGCGTCAGCTCATCAAGCCGCCGCCACAAGTCCTCGTTCACGAGCGGCTTGAAGGACTTCCCCTCCTTGCGTCGCCACCCGTTGGCCTTCCACTTCGGCGACCAGTCGCGGATCCCCTTGCCCACATATTCGCTATCCGTGACCAGCTCGACCTGACACGGCCGCTTGAGCACCGAGAGTCCTTCGATGGCGGCCGCCAGCTCCATCCGATTATTGGTCGTGGAGGGCTCGGCGCCAGAGCCGTCGATGATCCGACCGCTCGCGGGATGTTGAAGGATATAAGCCCAGCCTCCGGGCCCGGGGTTCCCGCTGCATGCGCCGTCGGTGAAGAGACGAACGAAATCCGTGTCGGCCATCAATCGATCCATCGAGAGTGAAACGACTCGACCTGCCCGCCCGATCAGGACAGGGCGAAATCAGGGAGGACCGCCCGGCCGACGGGTGTCGGCCAGGATCGATCTTAGTCGCATCAATACTTCCTCACAACCCCGGCGAGAGTCCCTAGGATGGTCACGTTGTCCCGATAGATGGGCTTCATCGTCTTGTTGGCCGGCTCCAGACGGACCCGGTTACGCTCGCGGAAAAACTTCTTCAGGGTGGCGCCGCCCTCATCATCCAGCACGGCCACGATCTGCCCGTCGCGGGCGGTTTCCTGCTTCTGGATGATCACGAAATCGCCGTCGGCGATGTGGGCCTCGATCATCGACTCGCCCGTGACTTGCAGTACGAACTTGTGATCGGGATCTTCCCACTCCTCGAAACCGAAGTCCTCAGCCTGCTCGATCGCCTCAAGTGGTTGGCCGGCCGCGATCCGACCGAGGAGCTTGAGGCTCGATGGCCGACCCGAAGGGGAATCCTGCAGGAGCTGGATCGCGCGGCTCATGTTCGCCTCACGATGGATCAGCCCCTTTTTCTGCAGGGCTTTCAAGTGGCACATCACGCCATTGGGGCTCTTGATGCCGAACTCGTTGCCGATCTCGCGGACCGTGGGGCCATAGCCTCGGCCCTGAATCTTGATACGAATGAAGTGGTAAATCTCGCGCTGGCGGGGCGTGAGGGCAATCGTGTCAGCCATGGGACGAGCTCCTGGAGCGATGAGACAATCTCGGCCTAGGTTCCATGGCCCGCTTTGTTGGGATCGAGCGTGGGAAGCGGGCCGAGGCCCATGAGCCCCTCCGCAAAGCGATACCCAACGTACGATCACCAACTGACCCTTTGCCCGCTAATGTACACAGGTTGTCTAGCGCACGCGAGAACATTTTTCTCCGGCGCGTGAAAAATCACTTCGGGGGCTCGATCAGGGGGGCTGGTAGGGCTGCCTTGGGGGGCTCTCCGACGGGCTTATTCATCCCCGGAATCTCGGGCACGAGCAGGAGCCGGTCGAGGGTCGGCAGCACGTCTTCCAGGCGATATCCCGACGCCGCCAGATTCCCCTCTCGGTCCACAACCATCTTGAAGGGGATGCCCTTGATGCCGTATCGCAGGGTGATGGCCGACTCCATGTTGTTCTGATTCACCTGAGAAAGGATCACGGGCCAGTCGATCTTGGCGTACTCCATGAAACGATCGACCTCCCCCCCCTCGGGGTCGAGCGCCACGGAGAGCAGGGCCATCCCCCGAGGGGCCAGGGATTTACGAAGCTCCTCGAGCGCGGGGATCTCGGCCACGCATGGCTTGCAGCCTGTGGCCCAGAAGTCGATGAGCACCACCTTGCCACGGAAATCCTTGATCGACAGCGGCTTGCCGTCGCGCCCGGTGCCTTCCAGGTCTTCGAGTGGCTTTCCCTTCAGTCCCAGCCGATAGAGCGCCCCGTTCGCAAATTTC
>JANOBY010000614.1:0-7545 GCA_031411935.1 Planctomycetales bacterium | reverse complement strand
AGTATCATCTGGCAGTTTCGTTGCACGCAGCCATACCGGAGGTTCGCGATCGGCTCGTCCCGATCAATGCCCGAGTAGGATTGTCCGCGGTGATGGAAGCGGCCGATAGCTACTTTCAAAGGAGTGGCCGTCAGGTTACTTTCGAGTACGTTCTGCTGAGCGGGATCAATGACCGGACCGAAGACGCAACCGCCCTCGGTCGTTTGCTCGCGGGACGCAAAGGCCACGTGAACCTGATCCCGTACAATCCCGTTGCCGGGCTTCCTTATGGGCGACCGAGCGACTCTGCGATCAGGCAATTTGTGGATCTTGTTCGACGCTATGGGGTGAGCGTGAGCGTTCGGAAGACCAAAGGGCGTGAGATCGACGCCGCCTGCGGTCAGCTTCGGCGTCGGGTCGAAGAAACGGTTGAAACCCTGGTCCGAACTGATCTATCCTTGTCCTGAGATGCGGTCGAGTTGACAGGCCAGTGGCCGGGGACATGTTGTGGCGACCGGTGAGACGCTGGAAGATCAACTGGTTGCTCGGGATCCGGACGTCAAACTCATGCTCCAGATTCGGGACGATGTCCCGGGGGCCTTTGAGGTCCTGGTCCGTACCTATCAGGACCGCCTGCTGGGAATCTTGACGCATCTGATCGGTCGGAAAGACGAAGCGGAGGACCTCACGCAGGAGGTTTTCCTACGGATCTACAAGGCCCGCAAGGGATATCGCCCTCGCGCGAAGTTCTCGACCTGGCTATTTACGATCGCCAATAATCTCGCCCTCAACCATCTCCGGGGCCGGGGCCGAAGCTCCACGGTGCCCCTGGAAACTCAACCCCAGCCCACGATGCGTTCGCGGGGTATGGCCGATCGCAGCATGGTGTCCCGGGAAGGCACGGCGTCGGGCCAGATGCGAAAAGTGGAGCTTTCGGACGTGGTTCGTGAGGCGCTCGAGGAACTTGGCGAGGATCAGAGGATCGCGGTCCTGCTCAATAAATTTGAGGAGATGAGCTACGCCGAGATTGCGGAGGTCATGGGACGCACCGAGCCCGCGATCAAATCGCTGCTCGCTCGTGCGAGGACGAATTTGAGGGAGAGGCTTGAGCCTTATCTTCGAACCGGGCAGCGAGGCTAGGGCGATTTCTCTCGTGTAGCTCGCTCGATTTTCTGGGGGACAGGCCCCTCAGGACTGGTCCTCGATGGAGAACCGGCGGAGGTAGCAAACGTGTGGGCAACATGGAAGGACCGCCTTGAGCCCTGGGGTGTGGCGCTCCTGGATCTGATGTTTCCCGTGTCGTGCATCCTCTGCGATCAGGGCGAAACGAAGATCTGTGACGAATGTCGCGACAAGATCCTCCAGGATCGACCGGAGACCTGTCGCTTCTGCGCCATGCCGCTCGGGCCGTTCGAGGAGGCGGAAGACGGGTGCACCTGGTGTCGTCACAAGCGACTGGGATTCGACGGAGCAGTGGCCCTGGGAGCCTACAAGGGCGGGGTCCGCGACTTCTGCCTCAAGTTGAAAAGGGTGGAAAATCTCTGGATGGCGAAGACGGTCGTCAGGCTCCTGATCGATAAGCAGGGACCGCGATTGCGTGATCTGAGGCCCACGATGGTCGTCTCGGTGCCCTTGCATTGGTGGAGACGGGCTTGTCGGGGCTACGACCAGGCGGATCATCTGGCCGCTCTGCTTGCGAAGCGGTTATCCTTACCTCACGCAAGGGTTCTGAGACGCGTGGTGCACACACCGAAGCTCAGGGATTGCAGCAAGGCCGAGAGATCGAGGAAGCTCAAAGGGGCATTTCGCCTGCGGTCGTCCCGTCGTCTTCAGGGGCAAAGGATCTTGCTCGTGGACGACATTCTCACCACGGGTGCGACGTGTGGGGCGGCTGCGAGGCTGCTCAAGGACGGCGGTGCCGCCAGGGTGTTCGCCGTGGTCCTCGGTCGTGCGGAAGGGTATGCCTCATGAAGTCCTCGATCCGCATTGGAACGCGGGGAAGCCAGCTCGCCCGTTGGCAATCCGATTGGGTGTCCGCTCGCCTTCGCGAAGCCCACCCCGGATTGGACGTCGAGGTCGTCGAGATCAAGACGCAGGGCGACCTCGACCGGGTCTCCCCTCTGGCCCAGATCGGCGGCCAGGGGTTGTTTACCAAGGAGATCCAGCGGGCCCTGCTGGATGGGCGTGTCGAGGTCGCGGTCCATAGCCTGAAAGACCTGCCTACGAGGGGCCCCGACGGGCTGGTGCTGGGCGCGGTCCCCGTCCGAGAAGAGGTGAACGATGCCCTCATTTCACCCCAGCATTCGACTCTCGAAAAGTTGCCTGTTCACGCCAAGGTCGGGACGGGCTCACAACGTCGGAAGGCTCAGCTCCTGCATCTTCGGCGCGACCTTGAGGTCGTGGACCTTCGCGGGAACGTGGGGACTCGCCTTGCCCATGCGATCGACGGCCGCCTCGATGCCGTGGTCCTCGCCGAGGCCGGTCTGAACCGCTTGGGGCTGGCGCACCATGTGACGGAGCGTCTGGGACCGCCCCGGTTCTTGCCCGCGGTAGGGCAGGGGGCCCTGGGGATTGAATGTCGCGCGGACGATGACTCCACGCGTCAATTGCTGGCATGTCTGGACGACCCAGAGACGCACTCGGCCGTGATTGCGGAGCGCCGCGTCCTGTTCGATCTCGAAGGGGGGTGCACGATTCCCCTGGCCGCCTGGGCACGGATCGAGGGGGGCGAATTCCTGCTCGACGCGGCGGTCTTCTCGCTCGACGGCCGCGAGAAAATCCACGCGGAGGGGAGGGGATTGCGCGACGATCCGGAATCCCTGGCGCGCTCCGTGGTCGCGGTCCTGCGGGATCGGGGGGCCGAACGGGTCCTGCGGGAGGTTCGACCGGGGTGGGACCCCGTTCCATGATCCGGGGGAGGAGGACGTTCCGATAGTCTTCTGGGTGGATGGGCACAGGAGCCGATCCGGAGCAATCCTCGACGACGCGATCCATGAAACTGCCCATGGCCGACTTGCGATCGATCGGTCTGGCGAGTTTGATCGGCATCACCAGCCTGGCGGTCGGGGCGACCACCTCCTACCTTCTCGTTCCCCTCTACCTGCTCGCGATGGGCTGGCTCCTGCTCGGCTGGCCTGGGAATACAGGCCTCCCGCGAGGTCGTTCGACGACCGAGGAGCCTTCACCTTCGCCGATGGCAGCGGTCGTGACGCAGGTCACGCCTGAAGTCCCGAGCGAGACGACGATCCCGCCCGTCGAGGAGTCTCCGAAGGCACGTTCCAGGGGCAGAACCCGCGGAACTCGCGCGAAGGCCAAGGCCAAGATCGAGTTGCCCCCGCCACCCAAGGTGGTTGCAACGTGGGTCCAGGTCGCTCCCGGGAAGTTTGTGCGGGTGGAGATGCCGGAATCGCCCTCGGACGAGTCTGGCGGTGAACCGACCCCTCCGGAAATCGTCGAGGGTCAGGACATCTCGGATGTGGATGCCGAGACACCCTGCGTCGAGCCTGTCCCTTCCTCTCCGAGCGATCCTCTGCCACTGGGGCCGATCGTAAAGACGGCGAGCAAAGAATCCGCCTGGCTTCCGGCCTTGGAACTGACCACCGAGGGGCCGTACGACCCGTCGGAATTCGATGAGCCTTCGCGCCTGCCTTGCGAAGAGCCAGATCGAGCGATGAGTTTGGAAGATGGCCAGGGGTCGCTCAATTCAGAGTTCGCACCGAGGATCGAGCCTCTCCTTTCGGACACCCCGCCGATCCCTCCGCAGGATGGGATCGACTCCCTTGCGGTGAGCTCGCAGGCGAGCACGCCTCGACGCCTCAAGGCCCGCTATGTGGCCTCGGGCGTCCTTCGATCGGCGAGGGTTTCGATCTCGACCCGTCCCGCTTCACGACGCTCCGGAGGAAGGATTGGTTCGAGCCCTCGCGTGGTTTCCAAGCGGGACTGAACGGCACCTGCGGGTCCTGCGGTTTTGATAGGATGGGGACGCGATCGTACCGGACGATCGATGGACATCCTCAACCTCCTGAGCCCCGCAAACCGCATGACGCTCAACGCGACTCTTCTTGGTGTGATCGTTGGTCTCGCGAATCCTTCGCTGGGGCAGGACGAGAAACCCCCGGCCCCGTCTCTCTTCCCTTCCGGGTATCCGGATCACCAGCAACTCAATGCCTCTCTGAAAAAGGTTGCGGCGGATCATGCGGATGTCGTTCGACTTCGGACCCTGGCGCGGTCCGGGAAGGACCGTGAAATCCTCTTGCTCTCCCTGGGCGCTGCCGACGGGACGGCCCCCGCGATCCTCGTGGTCGGGAACCTGGAGGCAGACCACGTGGTCGGCTCGGCCGTGGCACTCGAGCTGATCGAGGCCCTGGCGAAGGAGAGTCGTACGGCCGAGGGGAAAGCTGCGCTTGCCGGGGTCACCTACCATTTCGTCCCGAGGCTGAACGCCGACGGGGCGGAGTCGGTCCTGAAATCCTCTCCACGCGCGTCGTTTCGTCTCAATCTCTCGGCCGTCGATCGCGATCGCGATGGGAAGGCGGGCGAGGACGGCCCCGACGACCTCGATGGGGACGGGCTGGCCACGAAGATGCGGATCAAGGACGCGTCCGCATCCATGATCCCCGACGAGAAGGACAAAAGGACGCTCCGCAAGGCCGACCCGCTGAAGGGGGAACGCGGCGAGGTTTCCGAGTACATCGAGGGGCTCGACAACGACTCGGATGGGGTGATCGGGGAAGATCCTCCCGGAGGCGTGAACCTCAACCGGCACTGGCCCCACCACTGGACCGAGTTCGATGTTGAAGCCGGCTGGTGCCCCGTGAGCGAGCCCGAGGCCAGGGCGCTGGTCGAGTTCGCCTTCGCGCATCCCGAGATCGCGGCCGTGTGGACGTTCGCCCTGGACGAATCTCTCAAGAACGAGCCCAAGAAGCCGGGATCGACCCTGGACGACGCCGATCTTCCGATCGTCGCCGAGTTGAGTCGCCAGTTTGCCAAGCTGGTTAAAGTGACGCCCGTGAAGGCGACCCCTGCGGGCGCGGTGACTGCGGCCGCGGATGCCCCTTCGGCGAAGCCGGTTCCGGTCGGCCCTGTCAGAACGGCGAAGCCTTCCGTGGCCACGAGCCCGGCCCCGCTCTCCCTGGAAGGGACGACGGATGGGGCCATGAGCGAGTGGGCGTATCACCAGTTCGGAGTGCTCGGGCTCTCTTCGCGCCTCTGGGCGTCTCCGGAGATCCCCGAGCCCGAGGCGGGACAGCCGCCGGTCCCCGGTGACGGCGAAGCCCGCTGGCTTTTGTGGAACGACAAGGTCATGGGGGGGCGTGCGTTCGTCCCATTCCACCCGTTCGAGCATCCCGAGCTCGGAGCGATCGAGATCGGAGGCTGGAAGCCCGGTGTGCGGATCAATCCGCCGTTCGAACGGGTCGAACCGATCGCCCAGGCTCATCTCGCCTTCCTCAAGGATCTGGCCGGGCGGCTTCCTCGCCTGGAGTTGAAGGACGTGAGGGCCTCGGCCAAGGGGGCGGGCGTGTTCGAGGTCTCGGCGGTCGTGAGCAACGAGGGGTACCTCCCCACGGCATTGGCTCAGGGGATCAAGACCCGGAACGCGGCCCCGATCCTGGTGAAGATCGAGGGCGAGGGCGTGCGTCTGCTGTCGGGCAAGCCCACGGAGCGACTGGGCAATCTCGCCGGTTCCGGGGCCAGGGTGTCCTACCGCTGGCTGATCCTGGCCCCCGAAGGGACCAAATCCGTAGTCGTCAAGGCCGCGAGCCCGAAGGCCGGGCGAGTCGAGAAGACGGTCGAACTTCCGACTCCCTGATTTCGACGACCCGCTCGCACTCCCTGTGTACGGATTATCACCCCTGAGCCTGACTTGATCCAAATCATCTGGAGATCTTCTCGATGAGCCTTGCCCTGTTCTTGACCCTCTCGCTGGTCGGTTCCGACCCGATCGCCCCTCCCCCGAAGGTGCCCATCGCCTTCAACCGTCTCTACGATTACCCCGACCTGGAGAAGGCGCTCCGTTCCCTTGTGGCCGGGCACCCAGACCTGCTTTCGCTTTCGAGCCTGGGCAAGAGCGTCGAGGGGCGCGACCTCTGGTGCGTGACGATCAACGACGCCCGGACCGGCAGCGATCGGACCAAGCCTGCCATGTATGTGGATGGCAACATTCACGGCAACGAGATCCAGGCGGCCGAGACCTGCCTCTACCTGATCTGGTACCTGGCCGAGAACCGCGACCGGGTGGCGGCGATCAAGGAGCTTCTCGACGAGAAGTGCTTTTACGTGGTGCCCACGGTCAATCCGGACGGGCGGGCCTGGTGGTTCAACGGTCCAAATACCACGAACTCCTCGCGCAGTGGGAAAAGCCCCCGCGACGATGACCAGGACGGCCAGTCGGATGAGGACGGCTACGACGACCTCAATGGCGACGGCCATATCACCCTCATGCGTCGGAAGGATCCGAACGGCAAGCTGAAGGTTTCGGGCGACGATCCCCGCCTGCTGGTCTCGATCAAGCCAGGCGAGAAGGGCGAGTACTCTCTGCTCGGGCTCGAGGGAATCGACAACGACGGCGACGGGCAGATCAACGAGGATACGCCCGGCGGATACGACATGAACCGCAACTATCCGGCCGACTGGCAGCCGAACCACATCCAGGGAGGAGCGGGCGATTTTCCGATCAGCTGGCCGGAAACGCGGGCGGTCTCGGCCTTCATCCGCACCCACCCCAACATCGCGGGCGTGCAGGCGTTCCACAACGCCGGTGGGATGATCCTGCGTGGCCCCGGCCACCCGTCTCGCGATAGCCAGACCGACCCGGCCGACGAGGCCATCGCCAAGGCCATCGGCGACACCGGGGCGAAAATGATCCCCTTCTACAAGAATTACGTGACCTACAAGGACCTCTACCCGGTTCGCGGAGGGTTCCTCGGCTGGACCTACGAGCACCTGGGGATCTTCTCGTTCACCAACGAGCTGTGGAACAACGAGCAGCTCCTCACGGCGAGGCCCGAGGCGGGGGCCGGCACGCTCGATCGCGCGGTGGGAGGCTCGAATCAGGCCGACCAGCTCTTCGCGAATGACCGGCTCCTCATGGGGGCGGGCTACCTTCCCTGGAAGCCGTTCAAGCATCCGGTTTACGGCGAGATCGAGATCGGGGGGTGGGTCAAGCAGACGCAACGGATCCCTCCGTCGTTCATGCTCGAGGAGCTTTGCCACCGTAATGCGGCGTTTTGCATCTATCACGCCGAGCAGATGCCCAGCGTCGAGTTCAACGAGGTGAAGGCCGACAAGCTCGGGGACGGCCTTTACGCGGTGACCGTCACGCTCAAGAACCGGAAGCTCATCCCCTCGATCGCGGGCCAGGCCGCACGACGCAAGGTCGCGCCGTCCGACAAGGTCTCTCTCCAGGGCGAAGGGCTTGAGGTGCTCGGCGGCGGGATCCTCCTGAACCGCGACACCGGCGAGGTCCGCGCGGTCGAGCGCAACCCCGCCACGATCTCGCTCGAATCGGGGGTCGGCGCCGACGTGGTCCGCATTCGCTGGTACGTGAAGGGGACCGGCGAGGCACGG
>JANOBY010000613.1:0-3257 GCA_031411935.1 Planctomycetales bacterium | reverse complement strand
GTCTTCGTGGCCAGAGAGGGAGTATCGCGAGGTCCGAGCGTGAGCAGGGCCATGACCACGCGACGCGCCAGGGATTCCTCGGTGGTCCTCAGAACCGCGAGCGGCCATCCGGGGAAGAGCGGGGTCGTGAATTCGAGCGGGTACACGCGATCGGAGAGGTGGGGCTCGACCACGCGGAACGTGCCCTCGTCGAACGAGGTCGTTGCCTTCCACCGGGCGAACTCCTCGGAGCCAAGGGTCCCGGCGTCGGCCAGTCCGTCCCGCACCGACTTCATGACAGCCTCGGGCGAATCGAGGAAGCCGACCGAGGCAAAATCCTCGTCCGGGTCGATCCCCTTCAGCATGAGTTGGTGGCGAATCGCGATCCACCCTTCGAGCGAACTCGGGCTGATGGCCACGAATCGCTTGCCCTGGAGGTCCGTCAACCGCTTGATGCGCCCATCCGAGGTCCTCGTGACGACGACCGACCCGGATTTCTCGCACGCCACACCGTTTTCGAGCGTCACCAGGGTGAGGATCGCGCGCAGGCCATGATCCACCTCCATCTGGACGTACTCGGCCGGGTCGGTCAGGAGAAAGTGGAGCGAGCCTGCGTCCACGGCGTTCAGGCTTTCCTGGGCATTCAGCGTGACGATCTCGAATCGATTGCCGGGGATCTCGGACGTGAGAAAATCGGCCGTGGGTTGCCAGTCCCGCTTCACCTCGTCCGGAGCTCCGAGGCAGCGGATCCCGATCCTCACGACCCGCTCCTGCTCCTTGCTCGTCGCCGACGACGGGGCCATGGCGAGCACGAGGATCGTAAGTCCGCTCACGCCACGTTTCATGGGCGGGTCGCCCCCGGGTTGCCGTCGTGCCCAGGCGATTCGGCGAAATAGCGAATATCCTCGCCCGAAAGGATCCGATCGACGCCCTCCTGGACCCGTCGCACGGCGTCCACGGTCGCCGGGTCGGCCGAGGCGGGCGTGAGGCCCTCGGTAAGGAGGATCTGCCCTTCGAATGCCAGCTTGTGGAGCGCATAAGCCAGGCGACGATCGATCCGATCGGCGAGACGGAGCGAGGCTTCGAGCTCGGCCAGGCTTTCGGCAAGCTCGGCGAGCAGTTCCGGGCCGATCGCCTCTCCGCGACGGAGCTTCACGAGCAGGGCCTCGGGGTCGGCCGAGCCCAGGGCCGCGTGGCGGAAGATCGTCTCGGACGCGGAGGGAAAGTTGGACGCGGACTCGTCGGGCGATGTGAGCTTCACTTCGGTCGGCTCCCCTTCTTCGCGGTGACGGCTCTGGGCCGACCATTGCGAAACGTAATCGGGGTCGCTGGTGAGCTCGTCGAGGCTCTCAAGCGTGCCCTGCCGCGCTTCCTGCACCTCCTGAAGGACTTGCTGCTCCTGGTTCTTGATCGCCTCGTGCAGGAGTCGTGTGCAGTAGTCCTGCACGGTCTCGGACCCGGCCCTCATCGCCAGCTTCTCGGCGCGGTCGAGGACTCCCGCGGGGAGGTAGAGAGCGAGGAGCTGGGGCTCCGCGTTCAGGTCGGGAGGTTTCGCGTCGGCGAAACGGTAGAGGCCCGGCAGCCGTCGGAATCGGGAAAAGCGAGGCCGTTCAGGCATGATGCTGTCCCGTCCTCGATCGTGCTTCCTGAAAGGGTGGAAATCAGGCGGACGCGCCGTGCCCCGGGTGATTGCGCTCAATACATTCGCCGCCGCCCGGCAGCATCTTCTCGGGGCTGCACAGGCCCAGGGGGTTGAAGACCGTCCGTACCGAGGCCATGGCCGCGAGGTCGTCGGGGGTGAAGAGCCGGGGCATGAACGACATCTTCTCGACGCCGATCCCGTGCTCGCCAGTCACGCTCCCGCCGCAATTCACGCACTCTTCGAGGATCTCGTGGCTGGCGAGCAAGACCTGCTTGACCTGCTCGGGGTCGCGCTCGTCGAAGAGTAGGATCGGGTGAATGTTGCCGTCGCCGGCGTGGAACACGTTCGCGATGCGCAGGCCGTGACGCTCGCCGATCTTCATGATCGTGCGGAGGATGTGCGGGAGCTTGGTGCGGGGCACCACGCCGTCCTGGGTGCAGAACGTGGGGCTGAGGCGGCCGATGGCGCCGAAGGCCGATTTTCGGCTCTTCCAGATCGCCACATACTCGGGCTCCTTGCGGGTCTTCCAGGGGATCGCCTTCTTGATCGACCCTCCGCGTGCGGCCACAATTTGGGCGATCGCGTTGGCCTCGCGGTCCAGCCCCGCCTCCACGCCGTCGATCTCGATGATCAGGACCGCCCCGGCTTCGGTGGGGAAGCCGAAGCCGAACGCCTGCTCGATCGCTCGGATCATGAGGTTATCGAGCATTTCAAGGGCGGCCGGGACGATGCTCGCCGCGATGATCCCGCTGACGGTCTCGGTGGCCTCCTCGACGGTGTCGAAGACGGCGAGGAACGTGCGCCCGGCCTCAGGGTCGCGCGTGAGGTTCACGACGATCTTCGTGGCGATCCCGAACGTGCCCTCGTTCCCCACGCAGAGGCCGGTCATATCATAGCCGGGAAGGTCCTCGGACATGCCGCCGAACATGGCAACCGAGCCGTCGGCCAGGACCATCTCCACGCCCATCACGTGATTGACCGTCACGCCGTACTTGAGAGTGTGCGGCCCGCCCGAGTTCGTCGCGAGGTTCCCGCCGATGGTGCAAGCCCCCTGGCTCGACGGGTCCGGCGCATAGTGAAACCCCGTCCCGGCCAGGGCCCTGGTGAGCCACACGTTGACCACACCGGGCTCGACCACCGCATATCGATCTTCGAGGTTGATCTCCAGGATCCGCTTCATGCGGGTGAGGCAGATCATCACACCTCCGCCCACCGCCAGGGTCCCGCCAGCGAGGCTTGTGCCCGCGCCTCGGGGCACGAACGGCACCCCGTAACGGTTGCAGATCTTCACGACCTCGACCACGTGATCGCGACCTGTGGGGAAGACCACCACGTCGGGCACGCTCTTCTCGATCGTGAAGCCGTCGCATTCATACACGACCATCTCGTCGTGGCGATGATGGAGATTCTCCGCGCCGACCACGGCCTCCAGGTCGGCGATCATCCGGGCGGATGTGGAAATTCGCGGAGAAAGCAGCGACATGGGGACCATATCCGTGGTGAATTCGTTACAGGCGGCGGGGCACTCGGGCCTCCCTCTACACTAGCAACCTGAACCGTCGGTCGCCAGTACGAAGCCTTCCCGCCGCCCCGTCCGGTTCCCGAACGTGGTCACTCGCGATGGCAGCGGTCGCAC
>JANOBY010000612.1:0-16149 GCA_031411935.1 Planctomycetales bacterium | reverse complement strand
CGCCGCTGCCTGAGGATCTTGCGGACCCAGGAGACGCTGACGGCGAAGCGGGCCGCGACCTGCTCCTGGGTGCCTTCGCCGGCGTCATAGGCGACGACAACCCGCCCGCGTAGGTCGTTCGAATATGCGGTCATCTCCGATATCCCTCCATGCAAGGGAGGAATAACCAGATCAACCGTCACGGTCAACAAGAAACCGCTCTAACTCGGCGCCCGCCATCGGTGGGGAAGTCCACCAACAGGGTCCCGACATCTCATGAGCGACTGGGCCAACGGCCTGACCCTGGAGTCGGCCCCGGCACGGTCCTCCTAGAAAGAGCGAGTGAGCGACTCGAGACGGCCATGGCCGAACATCGGCGTCGCCTGGTGGACCCGGTCGAGCATCGCCTCGCCGGGCGTTTAGTCCGCAACGACGCGAAGCTCCGATCGGTCAACCGCGGGCTGGCCGGAGTCGCGGGCGTGCGGTTTGTCGACCGGTGGGGCGACAATCGGGAACATCGAAAACAGAGTTCATTCGATCGCATTCCATCGCGAGAGGCTTACGGCGGAGCTCTGCCCTCAGCCCCAGTACGGACCGGACGAAAGAGTCCCCGTGGCCAGGCCGAAACGGACTGTGACGGGGACCCCTCCCGCCGATCTCGGCCTCATGTCCGTGGATTCCTGGCGACGACTACGCGTGAGAAGTACTTGCCCGGGCCTTGAGGGACGACGGGCGGGGCGGCGAGATCTCGCGCCCGGATCGCGTCGCGGAATGCTCGCGCGAGCGAGACGTGCGGGCCCTGGCCCAGCTTGCGGGCGAGCTTGTATTCCTTCAGCTTGGTCAGCGACCTGGCCACGGCGTGATAGGCCGGCTGGTTCTTCAATCGTCGCGCGGCCGAGATCAGCTCCGGCAGGCCAGGCTGGCGACCGAGCAGCTCGCGATAGAGCGTGATGACAAACGCATCGCGACCGGCACCGAGCCCCGAGACAAGCGTCGGCGGCTTGGAGACCGGCGTCGGGGTAGGGGCGGGGGCCGGTGTCTCGGCGGCCGCGACCTGGACCTCGACCGTCTGGAGGCTTCGACCCCCGAACGAGTCGTTCACCCGGACCGTCACCGTGAAGGAGCCCGCCTGAGAATAGCTGTGCGAGAGCCGGAACGTCGCGTCCGCTCGCGGGATGAGAGGTACGGGGCCCGTGCCGTCGCCGTAGTCGACGGTCGCGGAATAGGGGCCGGGCAGGTTGGCGATGAACGAGCCGGACGCGACCAGCTCCGCGCCGACGCGGACCGGGGCGGGAGCCTGCAGCGTGATGGCGACCGTCGGGGTCACGACGGTCGTGCTCGTTTGGGCGTTGGTCGGGGCCGACGGGCGATGACCGACGCGATCGGTCGCGACGACGGCGAACGCGTAGGAGTGCCCGGGCATCCCCTGGACAGGGGCCGACGTGGCTGTCGTCCCCAAGAGGATGGGCGACAGCAGGCCACCGTCGATCGACCCGTAAACGTCATAGGACGCGATGCCCGACCCGCCCACGTCGTCCACACCCGACCAGATCAGGGTGAATTCCGGCCCGACGTTCGTCGGCAGAGGCGAAAGGGACGCGGTCGGTGCGGCCGCGTCGATCGTGTTGAAGATGGCCGGCGTGGCGATCGCGGCGTTGGTGTCGAAGACGATGCTCGCCATCGCAGGGATGGTCGTCCCCGTCGGGAGCGTGTCCCTCGCGCGGATCGTGTACGAGACGAAGCCCGATCCCCGTCCGCTCCCATCCTCGGGCTGGAGCAGGCCGAGGTCCGGGTCGGCCGGCAGGTCGAGCGTGTCAGGATCGAGGGCCGAGAGGATCCACGTGGCCAGTCCCGTGGTCGAGTCGAGCGCAGCCCAGACGTCCACGAACACGCCGAGCGACACTCGGGCATCGACGCGAGTGCGATACGACGACAGGCCGGCCGGGACGTCGACGTGGAAGCTCCCGAAATCGATCGGGCCGAGCTGAAACGTGTCCCAATCCAGGTTCGGCGAGAGGTTCTGGGTCACGCGGACCGTCGCGGCCGCGGCCGAGGCGGTGGGCTTGTTCTCGAAGTTTACGGTGTAGGGGAGCGACTGATCGACATCCAAAAAACCCTGGGCGCCCACGCCGGCGGGGCCGACGATGTCGTTGGGGTCGTCGGAGGCCCGCTGCTCGACGCTTTCGGCGTCGGCCGGCTGGGCCGAGGTGAAGAAGAGGAACGCGAAGAACACGGCGGCGGCTTGCGCCATCGCGGTAACCGTCACCGTGGGAACCGTCACGGGCGCCGTCGCAATTAGGATCGGAGTCGTAAGGATGACGCCCACGGTGATGAGGAGGATATCCCGGGCATCCTCAAGCTCCCGGGACGGGGTGTATCGGTCGGGGTCGGGGTCGGGGTTCGTCTTGGTCGGGGTCACGGGAGTGATGGGCTCGACCTTGCGAGGGCCCGGCGGCCTGACGGGAGTCGACGGGCGGATCGGCCTGTTCGAGATCGCGGAGTTCGAAGGTGCGGGTTGCAGGCCCTGCGGATCGATGAGGGCGGTCGGCGTGTTGCTCGCGTATGCGTAGAGATTTAAGCCGCCCGCGATCCCGATCGGATCGGCCTGGGTGAAACGGCCGGTGACCGGGTCGTAGCGTCGATTCCGCATCCAGACGAGGCCGTCGCCGTCGCTCACCACGCCGAAGCCGCCCACGAAGGTGAACGGGTTGCTCGCCGTGCCGGTCGATGAGGCGACCTCGCCGTATGGCAGGTAGGCGTATTGGTTCAAAACGGCACCCGTCTCCGAGGTCAGCACCGCGGTGCTGCCGAGGGCATCGAAGCTGTAGGCATTGGCCCCGCCCGCGGGGTCAACCTGCGCCGTCAGGTCCAGCCCATAGATATAGCGATCCACGACGTTCCCGCCGCGGAACTGGCCGACGAGCTGGCCGTCGCCGCTGGGGTCGATAAGCTCGTCGGTCCGCACGCCGTCGTGCGTCGTGGCGATGCGGGTGCCGAGCGCGTCATAGAAATAGACGAACGTGCCCAGGGTCGGCGACGCCACGAGGACCAGTTGCCCAAGCGCGTCGTACTGATAGGTTGTCGTGCCCGAGGCGTCGGTCTTTGCCACCAGGTTGCCGGCCGCGTCGTAACCGTAGGCAACGCCGCCGGCCGACACGTACTGATTGAGATTGTTCGTCGCGTAGGGCGTCGTGGTGCCGCCGTCGCTCGACGCGATGCGATTCCCGGCCGCGTCGTACGCGTAGGACAGGGTGCGGCCGCCCGGCAAGGCCGCCTCGACGAGCTGGCCGGCGGCGTCGTAGCGATAGGTCGTCGTCCCATCGAGGGTGGTCATTGCGAGCGGGTTGCCCCGCGCGTCCCGCGTGTAAGCGAACTTCGAGAGGACGGTGCCGCCCACGCCGAGGTTTTCGATCTCCTGAACGAACCCATTCGCGTCGTACGTGTAGGTCGAGACCGTGCCGTTGGCCTGGTCCTTGCGTGCCAGGCGACCGGTCGCGTCGTAGGTGTAGGTGACGAGCGCCCGAGCGGCGCCGTCCAAGACGGAAGACAGGCGACCGGCCGCGTCGTAGATGTAGTTCACAGCATAGCCGGCCTGGTCTGTCATGCGCGTGCGACGTCCCGCCGCGTCGTAACTGTAGGAGAGTCCCAGGCCGTTCGGGTAGGTGATGCTCGTCAGGCGGTCGGCCGCATCGTAGACGAGCGTGGTCGTCCCCTGGGCGTTCGTGGCGGTCAACAGGTTGTGATGCGTGTCGTAGGAATAGGACGCCTGCGTGCCGTCGCCGTAGGCAAGGTGAGTGACGTCGTCGCTCGCCGAGGCATAGGTCGCGGTCGTGGCGAGGCCGTTCCGGTCCGTGGTCGCCACGACGTGCCCCGAGGCGTCGTACGCGAAAGACTCGGTCGATCCGTCGGCGTAGGTGGCCTTCGTGGCCTGGCCCAAGGCGTTGATCTCGTAGACGGTGAGGTTACCGGTGGCGTCGCGGAAGCTCGAGAGCCGCCGCGAGGTCGGGGCGTAGGTGAATTCGGAGCGGTTGCCAAGCGGGTCGATCAGCGCCAGCAGGCCCCCGGAGGCGTCGTACGTCCCCTGGACCCGTGTGCCGTCGGGGTAGGCGAAACGGGTGACGTTCCCCCGAGAATCGAAAGTCGCCCGTGCGAGCTGACCGGTCGCGTCGAGGAGGCCGATGACACGGCCCTCCACATCGCGGAGGTAGCGGACGGTCGCGCCCGACGCGTCGGTCACGGCGACGGAGCCGGGGCGATCCTCGGGATAGGAGAGGGTCAATCGCCCCGTCCCCGCGAGGTCCGTGGCGATCGGCCGGCCGAGGGCGTCGTAGGCGATCACCCGGGCGACGCCCGAGGGATCGACGATCGACGTCGGCTGGTGCGCGGCCTGCCCAGCGGAGTCGTAGGCGAGCCGCGTCGTGCCCGAGGCGTCGGAGACGCTCGTCAGGAGGGCGCCCGAGGCGTCATAGCCATAGGTCGTCACGCGACCCGCCGGGTCGGTCTCGGCGCTGATCCGGCCGGCGGCGTTGTAGGCGTAGGTCGTCACGCGGCCAAGGGAGTCGGTAAGGATGACCAGTCGCCCGCCGCCGTAGCCCGCGACCAGGCCGGTCCCGTCGGGGGCGAGCTTGGAATGGAACGTCCCGTCGGGATTAAAGGCGACCACCGTGCCGTCGCCGTCGCGGAGCGTGTAGGCCCCGGCGGCGAGCGTCAGCGTCGCGACGGTGCCGGGCTGGGCCAGGAAGGAACCGTCCCGCTGGCGGAAGAACGTGAGCCGCTGGCCGCCCTGGGCGATCGTCACGTCACCGGCCGCGTCGGCCCGTGCGGTGAGGTCAGCGAGCGTGAACTGGCCGTAACCGAGGGAGCCGAGGGTGTGGCTCGCCACGAGGCGTCCGAAATCCGCCGCGCGGGCCAGCTCGAATGAGAGCAAGCGACCCACGTCGGCGACCCGCTCGCCGAGGGCACCGAGATAGGTGGCGTCGCGGACGAGCATTGAATGCAGAGACTTCGTTGTGTCGCCGACGACCGGGGCGAAGTTCGCGAAGATCGCCGCCCACGCCTCGTCCGACAACCCCGACGGCCGCAGCCCGGGCGCGCTGCCGATGCCCGAGGGTATCGGGCGGTAGCCGGCGAACAGAAGAATGGACGTGTTCCCGACCTTGCCGTCGTGATACTCCAGGTCCGGGACGATCCCGAGTTGGTAGTCGTTGACCACGTGGGCCGCCGCGACGTCCGGCCGGGCGACAACCGTGATCTGGCCGCGATACCCGGCTGGGAGCAGGCCCGCCGGCCCGTCCTGGCTGATCCCCAGGAGGACGATCCCGCGCGGGATGAACGCCGCAGCTCCGGGCAGGGCGAACGAGGCGTTGCTGGAGGTGAGCTGGAGCACGGGCGCCGGGATCGGGCGGTCGCTCGTGTTCATATATTCGATCGTCAGGATCTGGTCCCGGCCGACGCGGGCGGCCGATGGTGCGTTGATTGCGACGCGGATCGGCGGGTCCACGCCATCCGCGTCGCGATCCGAGGAGACATAGATGTTCGTCGTGTGGAACGCGTTGGCGAGCGAGGCGACCCGGCCCCCATCGGAAACTTCGAGGCCGTAGGTTACGCCGCCCGCGGAGTTGGCCGAGTTGAGCGCGAACCTTGCGTAAAGGGTTCCGCTGTCCTGATAGACGACCTGATCGGCCGGCAGGAAGGAGCGTTGCCCCCCCCGGACGGAGACGAGGGCGACCGTGGCGGCCGGGGTAAACAGGCTCCCGCGGACGGTGAGCGTCACCAGGGCGTTCGCCGCCGCGTTGTTGGGCGAGACGCTCGCGACCGTGAACGGCTGGCTCGCCGCCGTCAGCGTGAAGGCTGCCCCGTCGCGGGCCGGCGATCGGCCGCGGACGACGACGTACTCGACCCCGCCGTGCCCTTGGACAACCACCTGCTGCCTCGCGGCCGACGGGACGTACGCCACCCGGTCCGCGCCCGAGGCGATCGGGATCTGGCCGCCCTTCGTTCGGAGCTCGGCGACGCCGACCGCGCCATCCAGGGTCAGGACGACGGTCGATCCCGCGGGGATGTCCAGGCGGAAGACCAGGTCCTGACCGTCGGCGACCCGGCCGGAGACGGGCGAGCCCGGCCCGAACGATGGCACGGTCGGGGTCAGGGAGCCCGCCGACCGGCCGTTATTATTGGTCCGATCGAGATCGGCGACATCGCCCCCGCTATCCGCCACGACGACGAAGCGGTACGTGTCGACTGCGACGACGGGCATCGCGGCCGTCAGCATCCCGGAGTAGCTCGACCCGGGCGCGACGGCGCCGGCGTGGGGCACGCGGCCGAGCAGGACGGCGTCGGCAGAGAGCGTGCCATCGTGCGAGAGGTAGACCGAGTCCGTCCACGAGCCGACGGCCGGGCCGGTGCCCCGGTTCGCGACCGTAAAGCCGATCGTCACGGCCGCGCCGATGGCCTGCGGGCCGGTGGATCCGGCCACCGCCGAGGTTGCCAGGTCGGCCGCCGCCCCGACGGTCCCCACCGACACCGCGGTCGCGGTCGTGGCGACCTGGAAGATGGGGGTGGACCCGGCCGTCAATCCCGAGAAAGCGGCGAACTCGCCCGACGACTGGGCGAACGTCAGCACGGGGAAAGTCCGGCCGGCGGCCAGGGCGAACCCGCCGGCCCGGGTGACCGCCAGCGTGCCCCCGAGGGTCGCGGAGCCGGCCACCTTGACGACCCCGGCGTTGGGGGTCGAGCCCACGAGCCCGAACTCCGGTGCGATCGTCCCTGGAGCGGCCAGGACCAGGCCCCCGGCGATGGCCAGCTCTCCGCCCGCGGAAACGGCAAGGGTGCCGGAGTTTTGCAGATCCCCGGAGAGCGCGAGCCTCGCCCCCGGCCCGATCCCCAAGGACCCGACGTTGTTCGACAGGGCCGCTAGCTGCGGGACCGAGGCGCCTGGGCCGTCCAGCGTGAGGGTGCCGGCGTTCTCGCGGATCCAATCCACCCCCCGGAAGCCCAGGTTCGCACCGGCCCCAACGTGGTAGGTCCCCGACGGGATGCGCTCCGCCGCGAGGCGGATGCTCAGGTCGGAGCCGGCCCCCAGGGCGACGACCCCATTATTCACGAACGGCGCGTCGATCTGCCCCTGGGCGGCGGTGTCCACGCGGATCGTCCCGTCATTCAGTAACCTGGTGCGCTGGTCGCCGTTGTAGGTCGGGATATTGGTGAAACCGCGGGAGAATTCGACCACGCCCGCTGGGCGGTTTTCGAGGACCCCCGGGGCGAACAGGGAGAGCGAGCCCGCCGAGTCGAGGACCGTCGTCCCCGTATTGATCAGGCGACCGTAGATGAGCTTCTCGTCCGGGCCGGTGATCGTCAGCGAGCCCGCATTGGTGAACGTTCCCCTCACCCCGCCCCGAATCCAGCGCAGCAGGCCGGGGGGGAAATCGAAGACGGCCCCATCGGCGTTGATCAAGCCGAAATTCGCGTTGTCGATCTGCACGATCCCCCCGCCCGATCCGGTGTATCGGCCTGTCAGGCTCCCCGACCCCCCGAGCCCGCCCAGGTCGATCGTCGCCCCGGCGGCGGCGTTGTATGTGCCCCCAGTGCTCGCGCCGGAACTGACGAGACTGAGCATCCCGACTCGAGCATCGACGGTCCCGCCGAGGTTGCTGAACCCCCCGCCGTGACGGACGATGCTGCCCGTCCCGCCCGAGACGAGCAGCGTCCCAGCGTTCAGAAACACTCCGGGGGCGCTGAACGACCCGTCCACCATTGCGACGTTCGACCGAAAATCGACGACCCCCCCGGCGCGGTTATCGAGTGTGGGGACACCCCCGGAGTATGTGTCGCCGAGATTGAACGTCCCGTTCACGGCGAGCGTTCCCGTATTGGTCAGCGTGCTGCTGCCGCCGAGGCTGCGAGTGCCGGTGCCAGCCAGGGTCAAGGTGCCGGCGTTCGTGAGCCGACCGTAGAAGCTCCCGCTGGCCCAGTTCAGCATCCCGGCGGGGAAGTTCAAGGTCGCGTCCGCGAACCCAATCCCGTCGCTGCCTCCCCCCGCGTTGAGTACCACCGAACCACCGCCCGAGCCGGTGTAGGTGCCCGAGAGGCTCCCCGACCAGCCGATGCTGAGCGTCGACCCGGGCGCGACCACGAGGGTCCCGCCGGTGCTCGTCCCGCCGCGGTCCAGGGACATCGCCCCGGCCCTCACGTCGACGGTCCCGCCGAGGTTGCTGAAGGCGACCTGGTTCGTGATCTGGGAGAACGTCCCCGCCGACTTGAGCAGGGTCCCGGCGTTCTTGAACTCCGCGGGGCCCTGGCTCCCGAAGCCGACCCGGCCGTCGCCCCGGAAGTCGAACACGCCGCCCGGCCGGTTGTCGATCGTCCCCCGGCCATAGTCGTTCGCGAGGGTAACGACCGCGTTGCCGATCATGGCCACCGTAGCGGTGTTAGTCAGTGTCGACTGGCCGCCGATATTCTTGTTTCCGGCTCCCGAGATCGACAGCGACCCGGCGTTGGTGAGGGTGCCGTAGAACGTGCCCCGGGCCCAGCTCAGCAGGCCGTCGGGGAAATTGAACGTGGTTTGGTCGAAGCTCGCGGTGTCGGCGTCGATCACCACCGAGCCGCCGCCCGAGCCGGTGTAGGAACCCGTCAGGGCGCCGCCACCGCCGATAAGGATCGTGGCGCCCGCCACCGCGTTAAACGTGCCGCCGGTGCTGGCACTCGCGCCGCCCCGGCCCAGGTAGAGCGTCCCGGCCCGCACATCCACGGTGCCGCCGACGTTGTTGAAGGCGATCTGGTTCGTCAGCAGCGACGACGTCCCGGCGGTCATCCGCAACGTGCCCGCATTCTTGAACACCCCCGCCCCGGTGTCACCGTAGCCGATGGTGCCGTTCTCGCGCAGGTCGACGACCCCGCCGGCGCGATTGTCCAGCGTCCCGTCCCCGCCGGTCGCCAGCCGCAGGTTGGTCGTCGCTCCGACGACAGTGATCGTGCCGGTGTTGACCAGGGTCCCGGCGAAGACCTTGTTCGCGGCCCCGGAGACGTTCATGGTGCCGGTATTGGCGACTGCTCCGTAGATCGGCCCGGCGGTCCAGTCGGTGGTGCCCGAGAGGGTGAGCGTGCCCGAATTCAACTGGACCGTGCCGCCAGCGAGGAGCAGGTGCCCGGCGATCTCCGAATTGGCCGTCGTGATGAGCTTGCCGCCGACGATGGTCAGCGTGTCCTTGACGGTCAGCGAACGATAGGCTGTCTCGCCCACGCCCGGGAACGAGATCGTGGGGTTGGCCGCGGCGCGGTCGATGACCACGTCGTCGCCGTCCAGCGGGACCGCGCCCGTGCTCCATCGGGTGGCGTCGTTCCAGGAACCGTCGGCGTCGGAATTCCACGAGACGAGGGAGAGCAACTCGCGCCTCTCCAGGCGTTCCAGCGCCGCGAGGAATCGGCGGCGGCGGGCACGGGGCGGGTCGGATCGCCGCTTCGGGAGGGGGTCTCGGCTCATCGTCGGTGGCTCCGCGGAAGAGGTCCAGGACGATCGGCGGTGACGGGGATCCGCCCGGTCGATCGGCCAAACTCAATATCCGCGTCGCCCGGGATTCTTGCGCGGGGAGATCCCGTTTCTCCCGGCATTCCCGAGGCGACTGCCCTATCGTTGGCGTCGGCCACTGGTTTTAATAATTATCGGGGTCTCCACATTCCCGCGCAAGAATCGCCGCGATCATGGCTACATCGGAAGAAGAGGATCGGCCTGCGCCGGACGCAACGCGCCCGAGCCTCTTGCTGCGCATCCGGGATCGGACGGACGTGGAGGCCTGGAGGGCGTTCGCGGAGGCCTACACGCCTCTCGTGTATGAGTACTGTCGCCGACGCGGGCTGCAATCCTCGGATGTTTCCGACGTGACCCAGGAAGTGATGATCCAGGTCTGCCGATCGATTCGCGATTTCTCCTATCAACCCGAGAGAGGGCGGTTCCGGGACTGGCTCGGCTCGGTGGTCCGCTCCAAGATCCTTCGCTTCTACCGGGGCGATGGACGGGCGGGCAAAGGCCGGGGGGGAGACCTCGAGCCGGGGGACCTCATGCAAGCGATCGCCGCTGCCTCGGCTGATACGCTCTGGAACGAGTCGTTCCAGGCCCGAGTCCTGGAGGTGGCCTTAGGGCGAGCCCGCCCCCATTTCGCCGACTCGACCTGGACGGCGTTCGAGCGATCCTGGCTCCAGGGCCGGCCCGCCTCGGAGGTTGCCCAGGAGATCGGCGTCCCGATCGAGAAGGTCTACGTGGCCCGATCGCGGGTCCTGAAGAAGCTCCAGGAGGAAGTCGCGACGCTCGCCGAGGATTTTCCCCTGCTACTCGCTCCACCCCGCTGACAGCCCTGGCCGTGGCCGACCACCGCCCCGGAGCCCGCCTTGCATGGCCGAATGTCCAAGCGATGACGACCTGCGACAACTCCTCTCCGGCGCGGCCACGGCGACGATCGGTCCGCACCTGAGCGACTGCGAGCGATGCCGGGCCCGGGCCGATCGACTGTCCGACGACCCCCTGCTCCGCGCGTGGGCGGCCGCGCTGGCGACGCGCCCGGTCGATCCGCACGACCGGGGCGAGGTGTCGCGCCTGGTCCAGGGGCTCTGCGCCAGCCACCCGCTGGACGAGGCCGAGGAGGACAGCCCGCCCCGGCGGGCGACGCCCCTTGGCCCACCCGAGAGATCGGGCGACCTGGGCATGCTCGGCCCGTTCGCGATCGAGGCCGAGATCGGCCGCGGGGGCATGGGGGTCGTCTACCGGGCGCGCGACGTCCGGGCCGGTCGCGTCGTGGCGATCAAGGTCCTCCACATCGATCCGTCCGAGGACCCTTCCAGGAGCCGATTCCTCCGGGAAGTGCGCGCGGCCGCGAGGGTCGATCATGATCACCTCGTCCGGCTCTATACCATGTCCGACCCGGCCGACGCGGTCCCGTACTTCGTCATGGAATGGATCGACGGCCCGTCCCTGGCCGAGGAGATCCGCACCCGGCAGAGGATCGCCCCGCGCGAGGCCGCCGGGATCGTCGCGGAAGTGGCGGCGGGCCTCCACGCCGCGCACTCAGCCGGACTGGTCCACCGCGACGTCAAGCCGGGCAATATCCTCATCGAGCGCGCGACGAATCGGGCCAAGATCGGCGATTTCGGCCTGGCGCGGATCTCGGCCGAGGCGTCGGCCGTCACGCGGGACGGTGTCGTCCCGGGCACCCCCGCCTACATCAGCCCCGAGCAGGTCCGGGGGGACGCCGAGGCCGGCCCGCTCGCTGACGTCTACGCGCTCGGCGTCACGCTCTATGAATGCCTGACGGGCGAGCCCCCGTTCCGCGGCACCCCTCACCGGATCGCCCAGCAGATCCTGCACGACGAGCCCCGGCCGCCCCGCTCGCTGAACGACGCCGTCGCGAGGGATCTGCAGACCGTCTGCCTCAAGGCGATGGACAAGGACCCGGGACGCCGCTATGCCGACGCCGCGGAATTCGCCGACGACCTCCGGCGGTGGCTCGGCAACCGGCCGATCCGCGCCCGCCCCATCGGGCCGGCCGGCCGCCTGGGGAGGTGGGTCCGGAGGCATCCGCGGATCGCGGCCCTGTCCGCGTCGCTGGTCGCGGCCCTGCTGGCCGGCGTGGTGGGCATCGTGTGGCAGTGGCGACGCGCCGAGGCCAACGGCCGCCGGGCCCGCGAGCACCTGGCCCGCTCGCTCGAGTCGATCGACGTCTACTTCACTCGAGTGAGCGAGAACCGATTGCTCGACGTCCCGAATCTCCAGCCGCTCCGCAAGGAGTTGCTGGCCGCCGCGCGAGACTTCTACGAGGACATCCTCCGCGATCGGCCGGAAGATCCCGCGATCCGCGCCGAGCTGGCAGGGACGCGAGCCCGCCTGGCCTTGGTGATCTCGGCCATCGGCTCGTACGACGAGGCGATCGACCTCCTGAGACGCTCGCTCTCGGAATATGACGCGATCCTGGCCGCCAGGCCGGACGAACCAGCCGCGAGGAACGGGCTCATCACCGCCCTGGTTAACCTGGCCGCGATCCAGATGCACGGGTCGAAGGTGGACGATTGCGGGAAGACCCTCGATCGCCTGCTCGCGATGTGCGCGGCCGACAGGCGCTCGCGACCCACGGCTCCAGAGCCTCTCCAAGGGCTCTACGCCGCCCACCACGACCGGGGGAGCATCCTGTCGAGGAATCAGGCGCAGGCCGCGGCGGTCGCGGTCGAGTACGAGAGCGCGTTGGAGGCCAATCGCGCCCTGCTCGCCCTCAAACCGGATTACCCCCCCTATCTGCGGAACACGTCGCGCACGGCGGCGCTCCTCTGGGTCGCCTATCGGACCGTCGGGCGACAAGCCGAGGCGCGAACCGTCTTCGACGAGGGGTACGGGGCCGCGAAACGCCTCTACGCCGAGCATCCCGATTCGCTCGAGTATCGCTTCTCGCTGGCCCCTTACGAGGCGAGCCGCGGCGAGCTGGCAATGCGGGAGTCCCTCGGCATGACGGGACCGACGGCCCTCGCGAGGCTCGACGAGGCGGTGCGTGGGTACGCGATCGCACTCGACCTCGTCCGCGGCCTGGCGCGTGAGAACCCGCAGGTCCATAGCTACCACATCGACCTGCTCGGCTATCTCGACGCGGCGTCGATCATCGAATCCGCGGCCGGTCGGCACTCGTCCGCGATGGGGCTGATCCGCGAGGCTCGCGAGGTGTATGCCGCGATCGGTCACGCCGAGAACAACTACGGCTTTGAAAAGACCGTGATGGCCGAGATTCTGTATCAGGAGGCACACGAACACGCCTTCGCCGGAAATCCCGGCGAGGCGATGAAATCCCTCGATGCGGCGGACAGGATCGTCGGCTCCTTGACGGAGCGAGAGCGGGTCGCTCGTGGTGGCACGGCGATTCAGGAGACAGCGCTGATGACCGCCCGCGCCGTCATCCTTTGCGAGGCCGGTCGGGTCCGCGAGTCACTACCCTCATGGGACCGCGCGACGGAGAAGGCCCCTCCCGGTCTGCGGCCCCTGATCGGCGTGATCCGAGACCTCTATCTCGCCGGCGACGGCATGGCCCCTGCGGTTCCCCCCTCACGCGTGCTGGCCGTCGTCCCTGTCGCCGACGCGATCTGTACCTCCACAAATCTGCCGCCCTGCGCCCAAATCATGTATGCGCGACTCTACGCGACCGCGGCATCAGGTGCGGAGGAGGCGACTAGGGAACGGCTCGATACACTCGCCGTCCTCCGCCTGGAGAAGGCTGGCCAGTCCGGCTATTTTTGTGCACCCGGCCGTCTCGGGATTATCGAGGCGGACCCGGCTCTCAGGCGCCTGAAGGAACGACGCGACTACGCCGCGTTCCGCGAACGAGCGATCGCGAGCACCGATCTACCGTCGCCCCTCAGTCCGCCCGGCTGAACGGATACGCCACGAACCTGCCCTGATTGCCTTGGCCTCCGACCCATCTCGATCGATCGCAACGACCGGCATGGGAGTCGCAATTCGAGGCACCCGGCGACGACGGGTCGTGATGTCGAGCGTGTCGACTCGAACTCGTGGGAAGGTGGCGCCGGCGAGATCCGAGGGCGGGCCGACGAGCCTCGTCATCCGGCCGTACTTCCCCGAGTTGGGTCGGCTTCGAGCCCGGGGACAACTTTGAACGCGACTCCAGGCAGCACGCGTAAGCCGCACATTCCCAACTTGTGGTCGAGCGTCCGCGATCCTTGCGGCTCGTCGCGGCGGGCAACCGGCACGAGTTTCAGGCGGATGCGGACGTGGTTACGGCAGACTTGGCCGAGCCCAGCTTCGCGATCGTCCAGTCGAAGCCCACGATTCTGCCCGCTTCGGTCTGGTCGACCGAGGATTTACGAACGCTTTGGATCGTCTTAGGGGTTTGAAAGGAGATAATTCTCCCGTATCCTGTAACCTCTATACCAGGAGGCCCAGGAGCTTACGGGGATGCGACCCGAGCCGGAGATGATCCCCGTCCTCATCGACGCTGCCCGGGCCCTCAAGGGCAGCCAGAAGCGGCTCTTCATGGCCAGGACCGTCGGGGCGATGGGCCGGGGCGGTCAACGCTGGGCCCAGGAGCATCTCGGCTGGTGCCGGGAGACCATCCGCAAGGGGACGCACGAGCTCCGCACCGGCATGACCTGCCTCGATGCCTTCCACTGCCGCCGCCGCAAGCCCGCCGAGGAGCACCTGCCCCGACTCCTCGAGGACATCCGCAGCATCGCCGACGGTCAGAGCCAGCCCGATCCCAAGTTCCAGACCGACCGGCTCTTCACCCGGATCAGTGCCGCCGAGGTCCGCCGCCAGTTGATCGCCACGAAGGGCTATTGCGACGAGGAGTTGCCCACCCAGCAGACCATCAACACGAAGCTCAACCTGCTGGGGTATAGCCTCACCAGGGTGGCCAAGTGCCGCCCCCAAAAAGGGTCCCGCAGACCGACGCCATCTTCGATCAACTGAAGGTGGTCAACCCCGAGGCCGACCGGGCCAAGAACACCCTGCGGGTCTCGATCGACGCCAAGGCGACGGTGATTATCGGGCCGTTCTCACGCCGGGGCCGGAGTCGCACCAGGACCAAGGCGGTCGATCACGACTTCAAGCCCGAGGCGACGTTGACGCCCTTCGGCATCTTCCTCCCCGAGCACGACGACCTCTGGCTGTACATGGCCCGCTCGAAGATCACCAGCGACTTCATCGTGGACCGCCTGGAGCAGTGGTGGGAGGAGGTCCGCCTGCGGTTCCTCGACGTCAAGACGCTGGTGATCAACCTGGACAACGGCCCGGAGAACCACAGCAGACGGAGCCAGTTCCTCAAGCGGGTCGTGGGGTTCGCCCTCAAGTACGACCTCGTGGTGCAGTTGGCGTACGACCCGCCGTACCACAGCAAGTCCAACCCGATCGAGCGCTGCTGGGGCATCCTGGAGATGCACTGGAACGGGTCGCTGCTGGACTCGGTCGAGGCGGTTCTGGGGTTCGCCCGTTCGATGACCTGGAAGGGGAAGCATCCCGTGGTCAGCGTGGTGGAGCAGACCTACGCCACGGGCGTGAGGCTGACGCACGAGGAGATGAAGGCGTTGGAGTCCGAGGTGATCCGCACGCCGTCTCTTGAGAAGTGGTTCGTGAAGATCCCTCGCAGGCGAGGCAGGCCACGGAAGACATAGCTTCTTTCTCGTCCCTTAGGTCGAGCGTAACCGTCCGGCTGAGCTTTCAATTACCCACATCTCGGTCTCTCAATTCAAAACCGATTTGGATGTCCATTAGTCGGATCAAACCGCGCCAGATCACCATGTTCCCCGGCGGCGGATCTTTGACTCTCGCCAAATAGCCCCCCAGATTCGCGATCGCCACGAGGTAGCGGGACACCGTCGGCTCCGTGGGCGGTCCGGTGCCTCCGGCCAGGCGATCCAGGATCCGGATCTCCGCCTTCGTCAGGACCGTCTCGGCCGATGCCTCGGGCGTCGACCGATTCGTCATCGTTAGCCAGTAGACCCGCCAGCCGACGATGCAGAGCACGGCCAGCAGGTTGGTCAGCCGCTCGGCCGAGCGGAGCTTGGACTGCTCGGCCTGGCAGCCCGATTTCAACACCTTATGAAATGTCTCGATTTTCCAGCGTTGGGCATACCAATCCAGCTTCTCGATCGCCGAGGCGAGGTCATCGACGGCGCAGTTCGTCAGCAATCTCCATCGGATCGGCTCTCGATCCGCGGGCGTCCCCCGCTCGTCGGCATGCAGGACAGTCAGCGACAACGCCGGATAATCACGCTGCTTGCCGATCGGCGGCTGCACCGTCATTCGGCGAAACCGCAGGTCGATCACGGTCGTCGAGACGCGCCCCCGGTCGTCGCGGATCTCGACCTCGTGGTTGCCCCGGACGGGCTCGTGCTCCATCTCCCCTGAGATCGTCGTGTCGCCGTCGCCGGCCAGCCGATCCACGCAGGTGCGGACCAGGAACCGAGTCTCCGCCGCTTCGGCGGCACAGAACAACTCGAAGATGTCGCTCTCGCGGTCGCCGATGTGGACACACCGCGATGGATCACCCGGTTGATGAGTGGACTGGGTCATGTTCTCCAGCCAGCGGAAGCTCTCCTTCCGCTCGATCGGGAGACGAGTGGGATTGACCTTCTTCTTGAGGGCGTTGGTCCCTTTGAACTTCTCGCGGGTCCAGAATTTGACGGCCGACA
>JANOBY010000611.1:0-2138 GCA_031411935.1 Planctomycetales bacterium | reverse complement strand
CCCCCTTCTTGCCCCCGGACCGGGCCACCTCCAGCTCGTCGCGGGCCCGGCTGATCTTCGCCTTCAGGTCGGACTGGAGCTTCTCGGTCCCCTTGTGCTTGGGCAGGAGCCGGAACAGCTCGCGGAGCGCCTCCAGGCGGTCGGCCGGCGCGGTCGCCTTCCGGTAGTCCTCCTCGGCCTTGAGGTACTGAGGGGGCAGGTTCGCGGGCATCGTCGGGACACTCCGGCGCGTCCGTCGCGGGGCTCTCGACGCAAGATAGGCCGATCCGCCGGGCATAGCAAGGATTAACTCAACCCCGCGCGCCCGTCGGGTAAGCGTCTCGATTGTCGGTGGGAAATCGCGTACAACGGTCAGTCTCGATGCGTCGGGCTGGAGCCTGAACGATTCCTTCACAATCGGGGCGATCTGACCATGACCGATACCGACCGTCTCCACGACGAAGAGGCCATCCGCCGCACCGCCCGGGAGCTACAAGAGGCCACCGCCGAGGACTTCGCCCGCATGGTCCGCCTGCTCCGCTCCAAGCCCGACGGCCAGGTCCTGGGCCAGGCCGAGTTCGAGGTCCGCCAGATCGCCCACAAGATCGCCGCGGCGGTCGTCCAGGCCGAAGTCAACGCCCGTCAAAAGGGGGCTACCGGGGCTCCAGCCTGAGCTGCCCAGATTGCCGAGAGCCGGCCAAATTCCAGGGCTATCGCACCAAGACGCTGGTCGGCCTGACCGGGCCGATTACCATCGAGCGGCCCTACTACCACTGCCCCCACTGCCACTCGGGCCACTATCCCGGCGACGACGCGTTGGCCCAGCAGCATCCCACCCTCACCGCCGGCGCCGAGCGGGTCGTGGCCTATCTCGGGGCCTCCGCCAGTTTCGCCGAGGCCCGCGCCGGCCTGGCCGAGGTGGCCGGGCTCCGGCTCTCGGAGTCGACCGTCGAACGGACCACCGAGGCCGCCGGCGAGCGGCTCGGCGTCCTCCTGGCCGGCGGCCACACCCTGGGGCCCCAGGGCGACCGGGCCGCCTGGGATTGGAACACCGACGCCACCGGCCGGGCCGTCGCCTACCTCAGCGTCGACGCCACCGGCGTCGGCATCCAGGGGCCCGGGGCCGCCCGGGCCGAGGGCCGGATGGCCTACGTCGCGATGGTCTATGACGCCCGGGCATTCGACCCCGAGTCGCCCCAGGACGCCCGGCCGATCGAGCGGGCCAGGTATCTGGCCGGGTTCCATGACCTCGACGCCCTGGGGACGCAGCTCCGTCGCCAGGCCGGCCAGGTCGGCATGGACGCCGCGGCGGTCTGGATCGGCCTCTCCGACGGCGGCTCGGGGCTCGACGACTTCTTCCGGGTCCACTTCCCGCGGGCCGTGCTGATCCTCGACTTCTACCACGCCGCCGGCCACCTGGCCGAGCTGGCGCGGGCCTGGGGCGGCGACGCGGCCGAGGTCGCCGGGCGGCTCGATCGCTGGTGCCACGTGATGAAGCACCAGGGCGGGGCCGCCGTGCTGGCCGAGCTGGAGGCGTTGGACCGGTCCGGCCGCGACGCCCCGGCCCTGGAGCAGTACCGGCTGGTGAGCGGCTACGTCCGCCGCAACGCCTACCGGATGGACTACCCGAGCTATCGAGAGGCCGGCTGGCAGATCGGCTCGGGGTCGATGGAGTCGGCCTGCAAGGCGGTGGTCTGCCAGCGGCTCTGCGGCACTGGGATGCGTTGGGGCAGCGACGGGGCCGATGCCCTCTGCCACCTCCGGGCCCTGATCCGCAGCGAGCCGGGCCAGTGGGAGGCATTCTGGAACCGAAGCATCAACTAATCAGCCCAACGCTTACCGACGGAATTGACGCCTACCCCCGCCGCCGGCCTGCTCGGGGCCGAGGCCGGACAGGGACATGGGTGGCCTCCGTGAACGGGGCGGCTACAAAATCCGAGGCGACGCATCGATGATCCCCGTGGTACGCGATCTTCCACCTGCCTTCGAGACGCCTACCCGTGGTCGACCCGTCCGGGCACCACTCGGTGGACATGAAGTTGGCGGACGATGTGCTCAAGTGTACAACCTTCCAGGCCCGTGCTGCGGTGGTTCACGTGCTGGCTGACGATCGTGCTAACCTGCCGAAGGAAGTGGTTGAACGCTTTAAGTTGGCCGCA
>JANOBY010000610.1:0-12802 GCA_031411935.1 Planctomycetales bacterium | reverse complement strand
GTCGAACGCTTCGACGAGGACACCCCGCCGCTGAAGGGCAACGTCGGCATGGAAGAGAAGAAGAGCAAGAGCGCCCTGCCGATCCTGAACTGAACCGTCGAGATCTCCGAAGAAATCGTCAAAACGCGGGGCCAGGGCCTCATCGCCCGGGTCCCGCGTTTTGTTTTCTTTTCCTTCGGCTCATGCCCGTCAGTGCCGAATGGAGACCAGTTCAAACCCTCTGGGGCCGAAAGCGACGCGCTTCCCGATCGCTTCGCCGGACAGTCGGGCGAACGGAGGTAATGGTCGGGGTCGAATTCTTGCGTTCGCCTTTCGTGGTCGGGAGTCGCGTCACAGGTTCTGAGGCTCGCCCCTGCGATCGTGTTCGCGATCCTCCGCAAGAAAACTGGCCCTGCGATGGCCAGGATGAGTCGGCCTGCCAGATCAGTTCGCCACGCGAATCCGATAGGAGAGGGCCGGAGTTGCCTGGGAGGTCAGCAGAGCGGCTTCGCCGTCGACCTGATACTCGAAGGGCTTGCCCGTCATGGGGTCCCGCGGGATCGGGACGATCTTCACCTCGTCCAGCGACTTCGGCAAGGATCCGCCGTTGGCCGCAAGGTGCATCCGCAGGGCCTCGATGATCCGGAAGGACGCGACCCTGCGGTCAAGTCGGGCCTCGGAGGTGTGGGCCGTTTGGACGGCAGGCTGGAAGGCGTTGAGGAAGCCCGACACCACACCCTTGCGTTCCTTGCGACGGGCCTCGACAGCGTCGTACATCGGGAGGGCCTCCGCGTAGGGCAGGTAGGTGGGCGTGAAGTCCTGGTCACGGAACTCGCGGTGCAGGTCCATGAGGTAGCGCACGATGACCTCGGCGTCCGTCATCTTGTCGATCGCCACGTCGCGCTTCGTCATAAAGCTTTTCGCCTCCGGCAGGACGTCAGCCACGAATTTGGCCGGGTCGTCAGGGACGAGAATGGTGGGCTTGGCGGGAGGCGCGGCGGGTAACGAGGTGTTCGGCGGGAGCACTGAGGTCGCTTCCACGTCGAGCATCTTCGCGATCTGATTCCATCGCCCGTGGATCCGGGCGAGTCGCGAGGCCCACTCGGCGCCGGTGAGCGGCCCCTCGGGTTCGACCAGCTCGGGGATCATGTTTTCCACGAGGGCCTGCTCGGTCTCCATCCCCGTCCGGACCGTCACGAGCGGCCTGGGCAGGGCAGTGAGCGACCAGTACAGGTTGGGGGCATCGGGCCTCCCGATCAGATCCTCAACCTGGTTCAGCGACTGGTTTGCGACGGCAATCCCCACGAGGGCGTTGATCACGAACGGCCCCTCAGCAATGTGTCGGCCCATGGCGATCCCGGTCTCGATCGTACGGACGGCGTCGGGGTACCTGTGTTCCGCGATCTCGAGTCGGGCCTTGACCGGGAGGAGCCTCGACCAGGTACGAAGCTCCTGCACGTCGGGCAGAAGGAGGTTGATCACGTCCTCCCGCTCCTCGGGGAGGGTGTAATTCCACTCCGCGGTCTGCCGGCGGGCGGCGAAGTCCATTTGCTTCAGGCGGCGGGCAAACTGGTCCGTCAGCTTGTGCCCCTCGTCGACCGGGAAATCCTCGATGGTGCCCTGGAGCAGTTTGATGGTCTCCTTAGAAATCAGGTCGATCGCCTCATCCTTCGTCTCGGCCCCGATTCGCAGATAAATCGGGACAGCATTGCCGGGCGTGAGTTGCGACTCCAGGGGGAGGAGCCGATAGCGGAGCGGCTGGAGCGGCGAGGGCTTTGGGGTGATCGTCAGCTCGATCACCTTCGGTGGGGTCGGGGCTTGCTCGGTCGCCGGGTCGGGGAATGCCAGGGGAAGAACGCCCGCAATCAGGGGCAGCAAGAGGCGTTCAAGCATCGGTTCGGGCTCCTCGAAAAGGGGATGGCGGACGGAGAACGGTCTCGCCCGAGGCGTCCGGGCGAGGAGTGGATTGGTTGCTGGGGTCGTCGTCGAGAGGACTCAGAAATCCATGGTCTTCAGGCCATACCGAGCCGAGAGCGGGGATAGCGGAGATTCACGATAGGCCGATCCCCCGTGGCGGGAGCCTGGGGCGTCGAGCGGGGGAAGCTGGGCTTCGTCCCACAGATTTGCCTGCCGTGTGAGCGCGCGATAGCTGCTGGGCGAGGGCGGCGAACCCGAAACGATCAGCTCGACGCGGGTCGGCTCGGCCGGCTTCGACAGCCCGGCCACCGCCCGTTCCAGGTCCATCCGGCGGCCCCTCTCGACGAGCAGCAGCCCGCCCAGCCCCACGCTCACGAGCGCGAGGCAGACAAGGGAAGCGGCCCCGATCGCCCGTCCCCGCGAGTCGACAAGGGCCGCCTCGCGTCCGGCCAGATACAGGACCCGGTCCCGGTCGATCGCCAGGGGTGCGGGCCGCAGGTTGCCGAGGCGGCGCTCGAGGGCGTTCAGCTCGTCCTGGCGGTCCATGACGGTTCGATCCTCTCGTGCAGGAGTTCCAGACCGGTTTGATAACGACGGTGCGCCGTGGCCACGGAGCATCCCTGGAGCTTCGCGATCTCCTCGAACGTGAGGCCGCCCCACAACCTCGCCACGATCACCTCGCGGTTCTCGGCCTGGAGGTCCTGGAGCATGGCCGAAACGTGGGCGGCGTCCAGACGGTCGTCGGGCGAGGAGACCAGGCTCTCACCGGAGGAGACAAGCGCCTCGCGCCTTCGACGTCTCCAGATCGATCGCGACTGGGCGACCGCCTCGTTCCTCACGACCTTGTAGAGCCAGGCCACGGGGCGATCGGGCGCGACCTTCTGCCGGGCGAGCTTGATGAACGCCTCCTGCACGATGTCCTCCGGGGCGTCGGTCCACGACCGGGCGTAGAGCCCGAGCGCGGAGGCGTGCTCGTCGAACAGGGAGCCCAGGAGTTCCGGCCCGACCGCACTCATCCGCACCTCGATCAGGAAGTCCTCGCATGTCCTCCCTCTAGACGACACGCCCCGATCGATTTCTCAGCAATCCCCCAATTTCAGGAGAACAACCGCGACACCTCCACGCGGAACCCCGGCAGGTAGGGATCGCCCACAAGCTCCTGCGTCTCGTTGAACGTCTCGGGCGGAAGCCCAGGCCGGAGGACCGCGACCGTGCGGAGATTGGGGTCGGCGATCCAGACGACCACTCCATGCCGTAGGTAGTTCGCGATCATGTCGCCGATCGCTTCATTCGTGTCGGAGGGGGAGAGGATCTCGACCGCCAAGGCGGGCGAGCCGGCGTAGACCTTCTGATGGTCCGCAGTCGCGGCGACGAGCTCGGCGGACGCATAAGCCACGTCGATGCCGACCGCCGAGTCGTCCGGCCCTCCGAGTCGGAACCCGACTTCGCCGGTCAGAACCTCGCCGCGAGGCGTGGGGCGTGTATCGAGCCAGTTGCTCAGATGTTGGGCGAACCTGGCCTCGATCCGGCTGTGAATCCGGTTGCGAATCGTCATCGGCCTCTCCACAGCGGCCACCGGGATGATGGGCGCGTTGGGATCGTCCCAGGTCTCCTGGACGATCACGCGCACTTCTCCGTTGATCAGCTCGCGGTGGACCCCGTCGTCCGGAAGCGCGAGGAATTCATCGACCGTCATGCGGACCCGCGTCTCGGTTTGCGTGTTGCCCATGATCGATCCTCCGATTCGAAGCCCGCTTCACGCCCTCAGCCCGATCGAGATGAACTTGGTCTCGAAGTAGGCGTCGAGCCCCTCGATGCCCAGCTCGCGGCCCATGCCCGACTCCTTCATCCCGCCGAACGGGCATTGCGGGGTGGCGGGCACCGGGTCGTTGATGCCGATGATCCCGGCCTCAAGCCCTTCGGCCATGCGGGTGGCCACGGTCAGGTCGTTCGTGAACACGTAGGCGGCCAGGCCGTAGGGGGTGGCGTTGGCGGCGGCGATCACGTCCTCGAGCTTCGAGAAGTCGAGGATCGGCATGACCGGCGCGAAGGGCTCCTCGCTCATGATCTTCATGTCGCCGCTGATGTTGCGGAGGATCGTGGGCTCGAAGAAGTACCCGCGGTCGAATCGGCTGGACTTCCCTCCGCCGGTCAGGACCTCGGCGCCGTGGGACTTCGCGTCGTCGACGAGCTTGGACGTCTTGTCCAGGGCCTTCGCCTCGAACATGGGGCCGACCTGCGTCCCTTCGTCGAGCCCGTTGCCCAGCTTGAGCTTCTTCGCCAGCTCCACGGCGGCCTCGGTGAAGTCCCTGGAGATCGAGTCGTGGATGTAGAACCGCGAGGGCGCGATGCAGACCTGGCCGTTGTTTCGGAACTTGCCCATCACGGCCGCCTGCGCGACCTGCTGCACGTCGGCGTCGGGGAAGACGATCAGGGGGGCGTGCCCGCCCAGCTCCAGGCTCAGCCGCTTCACTCCGTCGGCCGATCGGCGGATCAGCTCCTTCCCTACGCCGGTCGAGCCGGTGAACGAGATCTTGCGGACCTCGGGCCTCTCGAAGAACGCGTCGGCGATCTTGCGGGCGTCGCCCATGACCAGGTTCGCCACGCCGGGCGGCAGCCCCGCGTCGATCATGCACTCGAACATCATGAGCAGCGAGAGCGGGGTCTGGTCGGCCGCGCGACTGACCACGGTGCAGCCCGCCGCCAGCGCCGGGGCGATCTTGCGGCTGGGCAGGGTGATCGGGAAGTTCCAGGGCGTGATCGTGGCGACCACCCCCACCGGGTGCTTGATCGCGTGGTGACGCTTGCCCATGTTCGCCGGGGGGATGATCCGCCCGTAGGCCCGCTTGCCCTCCTCGGCGAACCACTCGAAGGTGTCGGCCGCGTGCAGGGTCTCGCCCTTGGCCTCGGGCAGGGGCTTGCCCTGCTCCATGGTGAGCGTCCGGGCGATCCTGTCGGCCCGCTCCCTCATGAGCTCGGCGGTTTTCTTGAGGATCTTTGCGCGATCATAAGCCGAAGTGGCCTTCCACGCGGGGAACGCCTTCGCGGCGGCGTCGATGGCGAGCTCGGCGTCGGCGCGGCCCCCGAAGGCGACCTCGGCGATGGTCGACTCGTCGGCCGGGTTGATCACAGCGAGCGTCGAGCCGTCCACGGCGTCCTTCCAGGCTCCATTGATGTACATCTGGCGAGGAGATTCGGTCGTGGAGGCCATGATTTTCCCTTTTCTTTCGACGTCACTTCGCGACAAACCGCGCCGACCGATCCCGGCGGCAGGACGCGTCTTACGATACCCGGACCGCCCAGGAACGACAACCGGCACCGACCTCTCCTGCGCCTCGCTCGCCCCGATCGGCTCAAGCCTCGCGGACGGAACGACCGATAAGTCCGCTATACGGCTCGTTCCGATCCGCGAGGTCGGGAGACGCGATCGCCGGTGCTCACGACGAACCGGGTGAGACATGAGCAAACCCAACGACGATGCGCGGCTGAACCCGACGCTCGTTTTCCGAATAGTCCCGATCCTGACCCTGGCCCTGCTCGTCTTCTTCACCCCCTCGCCGGCCTCGGCCGGGGCGATCCGCCCGGGCGTGCGGGCGAAGGCCAGGACGATGGCGGGCCTCCAAAAATCCTCGGCCAACCCCTGGGGCGCCTACTGGAAGGCCGCCCTCCAATATCGCTGGAAGGACGTGCATGGGCCGCGGGCGGTGACCATGCTCAAGGTCTCCTCCGACGGCACGGTGCCCGACTCCCCGTTCGTGCAGTACCTGTCCTGGCGGCAGAGCCTGAACGTCAAACGCTTCAACACCTTCCATCCCGAGCTGGTGCAGATGCTCAGGAGGGTCAAGCCCTCGACCATCCCGCCTCTGACCACGCCCATCCTGCCCCCCGACTTCACGCCCATCACGCCCGTGCCCGACACCAACCTGCCGCAAGGGCTGAACCCGCCGCAGGTCCCCGAGCCCGCCACCGGAGTCATGGCCCTGCTCATGATCGGGTCGGCCGTGATGGCCCGCCGATGGTCCCGGTCGGGCCCCGATGGGGCGACGGGCCCGCTCTGAAGTGGACTTCGATCGAGGCCCGCAAGCGGTGCCGTTTCGAGTCTCGTTGCCCGGCGTGCGGACGACCTCCCCAATGGGGACTCGACCCGCACGCCGGGCGACTCGCGTTCTGGCACCGGTTCCGATGGACGGAGGAACGTCCCGGCTTGATCCAAAAAATCTCGCCGGGGCAATCCGCCTGAATGGGTTCGTTTCACCTCCGAAGGGCCCGAAATTGGCTTCGTTTTGGGTTCGTTTTGGCTTCGTTTTCCCATTTCCAGACGACTTTCCCGGTCCTGCATTTTCCCTTTCTCAAGACCCAAGTCTCTTCCCAACAACGACTTCCCCGAGATGAGACGCCACCGGCCGGGGGGCCAAATTGGGTTCGTTCTGCAAAATCACATTTTCGCGATTCCCCGGTTCCCCGCCGTCGATCCGCCCCCCTCTCGCTGATTTCGATTGTCAATGAGCCAACGTGGGGCCCGCGGGCTCCTACGCCGTTGATAGTATCGAAGCGTTCCCGGCCCCCGATCATCGGGGATGGGTTCCTGCGCGCCGGATGCGGCCTCACGGCCTGAATGGGAGCGGGCCTTACTGCCCTGACCTCGCAGCGGGTCCGCGAGGGAGGGGCCGAAGCCGAATCGCGAGACTTGCCCGGGGTTGAGCGATCCGGGGTCGAATTGGCCGCACTGTCGGATCGTCCGGTCGATCGCTCACGATGGTATGGGGTGTAGCCCCTCATTCGTCGCTCGCCCGGGGCCCTGTGGGGACCGTTCCGACGGGGAGGAGTCTTGCGCGCGATCTGGCGGTGCAGGACTATCCCCCTTCGGCGATCTTCGTTCGACCGGGCGGCACCTTCGGGTGACATGGTTGATCTGCCCACCCGTGCCCAGAAGACGGGCCCAACGCACTCGTGAGCAAGCCCACCAGTGGCACCCGATTCCCGGCGCCGGGCCAGACCCAAAATCGCTCTCCAGCCGTGCTTGACCGATTCGTACCGAAGTTCCCCGGTGGGGCGGGCGCCCCTGCCCGCCAGAATCCCATTCCAGGCGGGAGGGACGCCACAGCCGGGAACGGATGGGCGATTTCTCTCCCCGTTCCAGGCTCCGGCCTGGGAACGAGGGCTCGTAACGAGATTACCCAGTGCTGCGGGCGTCCTTGCCCGAAGGAACAGGTTTAGGCGGGCAGGGACGCCCAATGGCACTTACTTTAACGACTGCTTATGGGGGTTAGAAGCATCCTGAGCAATCTGGGGGAGACAGTTCGCCCCTCACAGTTCTGGAAACGACTCGCCCAAAGGTCGCAATCTGCCAATCCTCGCATCAGCGAGGATTAAAGTAAGTGCCATTGGGCAGGGACGCCCGCCCCACTGGGGAGATTGGATGACCGGCCTTTCCCTTGGTTGAACCGTTCTATCGGTCCTCTCCTCGTGCGGGGCGGCTGGAGGCCTTGAGGAGCTTGAGCTCGCGGGCCATGTCGTCGAGTTGTCGCTTGAGGGACTTCACGTCGGGGGTCATGAATTTTGCGTTCTGCTCGTCGTCGACGAACACGCGATCGGAGTCCTCGGGAGCGAGCTTGATGAACTTGCCCGTGCGGGGATCCTCGCCTATGAGCCCCAGGGCCTCGTCAATGAGGTACTTCTGCATGTGCTCGATCACCTTGACCTTGATCTCGCGCGGCGTGAGGCCTTCGACCTTCAGGTAGCCATAGAATCCCAGGCTGATCGTCCCATCCTGCTTGACCACTCGCTCTCCCGAGATGGGCCGGCCCGGCAGGGCTTCCAGGACCTCGACGACCAGGACATCGCCGGGCTGGACCGTCCCGGGAAGCCCCGGACGCTCCTCGGCGGCGTCGGCCTTCGCCTTGACCTTCTCGATCACCCTGTCGAGGGCCTCGGCCTCTCGGCGTCGCGAACGCACCATCATCGTGAGCGATCGGATCTTCTCCTGGATCTCGTGCTGGGCATTCTCCACCACTTTTAGCCTATCCATCCGCGAAGCGGCGTCGCCCATCACGATGGCCGGGCCTCCCGCCACGCTCGTCAGTTCGAAGGCTTTGGTGTTGCTGATGATCTCCTGGAATCGCCTTGCCTCGGACTTCAACGCCTCGATCTCTTCCTCGGCCTGGTCCACCGTCAGCAACAGGTCATCTCGCCCGCTCTCGGCCCGATCCGCTTCCTGCCGGAGTTCGGCGGCCACCTGGGCGCCCGTCTTGATCTCGCCTCCCTTTTCCGGGTTGGGCCTGGGGGCGGGAGCCGGGACCGCTCCGGTCGGTGGCGGGAGAGTCGTCCTTCGAGGAGAGGTCGCGCTGGCCTTCCGGTCCGTCTTCTCGGGAATTTGGTTGAGCGCCTCGAAAGGATCGTTCCCCTGCTCGGCGGGGGGCTTGACCCTCTGGTACACGGTCAGCACCCGATTGTCGCCGGGCCGCGTGGCCAGCTCGCCCGGTGCCGTGATCGTGTCCGCTCCAGCCTCGCTGCGCCCTGATCCAGGGGTCTCAAAGCAGGTGATCAGCCTGTCGCCCTCGAGTCTGTAGTTCATCCGCCCCGGCTTCACTTGCAGGCCGGAACGCATTTCCATGGTGTGAGGCGTCTGGGACAGGTCGAGCACGATCTTCTGCTCGGTGCGAATCTTTTCATCCTGTCCTTTCCAGAGCTGGGAATCACCCCGGTAGACGAGGGTGTAGCTGCCGAACGAAGCGAGGCTGACCGATTCTCCATTCTCTTCCCGGCGGACCCACCTCCATTCGCCCTGGAGTCGCTCGAGCTCGGCTTTGGCCTCGGGCGTCAGCTCGGGCGGGCTGGGCTCTCGGATGTAGGATGCGATGACGGTGGAGTGGGAGAAGCCCTGTTGCGGAAAACTGGCCGGAGGGGTCTGGGGTGTTCTGGTGTCGAAGCAGAACAGGAAGCTGTCGTGATCGAGTTTGTAGATGCCCCTCGTGACCTCCTCGCCTCCGACCGTCTTCCTCGTCCACTCGAACTGCTTCATGATCTTGTTGGGTTCGAGCTTGAGGGTGCGGGGCTCGACCCGTTCGCTGCCGGGGACGGTTCCGGAGAGGACGTCTCCCTGGATGGTGATTCGCTGGAGGGACTTCGGAGCGGCGTCCCCGGTCGCCCTGTTTGCCCCCGTCTGGATCCACTCGCGGAGCCAGCTTCCCTGGAGGAGATCGAGGTCCGAAGTGGCGGGTTTCTTCGGGGCCTCGTCGGGCTTTGCCCCGGCCGTCGGGGGCTTGTCGGGCTTCGCCGCGTCCTGCCGGGCGAGGGCCGCCGCGCCTCCCACGGCGGAGAGGACCGCCGCCAGGCTGCACAGGACCGTCAGGCTCTTCTTGATCATCATGGCGCGTGCCGCCTCCTCCGCCAGCCGCATCGCCGACACCGAGAACGCCCCGGTGGCGATTGCCGCTGATTTGCCCGCCGCGAGGGATACCGCGGCCTGCACCGTCGATTGCTTGAGCGCCAGGGGGACCGAGGCCCTCGCCTCGCCCCCCATCACGGCCGCGATCGCCACCGCCGGCACGCCCACCCCGCGACGCTGGAGCCGCGTCTTGAGGAGGTCACGCCCTCGCGACAGGCGGCCCTTCACCGATCCGACCGGCCATCGCAATTGCTTCGCGGCCTCGTCGTGCGTGCGGCCTTCCAGGTAGCAGAGCACGATGGGCTCGCGATACCTGGCGGGGAGGGAGTCGAGCGCCTCGTGCAGGGCCATGCGGGACTCGCGGTCGATGCGGTTGGTCTCGACCGCGGGCGTGGCGGCCATGACCTCGGGCGAGGGGGTCTCCCTCATCCGGTGCCGTGCCCGCGACTTCCCCGCGCGGATCGCCACCCGGTACGCCACGCGATGGAGCCAGGGCCCCAGGATGGGCGTGCGGATCGAGCGGCCCTTGCGGACGAGCAGCAGGAAGGTGGCCTGGAAGGCGTCCTCCGCCGCGTGATCGTCGCGCAGGACCCCGCGGCAGACCGAGAGGACCATCGGGCCGTGGCGGGTCACGAGCGTCTCGAACGCGAGCTCATCCTTGCGGACGAGGAATCGGTCCAGGAGCTCCGACTCGTTCAGGCCCGAGAGGGTGCCGTCGCGGTAAAGCCGCTCCACATCCTTCACGACGGTGCCGAAGGGCTCGCCAGCCATCGGGGTCCGACCTCCGGAACAGGCACATCAAGCGGGCGGAAGGGCCGCAAAGCCCCTCCGCGTCGACGGTTTCCACCAGCAAGAGGCCCGGGAGGCCGCGTGCGGTTACAACCTTTTTACGGATGGACCCATTTTGTCTTAAACGGGGTTGGAAAGCGATTGAACCGCGAAGAGCGCTGAGGTCGGAGGAGTGGGAAGAGAAGAGGGAAGGTGTTCGGATTGATCTAATCCTGATTTGCCTTTTCTCCTCCGATCTCCGCGCTCCTGGCGTCCTGGCGGTTCCATCCGCCCGCCTTGCCGATCCAAGCCCCGAACGACTACAGTGATGGGGCAAACCCAATCGCGCATTCGATTCTCCGCCCCTTGATGAGATCCCCCTGATATGAGCCGGGTCGTGCTGGCGATGAGCGGCGGCGTGGATAGCTCGGTGGCCGCGCACCTGCTCAAGCAGCAAGGGCACGAGGTCATCGGCCTCTTCATGCGCACCGGGGCCCACGGCCACGACCTGGAACGCCGCGCCAAGACCTGCTGCAGCGCGACCGACGCCGTGGACGCCCAGAGCGTGGCCGACCGCCTGGACATCCCGTTCTATGCGCTCGACTTCGAGCGCGATTTCGCCCGCATCATGGACGGGTTCGCCGACGAGTACGCCGTGGGCCGCACGCCCAACCCGTGCGTCCTGTGCAACATCTGGCTGAAGTTCGGCAAGCTCTGGTCCTACGGAAAGCAGGTCGGCGCGGACTTCGTGGCCACGGGGCACTACGCCCGAAAGACCCTCGACGACCAGGGCCGCCCGAGGATCCGTCGCGCGCTGGACCCGTCGAAGGATCAGGCTTACGTGCTCTTCGGCCTGCGCCGGGAGATCCTGCACAACGTGCTCCTGCCCGTGGGGGATTATCCCAAGGACGAGATCCGCAACCTCGCCCGCGACCTGGACCTGCCCGTCCACGACAAGCCCGACAGCCAGGAGATCTGCTTCATCCCCGACGACGATTATCTCGGATTCGTCCGAGGGCGACGGCCCGACCTGGACACCGCCGGGCCGATCGTCGACCACGACGGCACCCCCCTGGGCGAGCACTCGGGGATCGAGGGCTTCACCATCGGACAGAGGCGAGGGCTGGGCGTGGCCGTGGGGTCGCCCCGCTACGTGGTGCAAATCGAGCCGATCAGCAAGACCGTGAGGCTCGGCCCTCGCGAGGCCCTGGACGCCCCGGGCCTGGAAGCCTCGAAGTTCAACTGGCACGTCGATCGCCCCTCGGGGTCGACCCCCTGTCTCGCGCAGATCCGCGCCCGCCATCAGCCGGTCCCGGCGATCGTGGAGCCCCTGGACGGCGAACGGGCCCGGGTGATTTTCGATGTGCCCCAGCCCGCGGTCACGCCCGGGCAGGTCGTCACGATCTACGCCGACGACCTGGTCCTGGGCGGAGGCTGGATCGACCGCCCCCTGGAAGCGCCTTGAAGCGAACGAACGAACGACGAGCGAAGCCGCAACCGGAGACGATCCCGTGGTGACCGTGGGCATGTATTACGACGTGATCCCCGAGAAATCGGGCATGTTCACGTCCAAGTTTCAGGAAGTGATCGCCCTGCTCTCGACGATCGAGGGGCACAAGGTCACCTACCTCTATCAGCGCGTGGACGACCCGCACTCGTTCGCCATTTTGAGCGAGTGGGACGACCGCGACGCCTTCATGCAGTTCATCCGCTCGGACCTCTTCCGGTCGGTCACGTCGTGGGGCCGCGAGCAGGTTTTGCGCAATCCCCCGCGCCACAAGATCTATCCTCGGAGCGAGGACATGGGCCGACCGGCCCCGTCGGCGGGCTGAACCCGGACTCGACTCCGGCAAGATGCGTTGTCAAACCCGGGGCGATCGGGCTATCGTATCCCGTTCCCCGATCGAGTCCCGGAGCCCCGCGCCCATGTCCCGAGTGAGCCTGATCCTGCCGACGACCGAGGGCGACCCTCGCCCCGACGCGTTGGTCCCCTCAGTCCGCTCGGCGCTCGAGAACGCGGGCCACGAGGTCGAAGTGATCGTCGTGTGCGATGGTCTGGAAGGGCCCCACGAGGGGTTCCTGAGCGTCGAGTCGCGGTATCCCGGCCTGGCGTCGTCGGCCATCGCGGGGCTCCAGGTGGCCTCGGGTGAGGTTCTGGTCATCCTCGACCCGAGGATGGGATACGCCCCCGAATCGCTCCCGGCGGTCCTGACCCCTCTGGACCGGGGCGAGGCCGAGCTGGTTGTCGCCAGCCGCTACCTCGAAGGCCCGCAGTCGGGACGGCTCCGGGCCCGGATCGGCCGCTTCGCCCGGCCCTTCACGGGAACGACCGACCCGCTCTCGGGCCTGATCGCCATGACTCGCGGGGCGCTCGAGTCCGCGTCCCACTTCAAGGCCGTGGGCGCGCGGTTCTCGCTGGAGTTCCTGAGCAAGGTGCAGGGCCGACGGATGGACGTCCCGGCGATCGTCGGGTCGTCGTCGCGCCGGGGGCTCCCCGGCTGGGACGACCTTCGGCACCTCAAGCGGCTGGCCGATCACCAGTACGGGAACGCCTCGCGCCTGATCCAGTTCTGCGTGGTCGGCGCTTCGGGCGTGTTCGTCGATCTGACCTTCTACGCATTATTCATCAAGTTGCTGTCGGGCACCCCTTTGGCCGACTACGTGGTGCCGCCCACCCAGGTCAGGCTGTCGCTGGCGATCGCCGCGGCGCTCGCGGGTTCGGTGGCCCTGGTCTGGAATTTCTCGCTCAAT
>JANOBY010000609.1:0-26103 GCA_031411935.1 Planctomycetales bacterium | reverse complement strand
GATCGAGCGGGCCCCGCGCGTGGGCTTGAAGTAGGCATCGCGATAGACGACCTCGTCGGGCCCCCAGGTGAAGAAGTCTTTGGAGAGGAGCCCCCTCATGGCCGGGTGGGTCGCGTCCTCGATGAAGGCGATGCGGCCGGCGTTCGTCGCGGGCTCGATCTCGGCGGGCTGGAGGGCCTGGTACTTCAGCGGGTGGTTCTGCTCCAGCACGATCACACGCTTGCCCTGAAGCGCCAGGGCCGCCAGTGTTGTCGATGTGGAGGCTTCCTCGCCGACCTGATTCTTGCCCACGAGCACAATCTTCGCGGACTTCGGGACCTCGTTGGTCACGAGCGTGTAGGGGACCTTGTGCGCATCCAGGAACGGTTTCAGTTCACCGCCCGGGTCGAGCAGCGCAAGGTCTCCGGGCTTGATCCCGGGGTCGGGCTGGCGCTTCGGGAGGATGGAAACGGCCTTCACGTCGCGGAAGACCTCCTTGCCCGCGACCGAGAGGGTGAGCACCAGCTCGCACTCGGTTCGCGCCGAGACCTCGGGCAGGGGGATCGCCTCGTCGAAGACCTCCCTCTTGCCGGGCGCGACCTTGTGCGTGGTGGTCTTCGAGGAGATCGGCTTGCCGTCCCGCAGGAGAGCTCGGGTGAACGCGATCGGGTCGTCGAAGCGGGTGTCGTTGAAGAGGCCGAAGGTGCGCCTGGGCGTCTCGCCCGAGCCGAAGGTCCCGTCCCACTGCCGGGTGAAGACGGCGCGGGGCGCGTTCGCGGCGTATTGCCCCTCGGCCACGCCGGGGGTCTGCCAGAAGTGGATCGCGCCGTTGTCGGTCCAGCGGGCCCCCTCGGTCATCATCCTCACAAGCAGCCCCACGGCGCGTCGGGAACCGGCCTTGCCGGCAAAGACCTCCTCCCCGCCGAAATAGCTGTAGGCGGGATTGAAGCCTTCGGCGAAGAGTTCCTCGCCGATGAACCGCGGTTTCCTCTCGTTCCACTCCCAGCGCCCTCGGCCGCCTCCCTTGGTGTTGGACGTGTAGGCGAGCGAGGGGTATTCGGGGAAGGGCCCCGCGGTGTAGTGGTCGCCGTGGACGGGCATGCGGTTGGACTTCGTGGCGCCTCCGCCGTCGGTCATGGTGGGACGCGTGGGGTCGGCCGCCTTCACCGCCTCGGCGGTCTTCACGACCTCGTCCTCGAACTGATCCATCAGGTTGCCGTGCAGGTTGATGCAGTTGATGTAGAGGTATTCATTCTCGATCGACCAGATCATGATCGAAGGATGATTCCTCTCTCCTCGGACCTGCGCCACCATCTGGTCTCGCCAGTTCTCCAGCAGGTCCATCTTGACCTCGGTCCCCGTCTTCTTGCGAACCTTCTCGTCGGGCTCGACCGCGCGATAGCCGATGGCCTCGCCGTCGAGGATGCCCGAGCGGCGGACGACCACTCCGCTTCGGTCGAAGAACCTCAGGGCCTCCTCGGGCGGCATGTCCTTCCACGACGTGCCCCAGAACCGCATGAACGTTTGATTCGACTTGTGGTGGAAGTCGAGCCAGGCCCGGGGCGTGTCCTCGTTGTGGGTGTCGGCCCACCCGTGCCAGGGAATCCCGTTCAGGAGGAAGTCCTTGCCGAGGATTGTCCACTCGCGGAATCCGAACGGGGTGTCGCTCACGTCGATGGGCTTCTCGTCGATCGAGATGGTCGTCCGCAGGGTGTACATGGTCGGGCGATCGGGCCACCAGAGCGTGGGTTCCCACCTCATCTCGGTCGTCTCGATCTTACGGATCTCGTTCGGCGCCAGGCTGAACTTGCGACCTACAGACTTTTGCGCGACCTGGCCCTGCGCGTCGATCACGGGGAACTTGACGTACCCCTCGACCGGCCGAGGCGACGGGTTGGTCAGCTCCACGAGCAGGCGAAGCCGCTTGTACCGGACCGAGGGCTGGACGAATACGTCCGACGCATACACCGGGCCCGCGCAGACCAGTTCGGGCGTGACAAGGATGCCCGATTGCGGGAGGTTCCAGATCGGGAAGGCGAGGTCCTGGAAGCCGTCGCCGAAAAACTTCTTCGGCAGGTTGAAGGTCCTGCGGAGCTTCATCGGGTCGTCGGGATCGGCCGACCGCCCGTACCAGGCGTCGCGGATGCCCACCATGACCTCGTTGGTGCCGGGCTTCACGGCCCTGGTCACATCAAATTGCAATCTCGCGAACGGATTCTTGTCGAACCCGCAAAGCTGGCCGTTCACATAAACGGTGGTGTTCAGGTTGTTCTGCGGGAACACGAGGAAGAAGGACCGCCCCTGGGCCGATGCGGGCACCTCGATCCGGGTGCGATACCAGACGCGATGCGCGAACACGAGGTCGGGCCGGAGCGTGTTCTTGTCGCCGGGGACGTCGATGCCTCGCCAGATGGGGTGCTGGGGAAGGGACGCGATCGGGACGGCGACCTGGCGGGGAAGTTGCTCGTCGTCGCGGGCGATCTCCCACAGGCCCTTCAGGGCGACCGAAGTCCTCGCGCCGGCTTTGGCGGTCTCGGGCAGTCGGAACACGGTTTCGCCCGCCAGCCGGTCGCGATCGTCACGCCCGTCGTCGCCGGGCTTGAACCGTCCGTTAGGCCGGAATTCGCCGGGGTGGAGGCAGATCGCGTCGCTCGCGTAGAGGAGCTTCGCGGGCTTGCCCTGGGCGTCCCTGGTCTTCGGGATGCGGACCTCGAGCGTGTGCTCGCCGGGCGTGATCTTGCGATTGCCGAGCTTCAGCCAGGCGACCTCGCAGAAGAAATCCACCTCCATGAGGTCGGTCGTGAGCTCCTCGGGCGCGGATCGCGTCCAGGAGGCGCCGTCGATCCGCCACTCGAACGGGGAGCGGACGAACTCGAACCCCACGCGGTTCCACACCGCGAAAGAGCCTGATCGCTTCGTGGTGAATCGATAAGCGAACGTGGCCCCGTCGGCGGGCGCGTCCTTCTCCACCTTGTCGGCCTCGACCGAGTAGTGGAGCCATTTCTCCCCGGACAGGAAGCTCTTGTTGCCCCACCCGGCCACGTTCGGCTTCACGTTTGTGGACGATGTGGCCTCGCCCTCGATCCAGATCGGCTCCTGCGCCTGGGCCAGTGACGCCAACGGTCCGATTGCAAGCAGAAAGGCGAGGGGGAGTCTCATCTTGCGGGCCCATCTCGATCCAGGTTTGTCGATCCTTTGGGATTCTAATCCGGGGCCATCCGGTCGGGCAATCGAGACGTTTCACGCGGAGACGCGGAGGGGACGCAACGGACGCGGGAGGATCGGGAATCAGCCCACCGGAATCCATGCTCACCGCGTCCTCAGCGCGTCTCTGCGTGAACCCTTCCCCAATCCAAAAGGTTGAGTCCGGCGGTCGGAGCGGATAGGGTTCGCTCTGGTCGCCCTCGCGTTTCGCGAGGGAGAGGTGTGAGGAGTTGCCCATGATTGCGATGCTTGCCAGGTTCGCCGCGGTTGCGGCGCTGACCGTCGTTCCGGCCTCGGCCGACGAACCGCCGAAGGGCGAGGTCACGAAGTACACGTTCGACCGGTCGAAGATCTTCCCGGGCACGACCCGCGATTACTGGGTCTACGTTCCGAAGCAATACGACCCCGCGAAGCCGGCATGCCTGTACGTGAACCAGGACGGCGTCCAGTACAAGGCGCCTCAGGTCTTCGACGAGCTGATCGCCAAGGGCGAGATGCCCGTCACGATCGGCGTGTTCATCATGCACGGCCGCGTGAAGGCCCCGAGCGAGAAGGCCCTCGATCGCTTCAACCGGAGCTTCGAGTACGACGGCCTGGGAGACAACTATGCGCGCTTCCTGATCGAGGAGCTCCTGCCCGACGTCGAGACGAAGACGGCCTCCGACGGCCGCGCGATCAAGCTCTCGAAGAACCCCAACGACCGCGCCATCGGCGGGGCCTCCAGCGGGGCGATCGCCGCCTTCACCGCCGCGTGGGAGCGTCCCGACAGCTTCCGCCGCGTGTTCAGCTCGATCGGCACTTACGTGGGGCTCCGCGGCGGCAATGTCTACCCCACCCTCATCCGCAAGGTCGAGCCGAAGCCGATCCGCATCTTCCTTCAGGACGGCGAGAATGATCTGAACATCTACGGAGGCGACTGGTGGATGGCGAATCAGGAGATGGAACGCTCCCTGAAGTTCGCCGGCTACGAGGTCGACCACGTGTGGGGCAAGGGGGGGCATAACGGCGAGCATGCCACGGAGGTCTTCCCCGACGCCATGCGATGGCTCTGGAAGGGATGGCCCGAGGAGGTCAAGGCCGGCAAAGGGTCGCAGGACCTTCGCGACATCGTGATCCCCGGCGAGGACTGGCAGCTCGTGGGCGAGGGCTACAAGTTCACCGAAGGGCCCGCCGCCAACGCAACGGGGGAGGTCTTCTTCAACGACATCCCCAACAACATCACCTACAAGGTGGACCTCCAGGGCAAGGTCTCGCCGTTCATCACCGACTCCAAGGGGGCCAACGGCCAGGTGTTCGGGGCCGACGGCAAGCTCTACGCGGTGGCCTCGGGCGCGGAGAAGATCCTTGCCTACGACGCGTCCGGCAAGCCGTCGGTCGTTGCCGAGGGGTTGCGCGGCAATGACCTGGCGATCCTCGAGAACGGTTGGATCTACGTGACCGGCCCGAACCCCAACGGCCCCGAGCCGAGCAAGGTCTGGGCGATCAGCCCCAAGGGGGAGAAGACGGTCGTGGACACCGGCCTGATCTACCCCAACGGCGTGGCCACGTCGCCCGACCAGACCCTCCTGTATGTGGCCGACTTCCGCAGCCACTGGGTCTACAGCTACCAGATCCAGGCCGACGGGTCGCTCCTGCACAAGCAAAGGTATTATCACCTGCACACCCCCGACAACGCCGATTTCAGCGGGGCCGACGGGATGCGCGCCGATCGGGACGGCAACCTCTACGTGGCCACGCGCATGGGCGTCCAGATCTGCGACCAGGCGGGCCGCGTGCATGTGATTTTGCCCACGCCCAACGGCAAGGCGTCGAACGTGTGCTTCGGAGGGGAGAACTTCGACACCCTGTTCGTGACCTGCGGCGAGAAGGTCTACAAGCGCAGGGTGAAGATGAAGGGTGCCAACGGATTCGAGGCCCCGATCAAGCCGAAGCCCCCGCGCCTCTGATCGCGGCACCCGGTTTGCTCTCGCTGGGAAGGGTTGCGAGGGCGAAGGACCGGTCCGGGGGACCTGGACCTTTCGCCCTCGCGTTCTTCTGCCCCCTCGAAAGGAACCTCTCATGCCCATGATGCCCTTCCAAATTTTGGGGATCTGGCTTCGCGGCCTGCTCTCGGTCGCCGCGATCGGGCTCGGGGCGTACCTCCTCAAGGAGTGGTACGAGAGCCGCACCACCGTCGTGCAGCCCGTCCGCGTGGAAGTGGCCGATCATCGCGAGGACATGGACGCCCGCCGTCCCGTCGAAGAAGCCCGGGTGCGAGGGCTCTGGCATGTGGGCCTCGACCGCGACACCGCGTACCTGGCGGGGGGCCTGACGCTCATGCTCCTGTCGGTCGGCGGAGGGATGATCTCCTATCCCCTCCTGCGCAAGAGCGAGGGCACGTCGCCGAAGTCGGCCGCCGAGGACCTCCCGAACGTGGAGGCGACCCATCACCGGATCACCCGCCCCGACGGGACCGAGCTGCATGTGGCCTGCCTGGGGCCGAAGGATGCCCAGCCGGTCGTGATGACGCATGGGTGGGGCGTGGATGCCTCGGAGTGGCGCTACTCCGAGAAGGCCATCGCCGACGGTCGTCGCGTGATCCTGTGGGACCTCCCCGGCCTCGGGCGTTCGGGCCGCCCGGCGAACAACGACTTCTCGCTCGAGAAGATGGCCCACGACCTGGACGCCGTCCTCGACTTCGCGGGCCCCTCGCCCGCCGTGGTGGTCGGCCATAGCATCGGCGGGATGATCGCGCTCACCTATTGCCGGATCTTCCCCGAGAAGGTTGGGAAGAAAATCGCGGGGCTGGTGCTCACGCACACGACCTACACGAACCCGGTAAAGACCTCGTCCAACGCGGGCCTCTACACCGCGATCCAGAAGCCCGTGCTCGAGCCGCTCTGCTATCTGATGATCGGCCTGGCCCCCCTGGTTTATGTGATGAACTGGATCAGCTACCTCAACGGGTCCATGCACCGATCGACCGAGAAGAGCTCGTTCTCGGGGAACGAGACCCGCGAGCAGCTGAACCTGTCGTCGTGGTACGGGGCCAAGACGTGGCCGGGCGTGCTGGCCCGCGGGATGCTTGGCATGTTCCGCTACGATGCCACCGACACCCTGCCCACGATCCGCGTCCCGGTGCTGGTCATCCCGGGCGACGAGGACAACACCACGCGCCCCGAGGCCAGCCTGTACATGGCCGAGACGATCCCCGGCGCCACCCTCCAGACGCTCAGCCCCGCGAAGCACATGGGCCACATGGAGCACCATGCCGCGTTCGCCCGCACGGTCTCGCGATTCGTGGACGAGATCAGCTCGGCCCGTCGCGTGGGCGGCACCCGCTCGGCCCACGCCTGATTCTCGCTCGCTTCCGCACCGAAACACCATGAAGCCGCGGTCCCGGGACCATGAAGATCCGGGGACCGCGGCTTCGCGTTCGTCCTGGGGGCGAAGCGCGCAACTCTGCCGTGGGTCCGCTCTTGAAGGAGGAGCTCTGGGAGTCCACCGCGGTGCGCGAGCTTCGGGTGCAGGCCCGCGACCTCGCGAGGCGGCTTGTCCAAGGTTTCGGGGTTGCCCGCTAGGAACGGCCTTGCGCTCCTGCTAGTCTCGGGGGCCGTGGTCCTGGTTTTCCTGGAGCGAGGTTGCCCCCATGTCCAGCCGGTTGATCAGCCGTCGTGGTTTCGTCCGTACCGTGGCCGCCGCGGGTGCGGTGGCGGGTCTCTCGGGTCGGCTCAAGGCCGGTCCAAATGACAAGCTGAACATCGCCGTGGTGGGGACCTCGGGCCGCGCCGCCGATAACGTGGCGGGGGTCCAGGGCGAGAACATCGTCGCCTACTGCGACATCGACGACCGCCTTCTGGCCGCCGCGGGCGAGAAATTCCCGAAGGCCAAGGCTTTTTCCGACTTCCGCAGGATGATGGAGCACCCCGGGATCGACGCCGTGGTGGTGAGCACCGCCGACCACACGCACGCCCCGGCCTCGGCCATGGCGATCCGCCTGGGCAAGCACGTGTACTGCGAGAAGCCGCTCACGCACTCGGTGTATGAGGCCCGCACCGTGGCCGAGCTCGCCGCCAGGGCGAAGGTCGCGACCCAGATGGGCACGCAGATCCATGCCGAGGACAATTACCGTCGCGTGGTCGAGCTGATCCGCGCGGGGGCCATCGGCCCGGTCCGCGAGTGCTACGTGTTCTGCGGCAAGACCTGGTCGGGCGGCGAACGGCCCACCGACTCCCCGCCGGTGCCGAAGGGCCTGCACTGGGAGACGTGGCTCGGGCCAGCCCCCGAACGACCGTACAACCCCACGTATCTGCCCGCCAACTGGCGACGCTGGTGGGTCTTCGGCAACGGCACGCTCGGCGACATGGCATGCCACTACATGGACCTGCCGTTCTGGGCGCTGGACCTGAGGCACCCCACGACGATCGAGGCCCAGGGACCTCCCGTGCATCCCGAGACCACTCCGTCGTGGATGGCGGTCCACTACGACTTCCCCGCCAGAGGCGACATGCCCGCCGTGAAGCTCTCGTGGTACGACGGCACGAAGAGGCCCGAGATCCTGGCCGAGAAGGGGCTGAGCTCCTGGGGCGACGGCGTTTTGTTCGTGGGCGACAAGGGGATGCTGATCGCCGATTACGGCCGACGCGTGCTCCTGCCCGAGGGGGACTTCCGCGACTACAAGGCCCCCGAGCCCACGATCCCCAGCTCGATCGGCCACCACGCCGAGTGGATCGCCGCCTGCAAGGACGGACGCCCCACCACCTGCAACTTCGACTACTCGGGCGCCCTCACCGAGACCGTCCTGCTGGGCAACGTGGCCTACCGCGTGGGCGAGAAGATCAGATGGGACGGCGCGAAGATGGAAGCCATCGGCTGCCCCGAGGCCGAGAAATATCTCCGCCGCGAATATCGCTCGGGCTGGACGCTCTGACGCGAACGTGCCCCCAGGGCGGTTGGGTTTTGTTCCCGCCTGGCCCAAGGCTCGGCGGGAACCTCGCACTGGTCCTCATTCCTCGTGGGCGAATGCCCACCGGGTCGCCTCCCAGACGGCCTGGGCCATCCGGTTGTGTCCCTCCTGCGAGAGGTGGATCGAGTCGAGCGTCGATCCGCCTTGCAGGAGGATGCCCAGCAGGACCCGCTTCGGGATCAGCCGGACTCCATGCTTCGCGGCGAGTCTGCGCTGAATCCGGCCGAACGCGTTCGAGCCAGGCAGGAGCGGCAATTCGAACATGACGACCACGCGACCGGCTCGGTCGACGCTCCCGAGCAGTCGCTCCAGATCGGCCTCGAACTTCTCGGGGGGCGTCCCTCCCAGGAGATCATTTCCCCCGATCTCCAGGAGGACCGGGGACTCGACCGGGGCGAGGGCCTCGGCCTGGATGATCGCCGAGCCCACGGTGGCCCCTACCGCGGAGTGGTCGCGGACCCTGGCCCGGTGCTGAGCCGCGAAGACCCTGGGCCAGGTCGTCACGCCGGGGTCGTCCATCCCCGCCGTGACCGAGTCGCCCACGATCCCCAGGACCGGGCCCTCGACTCGCACCAGCATGGGCATCACATGGTAAGGCGCCTCGAACATCGCGGCGCCCGACCAGGCCATCGCTGCCGCGAGCCGCAGCGGCAGGAGCGATCGAGGCCATCGGGAGGGTATGGCCTCGGCAATCAGCCAGGCCAGCGTGATCGCGACGAGTGCGGCGTAACCCGCCAACGGGAGAGGTGTGGCGGAGGTTGCCACAAGGATCACCCCCAGGCCCACCAGCAGATTCCGGCCGATCCGGGCGAGGCCTCGCGTCGCACGAGGGCTCAGGCCGGACGCCAGCAGAAGGCACAGGACTCCGCTGAAGAAGGATTGCCCGCTGGCGACGTGAAACAGGATCCAGCGAGTGAGCATTCCTTCCCCTTTCTGAACAGGCGAAGAGTCAGATCGGGTCTGCGGGCTTGCCGGTCTTCGGGTCGTCCTGCGTCGCCCCCATGGCCCCTCCGCAGAGGCCGGCGATCGCGCCCGCGAGGGCCATTTCCAGCGCAATCGTGAGGGTCTGCCTCAGAAAGTTGGGGCCCGCCTCGGCGGAAAATGTGCCGATCACCGAGGCGCACGAGAGCATGAACGCCTCGAACACCACGCCCGAGAGGATCGCCCCGACGATCGCCCCGCGAATTGGACGTCCCGTGGCTCCGGCGATCGCGCCGACCAGTGCACCGATCGCGGCCGAGGGGAGAGCGACCGCCATGAGCGGCCCTCCCGTCGTGAAGTTCAGGAGCACCACCGCCCCGCGAGCGGCGAAGCCCACCGCCGCTCCGACCATCGCACCGGTTCCCGAGACCTTCATCGGCCCGTCTCCCATGAGGTGAAGGGGAGGCTCGCCACACGAGCCCGGAGCCGTGGAGCGAGTCCCTTCTTAATGCATGGCCATCGCTCCGTCGTCCGTGCCACCGAAGGTGCGGGCTCGTTCCTGGTCGCGCGGTAGGGTGCGGGCCCCGAGGAAGAAGCAGAGGCTCCCAAGAAGCAGGACGGGGATGATGATGAGCATCCCGGCCGTGATGTTCGCGGGGCTGTGGCCCGCCTCGACGGGCACCGCGCCGATCGACTCGAAGAACCGGCCCAGAGGGGTCTGCCCCGCGCCCGGCCTGCCCAGCAGGTCGGACACGTAGCCGATGAGGGGCGGGGACGGGATGTCGCCGAAGAGGTGCAGCAGGAAGATGCTCATCGCGTAGCCGACCGCCCTCTTGGGGCCGGGCACCACGTTGGCCGTGACCGTGTTGCAGGGGCCCAGGCACGAGGACATCATCACGCTGGCCATCGTGAGCAGCCCCAGCGAGAGCCACACGCTTTTCGTGGCGAGCAGCCCCGCCGTGCCGAACGGGACGGCGATGAAGACGGCCATTCCCGCCCAGAGCAGGTACGAGCGTTTGGTGACCTTCTGGAGCTTCTCGGGCAGCCACATCCCGATCCCCACGCCCACCAGGCCTGCCATGGCGAGCGAGATGCCGAAGAAGACCTTGTCCTCGGGCTTGCTCCCGTGCACGTACTCGAAGTAAGGCACGATCCAGTACCCGAACGCGCCGGTGGTGAAGGTCACGGCGGCCATGCCCGCGGTGTTGAACAGGTAACTGGGGATCGTGAGAAGCTGGAGATAGTCGGCGAGCCTGGGAGGGGCCGACTTCGCGGGGGCCTTGCCGTCGGAGGCGCCGCGGCCGGGTTCCTTCATCATGAGTCCCATCACGGCCAGGATGATCCCCGGAGGCCCCACGACCCAGAACGCCGAGGGCCAGCCCGCGAGCTTCTCCATGAGCCCCCCCACGCCGTAGCCGATCGCCGTGCCGACCGGAAGCGCCAGGTAGAAGATGCCCATCACGCGGCCTCGCCGCTTGCGGTCGAAGAAGTCGGCCAGCAGGGTGGGGGCAATCACGCCGTAGCTGGCCTCCCCCACGCCCAGGATCGCGCGGGCGAGGAACATCTGGTTCAGGGTCGCGGCATACGCGGTGGCCACCGTGGCCACGCTCCATAGCCCCACGCCGAAGGCCAGGATCTTGCGGCGGTCCATGCGGTCGCCCAGCACGCCCACGAAGGGCGAGACGATCGTGTAGACGATGATGAACGACGAACCGAGGAAGCCGAACTCGGCCTTGGACATCGCGATGTCGCGCATGATCGCGGGGCCGACCGCCGCGAACACATAGCGATCCACGTAGTTCAGGAGGTTCATCGTGAACAGGACCGCGAGCGCGTAATAGGCGCCCTGGGCCAGCGGTGCAGACGGGGCTTCAATGCCCCCAACGGGAGCCGCGGGGTCGGATGATTGCGACATAAAAGCGGAGTCTCGGCGGGTCGACGAAGTGCTCGGGAACCCCCACTGTTATAATCGGTCGGGGCGCACGATGGCGAGGGCGCCGCGGGGTCAGAACCCGGCCATGTCCCACTTGCCCTTCATCTCGAGGATCAGCGCCGCGACCTTCTTGTTGACCTTCGCGAAGTAGAGATCGGCCTTCTCCTGATCGAACGTCGGGAAGCCCTGGCCGGGCTTGTACAGGGTGATGGACGAGGGCGACGGATAGGCCGAGTAGGTGCCGGGCGCGGCGTTGGGCGTGACCATCTCGGGCTTGTAGAGCTCCCGATGGACGAGCGACCGGTCGATCGCCTGGATGAATGCGGTCTCGTTCTGGGCGGCGTGGCCTCCGTCCTCGCCGAAGACCTCCAGGGTCACGTCGCTCGCGTAGCTCCACCAGTTGACCACGAGCGTCCTGATCTTCTTCTCGGCCCCGACCTCCGCGGCCAGGGCGTTCAGCACCGCGGTCTGAGGGCCTCCGTGGCCGTTGACGATCACGATCGTCTTGAATCCGTTGCGGGCGAGGCCCCGGAGCACGTCGCGGAGGTAGCCCCGATAGGCGTCCTCGGAGATCGAGAAGGCCCCCGGATACGCGTCCATCGAGCCGGTCATCCCGAACGGGACCACGGGCGCGACCAGGGCGTTCACCTCGCGGGCGATCGCCCTGGCGATGGCCACCGGGGCGGTGTTGTCGGCCCCGTTGTTGATCACTCCGTGAGGTTCGAGCGTGCCGGTGGGCAGGATCACCGTGTCGATCCTGGAGGGGACGGCCTTCTGGAACTCCATCCAGTTCAGGTCGTTCAGCTCACGGGTCGAGACGACGTCGGCGACGCGGGCCTCGGGCTCGGCGTGGGCATGGGCGAGGGCAAGGGCGGCGGGGATTCCGGCAAGGGCGAGTCCAAGGCGGGCGACGCGATGACGCATGACGGTGCGACCTCCTGCTCGACAACGACGACCTCGGACACCAGGACGATGACCTCTGCGGGCTTCCCCTCGGCCTCATCCTTCGGGCGTTCAACCATCGGGGGCTCCGACGTCTCGGTCGGTCCCGGCGCGTGGGCGATCAGGGGGTTGCGCATGAGCCCCGAGTGCAGGTCGTCCACGGGCAGGGGGACCTCGTCGGTCACCGAGACCGGCGGCCCCACCGCGAGCCCCCCACGCTTGCGGGCCTTGTAGTGGTGATGGAGGATCCACCCCACCACCCCGACCGCCAGGGCCACGAACACGTAGCTCTGCGCCTGCTTGATCCCGTTCTCGACCACGTGGGCGAAGAAGTACCCCAGGCCGAACATGAGCAGCGTGGTCAGGCTCGCGGCGCACAGGTCGGCCAGGAAGAGCTTCAGCGGGGGCATCCGCAGGATCCCCGCGGTGAGATAGGCCGCCGTGCGGAACCCGGGGACGAACCGGCCCGTGATCAGGATGCGCATCCCGTGGCGATGGAAATACCCCTTGATCTGGGCCTCGCGTTCGCGAGTCAGGAATCTGCGGGTGATCCGGAAGCTGAGGACGCGCTCCCCCTGGAAGTACCCCAGGGCGTACACGATGAAGTCGCCCACCAGCACGCCCACGAAGCACGACGCCAGGGCCAGCGGCCAGAGCATCTTGCCGTTGCGCGAGAGGACGGCCGCCAGGATGATCGGGGCTTCCTCGGGCACCGGAAGGCCCAACCCGCCGAGCACCAGAACCAGGATGATCCCGAGATATCCCAGTCGTGCGACGATCAGGTCCGAGCCCAAACCCGTCTCCCACCCGCTTGAGCCACAAAGCCGGCCGGTCGGCCCCAACGGCCGTCCCGCGCTCAGGATACCACTTTGCCCACCCGTACGCGACGCGACAAGCCCCGGCAGGGGTGGCGGGATGCGTTTCACGCCGAGGACGCGGAGGGGACGCCGAGGTCGCGGAGACGAGGGTCAGCTTTTGAGCAACTCTCATCCCGCTCCCCTCGGCGTCCTCCGGGCTCCTTCCGCGTCCTCCACGTGGGACGCATTTCCGGGGGCCACCATGCGGACAGGTTGCGACAGCAAGGCGTCTTTCGCTACGATACTTGACCTTCTTTTGCCGACGGTCAGGCCTTGCATTGGGAACCCCGATATCATGCCCGAGATCCGCCCCTTCCGCGCTGTTCGATATGACCTGGCCCGGGTCGGGGCCATGTCCAGCGTGGTTGCCCCTCCCTACGACGTGATCGGGCCCGAGCTCCAGGAATCCCTCTACAATGCCAGCCCCAACAACATCATCCGGCTGGAGCTGAACCGCGAGGAGGCCGGCGACACGCCGGGCCGAGACCGATACGACCGGGCCTCCTCCACCCTCAGGGACTGGCGGCGCACCGGGGTCCTGGCCGACGACCCCCATCCTTCCTTCTACGTGTACCACCAGACCTTCACCGTCGAGGGGCAGACCTTCACTCGCAAGGGCTTCTTCGCCCGCGTGAGGCTCGAACCCTTCGGCCAGGGCAAGATCTACCCCCACGAGCAGACGCTCTCGGGCCCCAAGGCCGACCGCCTGAACCTCTACCGCGCGACCGGGTTCAACCTCAGCCCGATCTTCGGCCTGTATCCCGACCCCGAGAACCAGGTCCTCCACGCGATCGAGGCCGGCATCAAGGACCGCACCCCCCTCGAGGCGACCGACCATCTGGGCGTGATCAACCGCGTGTGGCCCGTGCTCGACCAGGAGGCCCACACCCTGGCCTCGGGCCTCATGGGCGACCGGCCGATCTTCATCGCCGACGGCCATCACCGCTACGAGACCGGCCTGGCCTATCGCGACGAGCTCGCCTCCCAGGGCGAGATCAGCGGCCCCGACGATCCCGCCAACTTCTGCCTCATGATGCTCGTGAGCATGAGCGACCCCGGCCTCCTGATCCTCCCCACGCATCGGCTCGTGACGGGCTTCCCCGGCCTGACTTCCCAGACCCTGACCGAGCGGCTCTCGCCCGAGTTCGAGGTCCGCGACATGGGAACCGGCCCCGAGGCCTGTCGCGCAGCCTGGGACGAGATCGAGATCGGCGGCGACCAGGACGCGCTGGGCTTCGGCACGGCCGACGGCAAGTGGATGCTCGCCCGCCTGCGGTCCGACACCGCCATGGACGCGCTCGTGCCCGAGCACTCCCCCGACTGGCGGGCCCTGGGCGTGAGCATCCTCCACGAGCTGGTCCTGAAGAAGCTCCTGGGCGACCTGGGCACCGCCTCGTGCCAGTACGTCCACCTGATCGACGAGGTGCTCGCGGCGAAGTCGTGCGACCTGGCGTGTCTTGTCCCTCCCGCGGGCATGGAGCATGTTGAGTCGATCGCGTCGAACCTGGAAAAGATGCCCCCCAAGAGCACGTACTTCTATCCCAAGCTACTCACGGGGCTCGTCCTCAACCCCCTGCGTTGAGGGAGACGTGACCGATCCGCGAGGCAGGTATCGGGCGAGGACCCCCGCGAGCAGGAACACGCCGCCCACCAGGGTGGCGGGCGCGGGCTTCTCGCCGTGCACGAGGAACACCCACAGCGTGGCGAGCAGGGGCTCGACCAGCGTGATCAGGCTGGCCTCGGCGGGCCCCACGGTCTTCAGCCCCTTCGCGAACAGGGCGTAGGGGATCGCCATCTGCACGATCCCGAACACGACCAGCACGCCCATCTGGCGCGTCGAAGGCACCTGGATCGGGCCGAGCAGGATCCAGGTGAGGACCCCGAGGACGATCGCCCCGCCCAGGTTGTTCACGGCCGAGACCCACACCGCGTCCAGGTCGCGCAGGCCCCTCATGCACACGATCACCACGGCGTAGCCGAACCCGCTGGCCAGGCCGAAGGCGATGCCCAGCCCCTCGCCTCGCGTCCCGTTTCGGCCCAGGATCACGATGATCGCGATGCCGATCGTCGCCAAACCGATGGGCAGGCGGTCCCGCGTGTCGGGGCTCTCCTTCAGCAGGAGCAGGCCCAGCGGGACGGTCCAGAACGTGGCCGAGTACTGGAGCAGGATCGCGTTGGCCGCCGTGGTGCGGGCCATGGACGACAGGTAGAGTCCCACCATCACGCCGAAGGTGAGCGTCATCGGGATCATGACCGGCCGGAACGTCCTGCGCGATCGAGGGACGAACGGCAACAGCGCCAGCCCGGCGAACAGGCTCCGGTAGAACGCGATCTCCGGGCCGGAAAGCGGCGTCAGCCCCTTGGCCACGACCCCGCTCAGGCTCCAGAGCACGGCGGTCGCGAGCAGGAGCCATCGGCCCTGGGCGGACTTCGCGGGGGTCACCAGGTTCGGCTCGCTCATGCGTATCCAGTTCTCGGAGGGGCCAGGCCGTCGCACCGGGTTGCGGATCGTAACCGATGGGAAGGTTTGCGGGGTAGGGCCAGGCGGAGTCGATGGAGGCTCGCCGCGATGAGTCCCGCCAAGCGGGATGGCGAGCGACCCGGTGGCCCCGATCATTGGCTTCGTTTTGGGTTCGTTATTGGGTTCGATTGGCTTCGTTTTGGGGTCGCGGCAGGTCGGAATCTCTTCGGGATAGTGGTCAGATCGAGCCGTAAAGTGTTTTCTGTTATCGACATCCGAATTTTCGTGCTTCGGGGGGCGGGAGGCCGAAATGGGTTCGTTATGCAAATTCACGTTTTCGCGCCGGAGCGATTTTCCTGCCGCCGGGCCGTGCCCGTTCTGAGTCTCCCGAAGGTTGGCGGGCCGCCGAGGCCCAACGGGTCGCGCTCTCTGAGATTATCGTGGCGGGATCGCCATCCGATCGCCCAGGGCAGGGCGGCCCTACGGAATCCGTCCGGTCGTGCGCGTTTCCTGCCGAGGTCCCCCGGCAGCAGGCCCGCGTGAAGCGGCCCGTTGCGTCGGGTCGGGCGGGGGCTTTACACTGAATCCGTTCAGACCCCGCACAGGTCCGGGAGCGAGGCTCCACGAGGAAGGCTCGGGAATGGTCCAGGCGCTGGCGATCGGCCTTGTCTTCTTGATCCTGTACGCGTTGCTCAGGTTAACGGTCCGGCTGTTCTCCGGCCTGACCGGGGCGCGGCACAAGGCGTATCGCCTGATCGCCGCGCGCTATCACGGCAAGTACGAGAGCCGGGGGATGGTCGATCCCCCAACGGTGAGCTTCCCGTTCGAGGGCTCGACCGTGCGCGTGGGGCTGGCGCCCACCATGCCGGGCCAGGCGGCCATCCCGCGCACCCGCGTGGTCGCTCGGTTCGGCAAGGGGCTGCCGTTCCGCATGGAGCTCTACCCCAGCCAGCGGCCGGCCCCGGCGCAGCTCCCCAAGGGCACGCGGCTCGTCCGCTCGGGGCACCACGACTTCGACCGCGCCTACGTGGCCCAGGCCAATGACCCCGAGATGGCCCGCGAGCTCCTGAACTCCGTGGAGGTCCGCCAGGCGTTCGAGGACCTGCGCAAGATGGCCCCGCCCAGCGGGATGCTCGTCTCGATCAACCCCGAGCGCCTGCTCGTGCAGGTGGACCGCAACCTCGGGAGCCAGCCCCTGGTCCTGGACGCCGCCGTGCGCCATGCCCTGCGGATCCACGAGACTCTGCAACGCAGCGTGACCTCCCGGGTGGGCGAGGGCATCGACATCGTCGAGTCCGGGCCGACCAGCCCCGAGGATTCCGGGCCCGCCCAGTGCGAGGTCTGCGGCGACCCGATCGAGAACCTCTTCGTGACCTGCGCCGTGTGCAAGACCCCCTTCCACCGCGATTGCTGGACCTTCATCGGCGGATGCTCCACCTACGGATGCCCGAGCAAGCAATGCGTGGCCGGCGTGGGGTCGAATTGAATGCGTTTCACGCAGAGGACGCAGAGAACCGCAGAGGACGCAGGAGAAGACGAGGAAGTTGCAAATTCCAACGGTCCGGATTGCAGCTTCCAGCCGGCCAGGTCCGGCAGTCCGCAAGGTGCATCTCGTTCCCACGCTCCGCGTGGGAATGCCGACTGCGAGGCTCCGCCTCGGCCTCTCCGGTCGACCCCGCCCGAGGGAGGGGCGCAGACGACGCAGAGCGTCGGGGACGGCAATCCAGCACTCCGCGAGGTCCAACTCGTTCCCACGCTCCGCGTGGGAATGCCGTCTTCGAGGCTCCGCCTCGGGTTCTCCGGTCGACTCCGCCCGGGGGAAGACCCGCAGACGCCGCAGAGCGTCGAGGACGGCGATCCATCACTCCGCAGGGTCCAACTCGTTCCCACGCGGAGCGTGGGAATGCCGTCTTCGAGGCTCCGCCTCGGGCTCTCCGGTCGACCCCGCCCGAGGGAGGGGCGCAGACGACGCAGAGCGTCGAGGACGGCATTCCCACGCTCCGCGTGGGAACGAGGGGGACATTCTGGACTGCGGGAATCGGGAAGTCCTCCCTGTTCCTGTCTTCTCTGAGTCCTCCGCGTCCCCTCTGCGTCCTCTGCGTGAAACTCTTCCCCACTGGCCATCAGGCTGGTACACGTCTAGCTTAAGGGGAGAGGACCGCCCGTCCCGTCACCCAAGAGACCCCGGATGCTTCGCCACCTCGGCTATGTGGCCATGTGCCTGACGATCGGCTCGGCGACGAACCGGACCTGCCGGCTCAAGAATGCCACGCCCGAACGCCTCCGCGAGCTGATCGCCTCGAACCTCGACGAGCTGGAGCGGGCCCTCCGGTTCAACGTCGAGAACGGGGTGCACCTCTACCGCGTGTCGAGCGAGCTGATCCCCTTCGCCTCGCACCCGATCAACACCATCCCCTGGTGGGACGAGTTCGCCGACCGCTTCGCCCGGATGGCCGCGATCCTCCGCGAGGGGCCGATTCGCGCCACCATGCACCCCGGGCAGTTCACGGTTTTGAACTCCAATAACCCCAGGGTGGTGGCCTCGGCGATCGAGGAAATCCAGTGGCATGTGCGCCTGCTGGATGCGCTGGAGACCGGCCCGTCGAGCAAGATCATCATCCATGTCGGGGGCGCGTTCGGCGACAAGTCCGCCGCGATGGACCGGTTCGCCTCGGTCGTAGGCGACCTGCCCGAGTCGTTCCGCAAGCGGATCGTGATCGAGAACGACGAGCATGTTTACGCAATCGAGGACGTGCTCGAACTCTCCGCCAGGACCGGCCTGCCGGTCATCTACGACAACCTGCACGACCGGATCCACTCGGGCCGCGACGATGGCCCCGGCCGATGGCTGCCCCACGCTTTCGCCACCTGGAAGCCCGAGGACGGTGTGCCCAAGGTCCACTTCTCGAGCCAGGCCGACGGGGGCCGCGTGGGGGCCCACTCCGACTTCATCGACGCCGAGGAGTTCGCCCGCTACCTGGACATGGCGCCCCGCGAGACCGCGTTCGACTGCATGCTCGAGTGCAAGCAGAAGGACATCGCCCTGTTCCAGTTGCGGAACGGCCTGGTGGGATCGGCCCTTCGCAAGCCCTCGTGAAGGGGGATCGCGAAGGGCCTTGCGCGGACGACGCTCAGGACTCGACGACCGAGTCGAAGACCTGGACCTTGGCCCAGGTCGGCTTGTTTTCCTCGATGAACTTCAGGTGGTCGGGGGCGACCTGATAGAGGTCGTGGCTGGCCAGGGTGTCGAACACCACGTGCAGGGCCACGTCCCAGTCTCGCACGTTCACGGGGCGGTCGAGCTCCTTGGCGAGCCCTCCCGCGGCGAAGAACACCACGCCCGGGTGGTCCTTGAGGTAGGTCTTGCAGGCCGCGATGAGGGCCTGGGTGTTGGCCTCGGTGCGGTCCTTGAGCGTGAAGTAGACGTGATGTGCAAGCATGAAAGTCTCGGGAGTTCTCGTTCGGTTCAGGAGTTCGTGCTCAGGTAGTGCTCGACCAGCATCTGGAGGCCGCCCTTCACGTCCAGCCCCATGGCTCGGCCCTTCTCGACCGCTTCCTCTGCCGTCCAGCCGTTCTTGCGGGCCTCGTGCAGGAGCACCAGGGCCGAGGCGCGGCCCCCGCTGCGGCAGTGGACCAGGACCTTCTCGCCCTCGTGACGCGTGAGGAAGTCGGACACCGCCTTCACGCCCTCGGGCGAGAGCGGCTGGTTGGACACCCCGTAGTGGAGGTATTCCAGCCCGATCGCCTCGGCCAGCTTCGCCTCGGCGGAGGGGCCGATGGGCTGGTCGGGCTCGCCCTCGTTGCGCAGGTTGACCACGCCCACGAATCCCTGGTCCTTGAGGGCGCGGAGGTCGGCCTCGGTCGGCTGCCCGGCGATGGCTAGCTCGGGCTTGATCGCCTTCATCGTTTCCATGGGAAGTGGCACCTTGGTTGCGGCCCGGTTGGTCAGCCCCAAGAGACTATCCGACCCCACGTCCCCCCGCCAAGTCCATCGGTCTCCGCAGAAATTCGGAGCGACACACCTTGACGATGCTCCGAATATTTCTATGATCGAGTTGTTCGACATCCGAACCTTTCCGGGCCCGAAATGATGACGAGGCGAGACGACGGCCGCGATTCGCTCGAGGCCAAGGCCCAGGAACTGCGGCTGGAGATCGACCGGATCGTCGATCGCGTGAAGCGCGTGGACGCCTCGTGCATGGGGTGCGGCGAGATCGAGCTGACTCCGCAAGAGATGCGCTATATTGAGGTCCTGGGCGCCAACCCGCTGATCATGATGCGGGAGCTGGCCGACCGGGTGCTCGCCCCGGTGAGCACGTCGACCGGCGTGGTGGACAAGCTGGTGACCAAGGGCCTCGTGCGTCGCGAACGCGTGGACGAGGACCGCCGCATCGTGCGCGTGGCGCTCGAGGACGCGGGGATGCGGGTGTACGAGTTCATCCTCGAGATGCACCTGACGTTCTCCCGAGAAATGCTCGCCGCCCTGAACCCGGACGAGCGCGAGATCCTCTTGGTGTTGATGAGGAAGATCGCCCGTCACAAGGCCGAAGGCCAGGTCTCGCTGGCCAGGGAGGCGTGAACGATGACCGTGATGGCCGCAGCCGACGACCCCGAAGAGATCCTGGCCCATGAGCCGGCACACGTGGCGATCAACGAGCGCGCCCTGCTGCTCGTGCTCGCCGCGGTGCAACTGGCCAACATCCTCGACTTCATGATCGTCATGCCGCTGGGCCCCGCCCTGCAACCGGCGTTCAACATCACCGCCAGTCAGTTCGGCTGGATCGTCTCGTCGTACACCTTCAGCGCGTGCGTGGCGGGGTTGCTCGCGGCCCTGTTCATCGACCGATTCGACCGCAAGACGGCGCTCCTGGTGCTGCTCGCGGGGTTCACGGTCGGCACGCTGAGCTGCGGGCTCGCCGGGTCCTATGTCACGCTCCTGCTGGCAAGAATCGTCACGGGCGCGTTCGGCGGCGTGCTGGGGGCGTTGACTTACGCCATCGTGGGGGACGTCTTCCCCGACTCGCGACGCGGACGCGCCACGGGGGCCTTGATGTCGGCCTTTGGGCTGGCGTCGGTGGCGGGCGTGCCGTTCGGACTGGTGCTTGCCAACCTGTTCGGATGGCAGGCGCCGTTCCTGTTCCTCGCGGGCCTGGGGGCCCTGGTCGGCCTGGCGTCTCTGATCGTCCTGCCGAGCTTGAAGGGGCATTTTGGCAAGGTCTCCGACCGTCACCCGGCCGCCGAGCTCTGGGCGATCATCGTGGAGCCCAACCACCTGCGAGCCTTCGCATTGATGGTTTCCTTGATGTTCGGCAGCTTCCTCGTGATCCCGTTCCTGGCGATCGCGATGGAGTTCAACGCGGGGATCGCCCGGACGCAGATCCCGTGGTTGTACGTGCTGGGCGGAGCCTGCGCGCTGGTCTCCTCGCCTCTCATCGGCCGCTGGGCGGATGCTCGCGGCAAGCTGCCCGTTTACTGGATCATGGCCGTTTTGTCGCTGATCCCCGTGTTCGCGATCACGAACATGCCGCACATCCCCCTGGCGGTGGCGATGATGATCACGGCGTCGCTCATGGTGTTCAACTCGGGCCGCACGGTGCCGATGATGGCGATGGTCACGGCGAGCGTTGAGCCCGAGCGCCGCGGCGGATTCCTGAGCGTGAACGCTGCCGTTCAGCATGGCGCGGTCGCGGTGGCGTCGGTGATCGCCGGTCAGATGATCTCGCAGGACGGGCCGGGTCAGCCTCTGCGGGGCTTCCCGCTCGTGGGCTGGTTCGCGGCGGCCGCCATCCTCATCAGCTTACCTCTGGCCGGCCGTCTTCGACCCGCGAAAGGGGGACTTGATGCCGTCGATGAACATCTCCTCGTTTGATTTCAAGTGGAACCGATCCGCTCACTTCCCCTTTCGCGGAGACCTCCTGATGACGGTCACGGGTCGAGCATTGCGTCTTTTCGCGGCGGCGGGGCTGATCGCACCCGCGGGGTTGATGGCCGGGTGCGGGCCCAAGGCCGAGAAGTCGGCCGAGGCCGCCGCGCCCGTGATCAAGCCGGTCTCGGTCACCCTGGCCGAGATCGAGCGTCGGCCCGTCGAGCGCACAGTGGACGTGGTGGGCACGCTCAAGGGCTGGGAAGAGGTCACCCTGGGCTCGAAGCGGCCCGGCCGCGTGCTCAAGGTGCTGAAGGACATCGGCGACACGGTCAAGCCGGGCGAGATCCTGGTCGAGCTGGAGACGACCGACGCCAAGCTCGCGGTCCTGCAGGCCGAGTCGCGGCTCCTGGCCGAGCTCGCCCGCCTGGGCATCACCCGCAAGCAGGCGGAGGAGTACGTCGCGAAGTTCGGCATCACCGAGCGGCTGATCGGCGGCGAAGAGGTCCAGCAGATCATCAACAAGACCCCGGCCGTGACCCAGGCCGAGGTCATGCTGACCAAGGCCGAGCAGAACCTCCAGCGTCAGCGCCAGCTGACCGTCCGCGGCGCGGGCACGAACCAGGAGTTGCAGAACGTCGAGAACGACTTCCGCGCGGCCCAGGCGAACCTCGACAACACGGTCGTGACCGCCCGCAACGTGGTGGCCAACGCCATGGCCGCGCGTGTGGCCCTGGATATCGCCGAGCAGACGCTCGCCGACATGACCGTCAAGGCCCCCGTGCCCACGAACATGCCCAAGGACGCCGAGCCGAGCGGCCCCATCGTCTACGCGATCACGCGCCGCCCCGTGCACGAGGGGCAGATGGTCAAGGAGGGCGAGGCCCTGTTCGACCTGGTGATCCAGCGCCCCCTGCGGCTCTGGGCCAACGTGCCCGAGCGGTTCACGCCCGAGATCGAGCTCGGCCAGACCGTGCGCCTGAGCGTGGCGTCGCGGCCCGGAGAGACCTTCACCGGGCAGGTGGCCCGCATCAACCCCTCGGTCGACCCGGTGAGCCGCACGTTCCAGGTCGAGGCCCTCGTGCCCAACGCCACCGGATTGCTCAGGCCGGGCGGATTCGCCAAGGCCGCGATCCTCACCCGGCGCGACAGCGAGGCCGTGGTCGTGCCCACCGAGGCCGTGATCAAGTACGCCGGGGTGACCAAGATCTTCGTGGCCGAGGGCGAGAAGGTCCGCGCCATCCCCGTGGAGACGGGCCTCGAGGGCAAGGACTGGATCGAGGTCAAGGGCGAGCAGATGCCCACCCGCGGACGGGTCGTGACCAGCGGCCAGAGCATGCTCGCCAACGGCACGCCCATCTCGATCCGCACCGACGAGCCGCCCCCCGAGCCCCCCGCCGAGCTGATCAAGAACCCGGAAGGGGAGGCCGCCAAGGCCACCACGTCGGCACCGGCGCCCGCCGCTAGCCGCTAATTGCGCGTGGGGCAGGGTTGCACCGCCTGCCCGCTTTCCCACGATCCTGCCGGCCGGCCATCCCTCACCGTCGAGGACTTTCAGGCATGACGATCTCCGATATCTGCATTCGAAGGCCCGTCTTCACCTGGGTCCTCGTGGTGATCCCGGTGGTGCTGGGCATCGTGGCCTACAACAACCTGGGCGTGGACCTGTTCCCCAACGTCGACTTCCCCGTGTGCACCGTGACCACGGTGCTCCAGGGCGCGGGCGTTGAGGAGATGGAGACCTCGGTCACCAAGCCGATCGAGGACATCATCAACACCGTGTCGGGCATCGAGGAGATGCGCTCGACCACCAGCGAGGGCGTGTCGATCGTGACCGTCCAGTTCCTCCTCTCCAAGAACGGCGACGTGGGCACGCAGGAGGTCCGCGACAAGGTCACCTCGATCCTGGCGAACCTGCCGGACGGGACCGAGACCCCGCTCATCGACAAGTTCGACACCGGAAGCATGCCCGTCATGACGATCGCCGTCTCCGGCCGGCGCGACTTCCGCGAGGTCACCGAGATCGCTCGCAAGAAGATCAAGGAACGCCTCGAAACGGTCCCCGGCGTAGGGGCCGTGAACCTGATCGGCGGACGCACCCGCGCGATCAACGTGATCGTGGACACCGACAAGCTCGCCTCGATGAACCTCTCGATCGAGGACGTGCGCACCGCCCTTCGGCTCCAGAACCTGGAGATCCCCGGCGGTCGCGTCGATCAGGGGCCCCGCGAGCTGATCCTGAGGACCCTCGGGCGGCTGAACACCGCCGAGGAGTTCGGCGCCATGATCGTGGCCAATCGCGGAGGGTACCCGATCCGCATCCGCGACATCGGCCGCGCCGAGGACTCGAACGAGGAGCCCCGCACCATGGCCCGGCTCAACGGCGAGAACGCCGTGAGCCTCAGCGTCCAGAAGCAGTCGGGAACGAACACGGTGGCCGTGGTCGATCACATCCACGAGCGCCTCGAAGAGCTCAAGGCCTCGCTCCCGCCCGACATCAAGACCGAGATCATCCGCGACAACTCGCGCTTCATCGAGAAGTCGATTGAAGAGGTGAAGTTCCACCTTCTGCTTGCTGTGGTGCTCGTGAGCGCCACGATCTTGTTGTTCATCCGCGACTGGAGGACGACGGTCATCGCCACGCTGGCGATCCCCACGTCGATCATCCCCACGTTCCTCATGATGCAGTACATGGGGTTCACGCTCAATAATATCACCATGCTGGGATTGATCCTCGCGATCGGCATCGTGATCGACGACGCGGTGGTGGTCCACGAGAACATCTTCCGCCACATGGAAGAACACGGGCTCGATGCGATGGAGGCGTCACGGATAGGCACGCGGGAAATTGCCCTGCCGGTGCTCGCCACGAGCCTCTCGCTGATCGTGATCTTCCTGCCGATCGCCTTCATGGGCGGGATCGTGGGGCGGTTCTTCTCCAGCTTCGGCGTGACGGTGGCGTTCGCCGTGGCGATGAGCCTGTTCGTGTCGTTCACGCTCACCCCCATGCTCTGCTCGCGGTTCCTGAAGCTTGAGCCGAGCGAGGGGGGCCACGCGAAGAGCAAGGACGGATTCATCTACAAGATGGTGGATTCCAGCTATGGATGGATCCTCAAGCTTTCGCTGCGGTTCAAGTGGGCCATCGTCCTGCTCACGGTGGGCGTGGTCTTCAGCACCGTGCCCATCGGGAAGATCATGGGCTTCTCGCTCATCCCTCGCGACGACCAGAGCCAGTACGAGGTCACGGTCACCACGCCCGAAGGCTACAGCCTCCAGCGCGCCGAGAAGATCTTCAAGGAGCTTGAGGCCGAGCTCCGCAAGATCCCCGAGACCCGCCTGCTGTTCACCACGATCGGCCAGACCTCGGGCGGGAAGTCGATCAAGGGGCAGGGGGACGTGACCCGGGGCTCGATCTACGTGGGGATGAACGACCTTGAGGACCGCAAGGTCACGCAGTTCGCCATCCAGGAGCAGGCCCGCAAGGCCCTTTCCAAGTACGTGGACCTGCGGCTCTCGGTCATCGACATCAGCGAGTTCCAGGGCGGCCGACGCCCGCAGACCTTCCAGATCAACCTGGGCGGGCCCGACCTCGACAGGCTTGCGGGGTATGCCGAGGAATTGAAGAACAGCCTCGGCAAGATCGAGGTCAACGGCAAGAAGGGGATGACCGACATGGACACGTCGCTCTCCCTGCGCAAGCCCGAGGTCCAGGTGGCCGTGGACCGCGAGGCCGCGAGCGACCTGGGCATCCCCGTGGGCACCATCGCCGACACCCTGCGGGTGCTCGTCGGGGGCCTGCCCATCTCCAACTTCAAGGATCAGGGCGAGCAATACGACGTGTGGCTGAGGGCCGAGGCGGGCAACCGCAGCACGCTCGAAGGGCTCTACGGCCTGACGATCCCCTCGCCCACCGCGGGGCTCGTGAAGCTCTCCAGCCTGGCGAGGCTCGACGACAAGACCGGCCCGACCGAGATCGAACGCCTGGACCGCCAGCGCATCGTGACCGTGATGGGCAACCCCGAGGGCCTGACCCTCTCCGACGCCACCACGACGGCCAACCAGGCGATCGCCGACATGAACATGCCCGCCGGCTACTCGGCCGTGCTGTCGGGTCAGGCGAAGACCCTGGCCGAGACGGGCAAGTTCATGATCATCGCTCTGGCGCTTTCGATGATCTTCATGTATCTGATCCTCGCCGCGCAGTTCGAGAGCTGGTTGCAGCCGGTGGCGATCCTCATGGCCCTGCCCGTGACGATCCCGTTCGGCCTGCTGTCGCTGGTGCTCTTCCGGACGCCGATGGACATCTACGCGATGTTCGGCCTGTTCATGCTGATCGGCATCGTGAAGAAGAACGGCATCTTGCAGGTGGACGCCACGAACCAGAACCGCCTGAAGGGGATGAACCGCCACGACGCGATCATCGACGCCAATCACACTCGCCTGCGGCCGATCCTCATGACGACCGTCATGCTCGTGGCCGCGATGGTGCCCATCGCGCTGGGGCAAGGCCCCGGAGCCGGAGCCCGGGCGAGCATGGCCAAGGTGATCATCGGCGGCCAGATGCTCTCGCTGGTGCTGGCCCTGGTGGTCACGCCGGTGTTCTACGACCTTCTCGACAAGCTCAAGAACTTCTCGCGAAGGATCGGGATCCGGTTCTCCGTCGAGACCCCGGCGCCCGCGGTCCCGCCGCAGGCCCCGTCAATTGTCGCCCCGGTCGGGGCCGCGGCCAAGGAGCATGCGGAGTCGTACGCCTGAGCCAGCGGTTCACGAACGATCCGAGCCGGGAAGCGGTCACGGGGAGTGCACCTTCCCGGCTTTCTCATTGAAAGGTCAGCGGCCGGATCGAATTTCCCAGTAGGGCGGGCGTCCCTGCCCAATGGCACTTACTTTAATGACCGCTTATGGGACTAGAGGCGTCCTGAGCAATCTGGGGGAGGCCGTTTACCCCTCACAGTCCCGGAAATTGCCCGCCCAAAGGTCGCAGTTTAACGATCCTCG
>JANOBY010000608.1:0-2806 GCA_031411935.1 Planctomycetales bacterium | reverse complement strand
GACAAGCTTCGGCAGGATGTTCGCGTGGCGGTCCAGTCGTGGCTGTCCGGCCAGTGCGTGGTGAACATCGTGTCGTCGGGGCGATCGAACGTGGCTCTGGTCTCGGGCCAGGTCGTCATGGGGGTCGAGTCCTCGTTCTTCGACCCCGTTCTTGAGCAGGTCGGGCTCGGTCCCGTCGAGCGGAGCCATCTGAGCCACACGATCGCCGAGGTCCGGCAGACGGTGGACGCCGCCGGTCCTCGCCTTCGCCGCACCCTGGCCTCGTTGCAGGAAGCCTCGGGCGCCCTGCAGGAGACGGTCGAGCTGAGCAAGCCCAAGCTCGTCGCGACCGCCGGCCATGTCGAGGAGATGGCGAGCCGCCTGGAATCGGCCAAGATCGAGGAGATGGTCAAGACCCTGAAGGCGCTCACGGCGAACACCGAGGCCCTGGTCAGGGAGATCCGCCCGAGGCTCGTGACCACGCTGACCAATGTCTCGGAACTGACCGCGACCACGAACGACATCGCCAAGACCGAACGGCCCAAGGTCTCGGCGCTGCTCGACGGACTGAACGGCACCCGCGTGAGGGCCGATCGGGTCATGGCCAACGCCGAGGCCATGACCGGCACCGGCGCCTCGATCATGACCAAGAACCGCGGGGACATCGAACGCGTGGTGTCCAACGCCCGCGATGCGAGCGACTACGGCGTGAAACTCGTCCAGAAGCTCGTGGCCAACCCCTTCTACCTCAGCCCGTTCTACAAGCCCACCGCGGCGGACCTTCGTGCCCAGGAGATCTACGACTCCGCCAACACGTTCATGAACGGGGCGAAGGAGCTGAACGACGCCGTGAAGAGCCTGCAGGCCATGCGCGGGCGGACCCAGACCATGCAGCCTCAGGAGGTGAAGGCCTACGAGCAGCTCTTCCAGGAGACCTGGACCCTCATGCAGTCGCTCAAGCAAACGGAACAGAAATTGTCCGAGGGGCTGAATACTCCCACTCGCCGGTAGAGTTTTTCTGACCCGGAAATTACCCAATCGTGTTTTTCGGACCTCCGGTTAAATTCGGACCTCCCTCCTGCCGATAGATACTTGTGGAGAGAGACACGCAGCAACGCGAGGGCCCGGAGGGTGGCGAGGTCGGATGACGACCTGAAACCTCAGGGCGACGCAAGTTGTGGTGGCTCAGAGACCTCGGAAAAATGAGGCCCGCCGCGGGTCTCGAGGATCTCGTCCGCAGGTGAATCTGGCCCTTTGCATCCCAAGGAGAAACTACTCATGGAAATCCACGGCGCAGGAGGGACCCAGGGTCCCCAACCGATCTACCCCCGTCTGGCCGCCTTCAGCGTCGAGGCCGGGGGAACCGTTCACGCGGGAGTGCCCCGCGACCACGTGGAGATCTCTCCGCTTGGCCAGATGCTCGACGGTATCGGCCGCCTGCCGGAAATCCGCCATGAGAAGGTGGAGGCCATCCGCCAGCAGATCGCCTCGGGCGTGTACGAGACCCCCGAGAAGCTCGAGCTGGCCATGGATCGCCTCCTGGACGAGCTCAGCGGCTGGTAAGCCCTCCGCCGACTCCGTCTCCCCAGATCGGCCATGATTCCGGCCGGACGCGCGTGGTGATGATCTGATCCTGAAGGGATCAGCTCGCCTCCACTCGCGTCCGGTTCGTCTGCGCGCCGCGAGTTCCCGTGACGATTCGGAGCAATGAGCCCCAGCCTCCGGAGCCTCCGCGGCCATGTCGCCGGCTCCCTCGGAGACATCCCCTCTCAGGGCAACTTGCCGCCGCGGTGAAGCAGATGAAAGACGTAAGAGGGGTCGTGACGATAAGACCGGATGTAGGCGATGCCGGCCCGGAGCGGCCGACCCTCTTGGTAAGAATCCCGGCGACAAGGAGGTCCAGGGGATGTTGACCCGTAAGCCACGACGATGGATGGTCCTGTTCGGTTCGGCCACGATCATGGTCGCCGCAAGCTCAACGACAATCCTGCGAGGCGACGAACCGGGGCGCCTGGGTCGCCTGTTTCGCGGCCCGTCCGCGTCCCGCCCGAATAACCCGCCCGCGGTCGGCAAGTCCTCGACGACCACACCTTCGTCGCCCTTCTACGATCCGCTGACGAACAAGTCCGAAAACACGCGCAGCCTGTCGACGCCGATCACGAACCCGGGATATTCGACGAGCGCGGCCGCCGGCCACACCGGCACGGCCTCGGGAACCGGCACGAAGCTCGTGGCGCAGCCGAAGGTCAGCAACTCGGTGACCGAGGCCGACCCGATGGTCACCCGGATCTCGATCGGCCGGGCCGACGACGGCAAGCAGTTTTGCATGTTCGTTCAGGTCTTCGCCGACGGAACGGTCATGGACAGCGAAGGAATCCACAAGGTTGGCGCGGATAGCCTGCGCCCGATCGCCCAGGTCCTCCAGACGGGCGACCTTGCCCGGCTCAAGGGGCATTGCGGTGGGCCGGCGTCGGATTTCATTGAGCAGGTGCACGTGGTCGCCTACGACCGCTATCTCGGCCGCCTCCGGGCACACTCGTTCTCCTACTCCGGCAACCCCGAGGGCTGCGACGAATCGGTGAAGCAACTGAACGCCGCGATCGACGCCCTCCAGGCCAAGATGGCGGGGCCGCCCAGCACGGCACCCGCGGTCACGGCCCCGGCAATCAGCAACGCCAAGCCGATCGGGCTCACCCCCGCTTACTGACCCGTTTGCGGCGACACCCCGATCGTCCCGGGCGTGATTCCCGAGTGAGGCCGGGTTCGATTCGTCGTCGGGCGGCCTGTAACTGAAAACCCCCCACGTCCAGGGGGACCGGGGCCAACA
>JANOBY010000607.1:0-2493 GCA_031411935.1 Planctomycetales bacterium | reverse complement strand
CGGCCCCGGCGATCACGAGCACAACGCCGGCATGATGCTCGCCGAGAAGTGCCTGAAGAGCTGCTCGCCCGACATCGAGACCGTGCTGGTCAAGGGCGGATGGCCGAAGGACGAAGAGGTATTCGAGGGAGCCAGCGCGGTAGTGATCTTCTCCGACGGAGGGGGCGGCCACCCGCTGATCCAGGGCTCGCACCTGATCACCATGCAGCAGCTCATGGAAAAGGGCGTGGGGCTCGTGGCCCTGCACTACGCGGTGGAAGTGCCCAAGGGCGAACCAGGCGACCGCTGGATGGACTGGATCGGCGGATATTACGAGAGCGGCTATTCCACCAACCCACACTGGACCGCGAACGTCGAGAAGCTGCCGGTCCATCCCATCACCCGGGGCGTGAAGCCGTTCCAGATCAAGGACGAGTGGTACTACAACATCCGCTTCCGCCCCGAGATGAAGGACGTGGTGCCGATCGTGATCGCCTCGCCCGACGACAAGGCCAGGCAGGGCGAATCCTCCTCCCCGAGGGGCCCCTATCCCCACATCGTCGAGGCCAAGGGACGGCCCGAGGTCCTCTCGTGGGCGGTCGAGCGGAACGACGGGGGCCGAGGGTTCGGCTTTACGGGGTGCCACAACCACAAGAACTGGGGCGACCCCAACTTCCGCAAGCTGATTCTCAACGCCATCGTGTGGGCCGCCAAGGTCGAGGTGCCCGAGGGCGGGGTCTCGTGTGACGTCTCGGACGAGGAGCTCAAGAAGAACCTCGACCCGAAGTGACAGAGAGGCCGCGGCCTCGCTCGCCCGAGCCTCGTGGGGTGCCGAGATCGCCCTCGCCCCGTTAAGTAGGGGCCACAAGCTCAAGTTGGAGCGATTCCGGTCGTTCGTTGTGGCCGCTGGAATGTAGCGAGTGCGTCCCTGCCCGCCTGCCCCGTACACAGGCGAGTGGGGACGCCCGCCGTACCGTGAGGACAGGGGTCTCTACGGTCGAACGCGAACCGCCGAAAAGGAATTCGGGAAAGGCCCCGACTCTCCCAGCGATCGGAGCCTGAGGGCGATCCGATAGTATCGGGAAGCGTGATCTCCCTGATGACCACGTCGGCTCATTGATAATCCGGACCACTCGGGATGGGAACCGCCCGAATACCGGAACTCCGCAGAGCTCAAAAAAAGTGAATTTGCAAAACGAACCCAATTCGACGAGCCGGATCGCGTGGCCAGAATGTGCGGTTCTGGTTCTCAGATAAAGGCTTAAGTCTCCTGATCGAGGCAAACAGTTTGGGGATTTGTCGGCCGAGGGCCCTAAAACGAAGCCAAAACGAACCCAAAACGAAGCCAAAACGAAGCCAATTTCGGAGCCTGAAAAGCGGAATCGGGCTCACTCGCCGCAGGTCCTCACGGTCATTGAGGTCCCTCGTCATCGGCGATGCCGGGCGCGGAAGGCGGTGATGACGTCCAGGTTCGGGATGCCTTCCTGCCCCCCCGGCCGCTCCGCCTTGATCGCCGCCGCGGCCGAGGCCGTAAGGACACGCTCCATGAGGGGCCGCCCGAACGCCAGCGAGGCGGCGTAGGCTCCGTGGAACACGTCCCCGCAGCCCGTGGTGTCACGCACCCTCACCTCGAACGCCGGGATATGAACGAGAGATTCCGACGAGGCGTCGGCAGCCCAGCACCCGTCCGCCCCTGCGGTCACGACCACGGCCGCGTGTGGACCGCGCAGGAGCCGCCTGGCCGCGGCCGAGGGCTCTCCCTCGCCGGTAAGCTGCGCGGCGAATTCCCGCCCCACAACCAGATGATCGACCAGGCCCAGCAGCTCGGGGAAGCGAGGCGACGAGTTTCGCTCGAAGTCGGCAACGATTGGGACGCCGTTTTGCTTCGCGATCATCGCCGCGCGGATCATGCCCTCGACGCCCCAGTGATCGACGAACATGACCTTCGCCGCTCGGATCGTGCCTGCCGGGGGCCAGTCGGGGTCGGCACCGTGAAACTTGCGGGTATCGGCGAAGATCGTGCGGGAGCGGCCTGCGTCCCCCACGATAACCGTCGAGAGGATGGGCGAAAGGCCTTCCATGCGTTTGCAATGCTCGATGCTCACGCCCTCGGCCTTGAGCCCCTCAAGTGCTGCGACCGAATCGGCACCGAGCCCGAGTGCACCACCGTAGGCGACCCTCGCGCCGAGACGTGCCGCCGCCACGAGTGCGGTGCCGGTCTGCCCGCCGAAGTGACGGTGTCGGTCCCGGACGTGCACCTTGGCGTCGCAGGCCGGGTAGCAATCCACGTACATGAGGTCGTCGATCGCGATGGCCCCGAGTCCGAGGACGTCGATCAGGGCTTCGCGGGCCATGTTCTCACCTCCAAGGGCAGCACACATAGCGAGATCGCACTGCTCGCGAACTCCACGACCTGTCCAGGCACCGACGACCAGAGCCGGTGCCCGCGGATCGGGCCACGGCTGAACCAGCAGGATGGACGGATCAGACGACACGGCATCAGTCGGCTCGCCC
>JANOBY010000606.1:0-8641 GCA_031411935.1 Planctomycetales bacterium | reverse complement strand
CGAGTTAAACGCCACCGAGAAGGGTACGCCCTCGACCTCGAAGTAGACCTCGGTCTCCGGTCCGGTTAGTCGAGGCCGAATGACGGTCCGACGCCAGCAAATCCCGGAAGCGACACGAAGTAGTTCTTTGGGCATCGTGCTGCCTCCGCCGACTAACCTCGATTATTGGTGTCCATGCCTCGTCCTGGTCCCCACCCGTCGGGCTCGATCAGCCCGGCCCCCGCGCAATCTCCCGCAACACCGCCATCCCTCGCTCCAACGTGCGATCATCGACCGCGTAGGAGATGCGGAAGTGGGTGTCTTTGCGGCTGAAGACGTTGCCGGGGATGATGAGGAGGTTGTGCTTGATGGCTTCGAGGACGAACTCGCTTCCGGTCCCCCAGGGGGCCCTGGGGAAGGCGTAGAAGGCTCCGTCGGGGGTGACTAACTCGTAGAGGCCGGAGAGCGAGGCCACGACCTTGTCTCGCTTCTTCTTGTAGGTGGCGGCCTGCTCGGTGAGGTCCACGTCGAGCGCGGCGACTCCGGCCTTCTGGGCGATGCTGGGGGCGCATACGTAGCTGAATTGCTGGAGCTTGGCCATCTCCTGGATGAGCCTGGTCGGGCCGTGCGCGTAGCCTAAACGCCAGCCGGTCATCCCGTGCGACTTGCTGAAGCCGTCGGCCACGAGGACGTCGGGGTTGAAGCTTGCGGGCGAGGTGAAGGCGCCGTCGAAGGTGAAGGAGCGGTAGACCTCGTCGCTGATGAGCAGGATGTCGCGCTCGCGGCAGAGGTCGGCAAGCCTCTTCATGGATTCGGCCGTGGCCACGACTCCCGTGGGGTTGCCCGGCGAGTTCACGAGCACGCACTTGGTGCGGGGCGTGATGGCGGCGGCGACCTTCTCGGGGTTGACCTGGAAGTTGTCCTCGTAGGTGTCGATCACCACCGAGACTCCGCCCGCGAGCGTGACCAGGTGGCGGTACATGACGAAATACGGGTCGAACAGGATCACCTCGTCGCCGGGATCGACCACGCAGCAGAGCGCGAGAAGCAATCCGCCCGAGGAGCCCGACGTGACGAGCACCTGGCGGTCCTCGTGCTTCAACTCCGCGTCAACGATCGCCTGGAGCTTCCCGCGAAGCTCGGGCATGCCCTGGGTCTGGGTGTAGGCGTTGAAACCGCTTTCGATCGCGTCGATCGCGGCGGCCTTGGCGGGGTCGGGCACGTCGAAGTCGGGCAGGCCGATCGAGAGGTTGATCGGGTCCTTCATCGACCGGGCCATGTCGAAGGCCTTGCGGATGCCCGAGGCATCAATATGCCGCATCCGGTCGGCAATCCAGGCGTCGTTCACGGAGAAGCTCTCGGAGGGAGGATTCGGGATGGATCGAGGGAGTATCACTCGGAGGGCGAGGAGGAGACGCGGAGAAAGAGCAGGAAGCGCCGTTTCCTCGCGCTTTCTGTGTGTCCTCCGGGTGATACGTCCTCCCGCACGATCGGGTCCAGCTTACCGACTCCGGGCTCGATCGTGTAGGAGGCGAACCCCTCGCGTCAGGCCGCCCGCGACACCTTGGGGGCCTCCGACCCGGGCTCGGCGGGGGTCTTGGGCGTGGGGGGCTCGGCCGGGGGCGTGGGCGTGGAGGGTTCGGCGGGAGGCGCGGGCTCCTCCTTGGGCGGCTCCTCCTTCGGGGCCTGCTCTTTCGGGGCCTCGGCGGCGGGCGGGGTGGCGTCCTTGGAGGGCTCGTCCGCCTTGATGGGGCGGGGGGTGATGATCACGGTCCCGTCCTTCACGACCACGCTCTGGACCTCGGCCAGGGACTTGTCCATGTTGCCGTTGTTGGCCGAGTCCCGGACCACGTTGCGGTTGCGCAGCTCCTTGGCGAACTCGGCTGGCAGGGGCTTGCCCTTGACGGTCACGTCCTCAAGCCGGACGTCCACCATGCCCTCGCTCACCTTGAGGATGACCTTGGCGGAGCCGTTCAGGTAGCGGCCCTGGAGCTCGCCCAGGGGGATGAACTCCCCTACGGGGATGCTGATCCTGGAGTCGATCTTGTCGTCCTTGATCTCCACGTGCGCCCGGCCCTTGAGCTTGGGGTTGTCGTCGATCAGGGCGTTCAGGTCGTCGGCGGTGAGGACCAGGGGCTCGGTCGCCTTCCGCTCGTTCAGGGCCTTGTTGTAGGCCGTGACCTTGTCGCGGAGGGCCTGGCGTTCGGCCTCGGGCATGGTCAACGGCGGCATGGCCTCGGGCGCGGTGTCGGTGTATTCCTTCGTCGCGTTGATCGCCACGCGGTAGATCCAGAAGAGGCCTCCCCCCACGACCACGACCCCCAGGACCAGGAAGATCACGGCGAACAGGCACCCGTAGAAGAAGCAGCCTCGCGGCTTCTTCTCGGGGACGGACTGGTACGACATGGCGTCGGGATTCTGGTCGTCGTAGCCCATGAGCGGTGGGATCCCTTGGAGGAAGAGAGACGGTTCGGGGGAATCAAGGCGGCCCGATTGTCCCGCCGTGGAGGGCCCGGGACAAGGAGCCAGCGCGCGTCCGCGTTGCGGATCGCCAGGGTATTCGCGTAGTCTAGTCGTTTCTTGGAGGGCTCTCTCCGCGCCCGCCCGGACTCTCCTGGAAGGGATCTCGCCGACCGATGCACCGGATCTTTCTTGGGCTGGCCGTGACCGTCGGGACGCTCATGGTGGTGACCTTCGTCGTCGGGTTCTTCGTCCCGAGCGGCAAGGGGGGCGCGTGGCACGACATCCACTTCCTGCTCGCCCTGGTCACGGCCATGGCCACGCTGCTCATCCATTCGATCGTCTACACCTATTTCCTGGGGACCGGGAAGTGGGTCGGGGAAGTCGTCCGCGTTTACCAGCTGCCCGAGTGGGTCTGGGCCACCGCGCTCCGCAACAAGAGGCGTGCCTTCCCGTTCGTGCTCTGGAGCATGCTGCTGATCGGGGCCGCGGCCTGGCTGGGCGCGGCGACCGACACCCGCCGCGACATGAACGACATCTGGGCCGCCTGGCACCTGGGCGTGGCGGCCCTGGCCCTGGGCTTCAACCTTGGCGCGTTCTTCGTGGAATACGCCTCGATCGTGGCGCAGGCGAGGCTCGTGCTCGAGGTCAAGGACCAGGCCGACCGCCTGCGCGAGGCCCGCGCCGCCGGCCTCGCCTGAGCCGGCCCCTCGGGGCCTCCCACTCTCCCTCCCACCCTCTCCCGCCGATCCGGAAGGACCCTCCCCGCGTATGTCCCCTCTGCTGATCGTGATCCTGGTCGTGCTCGTGGACTTGCTCGGCTTCTCCCTGGTCATGCCCCTCTTGCCGGGCCTGGCCACGTCGCGAGGCTACTCCCCGGTGCAGGTCGGCCTCCTGTTCGCCGCCTATCCCCTCTGCCAGCTCGTGGCGGGGCCGATCCTGGGACGCCTGAGCGACCGACTGGGCCGGAGGCCCATTTTGGTCGTGAGCCAGGCCGGGACCGCGATCTCGTTCCTGATCCTGGCGTTTGCCCCCAACTACGCCTGGATGATCCTGGGCCGGATGCTCGACGGCGCCTCGGGCGGCAACATTTTGGTGGCTCAAGCCTACGTGGCCGACGTGACCAAGCCCGAGAACCGTTCCAGGGGGCTGGGCATGATCGGCGCGGCGTTCGGCATCGGGTTCGTCCTCGGCCCGTTGCTCGGCGGGCTGCTGCTCAATCTGCCGGTCTCGGACGACTGGAAGCTGCGGATCCCGTTCCTCGTGGCGGCCGGATTCTCGACGATCGCGTGGCTCCTGGTCGTGTTCCGCCTGCCCGAGTCGTTGCCCGCCGACGCCTCGGCCCGCCAGCAGGCCCGCGTGATCTCGTGGACCGGGGTCCTCGACACCCTGACCGACCGAAAGATCGGCGGCCTCGTCCTGGTGGGGGCGCTTGCGGTCACGGCGTTCGCCGCCCTGGAGGGGACCTTCAGCCTCTTCCTGAAGGGCCGGATGGGCTGGTCGAACGCCAACGCCGCATACGCCTTCGCGCTGCTGGGGCTGGTCTCGGCGATCGTGCAGGGGGGGCTCATCCGCCGCCTGGTCCCCCGGTTCGGCGAGGCCCAGCTCGCACTGTTCGGGCTCGTCGTCGTGATCGTCGGCTACCTGGTCATGGCCAGCGTGGGCAGCGTCTCCACGCTGATCCTGGCCATCATCCTCTGCGGGGTCGGCCAGGGGTTCGCCTCGCCCACGATCCAGGGGCTGCTCTCGCGGGTCACGCCCGATAGCGAGCAGGGCTCGGTCTTCGGGACGCTCGTCTCCGCGCAAACGCTGGCCCGGCTGATCAACTACCCCATGTCCGCCTACCTGCTCCAGACCTACGGCCCCTCGGCCCCCTACTGGGAAGCGGCGGGGATCTCGGTCCTGGCTCTGGGCCTCGGTGTGATCGTGTTCCGGAGGATCGCCATCGAGGTCCCGGCCAGGGCCGCCTCGCTCTCGGGTGTGTCCTCCTGAGTGCCTCGACCGGCACCGAAGGACGGCCGCCCGTCGCGTTCCCCGGGTCCACTCCTGGGGCGTGTCTAAAATTCATTGAGAAAAATATCGAAATTGCCTGATTTGACAATCCATGGTGATGCTCAGAAAAATGCATGGTTTATGGCGTCAAATCCCAGGTTATTAGTCTTTTTTAGGGGGGTGATAGGCTAGCTCACCGAGTGTTTTGTGGATTTTTTGCATCAAGTGATTGTATCTCTTATCACGCATCTTTTAGGTTCACACCTGCCGAATCGAGCGATGCCGTCACGCTGTCCAAGGTGGACCCGTGTTGCCATTTGGGCGGGCGGAAGCCGGTCGGTGGGGAGAATTGCGATGATGCATGTGATGAAGCGTTTGAGTTTGGCCGTGGCGGTGATGGCCCTGGTGGCGGGGGCCATGTCGCAGGCCCAGGCAGGGCATGTCTTAATTAGCGGGAACGAGATGGAGGCGTCGATCCAGGGCTACCTGGCCGATCGGGGTTGGACCTCGACGATCGTGGATCCGACCTTGTTTGGCTCGGCCGACCTGAGCGGTTATGACGCCATCTGGCTGGGTTGGGCCACCAACTTCACCTATGACGGAGCGACCAAGACCAACCTGGAGGCCTTTCTCAATGCCGGCGGCAACATCCTCGCCGAGTCGGCCTTCTCGAACGTCCTGGAGTTCATCCCTTTCGGGGAAGAGCTCACCCAGACCTTCGGCGGCACGAACGAGGTCGAGATCGTCGACCCGGGCAACCCTGTGGTCGCGGGGCTGACCAGCGCCGACCTGAGCTTCTGGGACGACTCGGCCCATGATGGGTTCTCGCTGACCGGCATCGGCTCGTTCTCCGGGATCGTCAAGGATGCAAACTCCAGCGACTGGGTCACGGTCGTCAAGTCGGTGGGCGCCGGCTATCTCACGGTCACCACGCAGGACCCCAGCTTTCACATCAAGTTTGGTTCCGGCGACACCGGTTCCTTCAGCACGAAGGCCACGTTCGTGGTCAACGCCCTGGGGGCGTCCGCCGTCCCCGAGCCCTCGTCGATGGTCTCCCTGGGGATCGCGGGCGTGATCGGCCTGGTCGCCAGGCGTCGCAAGGCCGCGCCGGCGACCGCCTGAGCGGAATGATCGGTCCTCCACAGGACTGAGGGCCCCAACGTTCCGTCTCGGGCGAAGCGTTGGGGCCCGTCTCGTTCCGTGGGCGTGGGCGCTGAGCCGGACCGTACGCGAGGCGGACCGTGGGGCCAGTCCTGTTCGGATCCGCCCTGGCTTGTGCGCCTGCCGGAGCGGCTTCTCAACGGCCACGAGCCGGAGGGGCGTCCCTTTCGCTCCTCATCTGCTCAACCGGTCGACGAGCGAACGCGTTGCGGGCCTCGGCATTCTCCTTCAGGTCCGGAACCTCTTTCGACGAAGACCAGGGCGCCCCTTCCCATCGCAAACACCACCAGTACGGCGGCGACCCCCCCAGAAACGCTCGGATTCCCATCGCTGCCCCCGGGCAAGAGGACGAGGAACCCATCGATCCTCAGGTCTTCCCATCGGGACGGAAACATGTGCAACCCGCCATCCCGGCGTTATGGGATCGCATCAATCCCAGGTGGCGAACCAGACTCTGCGACTCTCAGGGTCGAGCACAAACACGTCTCCTGTTCGCCAGTATTGTTGCATTTCTGGGGGTAGCCCCGACGATCCCGCGTCGCGCCTTCTTGCCGCGTACCGGTATCCGTCAGCCTTCCGGAAACGATCCATCGTACGGTCATCGAGATCGCGGAAGAGGTTGCTCGGCCAGACCGTCGCAGGGAGCGGGCCTCGTTTCCAGTCCCCGCCCCACGGCGCCGGACCGGCCAGCCAATTCCGGGCCGTTTCAGGATCAATATCGAAGACGACGTGGAAGATGCCATCTCCCTGGAACCCACCGTGAGAGTCTCCGGAGCTAACCACGCGGACGCGTGAAGGCCATGCCAGCCCAGTATACAAGCGAAAACCCGAAGGCTGCGGCCCCAAACCGTAAGATGCCCACCACGAGCCTACGAGGACCAAGAGCAACAAAGATACTTGCACCCATAGCCGCCGAAGGGGGTCAGATTTCAAGGCTGCAAGCAGCCTTGCAGGCCGCCACATGGGCTCTCCTTCTGGCCGAAGATGCGGAGATGGTGGAGCCTACGCTGGAGTTTCCAATGCCCGCGAACGGATTCCCCTTCATCCGGACTTCGCGTAATTGCGTTCCTCCTGCGGTTCGCCGGTGGGCTCGACGTAGAACTCGAAGAATTCCTGCCCGGCGAAGTAGTCGCTCATGGCCTTCCTGACCGAGCGGAGCTGCTCGGCGAAGCGGGCGTATTGCTCGATGAGCTTGCGGCGGCGTTCGGCCGAGAGCTGGGTGATGTCGTGGTAGTGGCGCTCGCCGGTGTGCTGGTCGCGGAAGCTCCAGAGCCTCTTCACGCGCAGGCCCGATTCCTCGTCGTCGTACATGACGAGGCGGGCGTACTGCCTCGCCTTCATCTTCTTGGCGAACGCGATCAGCTCGGATTCGGACTCGTATCCGCCGTGCTTCTCGATCCACTTGACGATCTGCTCGGTGCGGAAGCGAGGGCCTTCGGTCTCGCAAAGCTCTTTCAGGCTCGCCACGATCTCGGCAGGTCCCATCGGCCGTCCCCCCTCGTGTCGTCTCGTCTCGATTCGATTCGATCGGCGGTCTTCAGGGAACCGCGATCCTCTACCTTGCGCGTGTCGGTAGCCTTTATTTAACGCACAAAAGGTGCCGGTGTCGATGGACTGCTGTTCAAGAGACCAAATTTCCATCTGCGTGAACGGAAGAATCGTTAAATTCCGATCGCCTTGCCACGCGTCGGGCACCCGGTTCGCGAGCCTTGGGGCCGTCTTGAGACTCAAACTCCAGGAGCCACGACCATGACACGTCTCTCACGCGCGATCGCTCTGCCGGTCGCGGTCCTGCTCGGCCTTCTCGGCGCAGCCCCCGCGGACGACGAGGGCTTCGTGACGCTCTTCGATGGCAAGGACCTGTCCCGGTGGACCGTCCCCGAGGGGGACAACGGCCACTGGAGGGTCGTGGACGGTGTGATCGACTACGACGCCCGCAGCGAGGCCCCCGGCAACAAGAACCTCGTGAGCAAGGATCGTTACCGGGACTTCGTGCTCAAGCTCGAGTGGAGGATCAAGGAGACGCCTTACCTCAACAAGTTCATGCCCTACGTCCTGCCCGACGGCACCCATGCCCGCGGAGTGGACGGCAAGCCGATCACGCTGAGCCTGCCCGACAGCGACTCGGGCATCTATCTGCGGGATCCCGACGGCAAGAGCCAGGTCAACATCTGGTGCTGGCCGATCGGCTCGGGCGAGGTCTACGGGTACCGCACCGACGAATCCATGCCGCCCGAGGTCCGTGCCGGGGTGACCCCCAAGCATCAGGCGGACAAGCCCGTTGGGGAGTGGAACGCGTTCGAGATCACGCTCAAGGGGGAAGTCCTGACCGTCGTGCTCAACGGCGTGACCGTGATCGAGGAGGCCCGCCTGCCGGGGATCCCCAAGGAGGGCCCACTCCAGTTGCAGCACCACGGCGGGTTCCAGAACGGGGCGTACACCGGGCCGCCCAGCCTGGTTCAGTTCCGCAAGATCCGGATCCGGGAGTTGAATTGAAGGCGTTTCCTGCGGAGGACGCTGAGGACGGGGAACTAAAGAATCCTGTTCCTCCTCTGCGTCCTCCGCGCTTCTCCCCGTCTCTGCGTGAAACGCCTTCCCCTCATTCCCGAGAAGGTTCCCCCACGTCTACAATGGAGGGACGGACAACGCGAAGCTTCTTGCAGGAGTAGGGACGATGCGGGCGCGATCATTGATCCTCGGCGCGGTCCTCGCGACGGCTCTTGGCGGCTCTTCTCGGGCGAGCGACCAGGAATCCGACGCCGAGCAAGGCCGCAAGATCCTGACCGGCTCCAGCTTCATCGGCCCGGCCTGGACCGAGGGGGCCTACGCGAAGGTCGGGGCGTCGTGGGGCGCCCCCGACCCCGAGAAGGATCCCGAGGGTTACGCCCGGGCCTTCAACACGCGGTACGGGCTGCACCCCGCTCCCTATCCCAATAACGGCCTGCCCATGGGCCTGCGCAAGGCCACCTCGAAGGACGGCAAGCAGACCGGCCTCCAGATCGACTGCATGGCCTGCCACGGCGGGTCGATCGGCGGGACGAGCTACGTG
>JANOBY010000605.1:0-3974 GCA_031411935.1 Planctomycetales bacterium | reverse complement strand
GATGCCATCGGAGTCGCTTTGAGAGAAAGGGTGCCTGACGGGATTTTAACCCGCGATCCCCAGATCCACAAACAGGTGCGTTAACCGCAACGCTACAGGCACCGTCGAGAGATTTACGATACGATTTTTGGATCAGATCCGTCAAGGCGTGGTAGAGAATGATAAGATCGAAATCCGTGACCTATCCGGGCTTGACGCCAGGCCGGGCGATTGCTGGGATGGGCCCTGAGATTACGACGTAAACGGTTCGCGGGAATCGGGTCGGGACGCTCGGGTTGGTTCGGGCGACGAGGAGGATGGGCCATGCTGCGGATCGGGATCGCCGGGTGCGGCCGCGTGGCGAGGATCCACCTGGGTCGGCTCCTTCAGCGGGGCGACGTGGAGATCGTCGGTCTGACCGACCCCGACGTGAGTGCGTCGAAGTCGGCGGGCGAGATCCTGGCGACCCACGGGCAGCAGGCCCCTTGCTTCTCCGATCACAAGGAACTCCTGAGCAAGGTCACGCCCCAGGCGATCGCCGTCTTCGCCCCGCATCGCGCCCATTATCGTCTGGCGATGGATGCCCTCCAGGCCGGGTGTCATGTGTTCATCGAGAAGCCTCTCTCGACGAACAGCCAGGAGGCGGACGATATCGTGAACCTGGCCCGGGGCCGCAACCGGGTCGTGGCGGTTGGGCATCAGTATCGCCTGCGGCCAAGCCTTCGCGAGGCACGGAGGCTCATCTCCGAGGGGGCCATCGGCCCCATCACGCTCGTGGCGGCGACGTTGGCGGCCCCCTGGCTCGCGAAGCACCAGGACTCCGCGGATGCCTGGAGGCTCGACCCGAAGCTCGCGGGTGGAGGCATCCTTGCCGACGTGGGAGACCATTTGCTCGACGCCCTGCTGTGGAGCACCGGCCAGCCCGCCGCGGAGGTCGCCGCCTTCCAGACCCGGGTCAACCCCGCCCTTGACGTCGTGACCGCCGCAATCATGAGGCTGGCCGATGGGACCCCGGCCACGCTCGGGCTGACCGGGATCTGTGGCTCTCCCCTTTTCGAAATCTCCTACTTCGGCGAACTTGGCCACATCAAGGCGACGGACCTTCGCCTCCGGATGTCCATCGGTCAGGATCCGGAGCAGGAACCGGCCTTGCCGGGCGAGGACGAAACGATCGACAGCGATTTCGTGACGGCGATCACCCAGAACCGTGCCCCTTGCTGTCCCGCCGAGGATGTCCTGGCGACCGTCCGCCTGCTCGAGGCCATCGCCCGCTCCGCGACTTCTGGACAGGTGGTTCGGCTCGCATGACCTTCTTCAATCAAAGCTTCGTCGTCGCGCTTTTCAAGCCTGGTGCCGCGAGTGCCGACTATCAGAAAACCATCTCGCTTGACTTCTCTCTCGATCAGGCATACTCAGATATGGCTCCGCATGTGGGCGAGCCGTCAGACCAGGGGATCTCGCTCCTCGAACCCGTTCTCGACTCAACCCGGGACCTCCTTGCCTTAAGGACCGACCTGATGTGGGACCGTTTCCAGATGACCACCGTTGTTGATGACGCCTTCGACCTCATCCCGCCCCCCCTCTTCGACCGTCATCCCTCCGAGGAGGAGGAGGAAGAGGAGGAGTTCGAGGACGAGGAGGAGGACGACGAAATCGATGACGACCTCGAAGACGACCTCGATGATCTTGACGATGACGAGGACGACATTGATGACGACGAGGACGAAGACCTGAGCGAAATCGACGATATCGACATCGACGAGGAAGACGACGTGGACGACGACCTCGATGACCTCGATGACGATGACGAGGACGAGGAAGACGTCGAGGAACTCTGAGCATCCACCTCGCGGGACGAGCCCGGCCTGACCCGGCCGACGCTCGCCCCGCGATGGTCTTGCCGGCATAACCCATCGGAACTCCGGAATTGACCTGCCTCTCCATACGTGCGTTCGAGGGTTGTCGGACGTCTCATGAGATTTTCTGGGAAGTTCGGCTGGTCAGTCGGAGCTGGGAGGGGCTATGATTTCCCATTCCTCCGAAGCTCGCCCTCTTCGCATCGTCGTCGCGTGAGGGTCGCACCCAGCCGTCAGGACGCAGGAGCTGATTCGCATGCCGGTTGAGGACACGCCTTCCGATCGCGAGACGACCACCCGTCGGCTTCGTGAGCAAAGTCAGCTCGACTTCGAGCTCGAGTTTCTCGGGCAAATCCTGGAACGTGATCCTTACTACGTCGCGGCCCTGCGCGTCCATGCCGACAACCTCTCCAAACGGGGGCTGACCACCCGGGCCCTGCAGATGGATCGACGCCTGGTCCGTCTCCAGCCCGAACGCTCCGTGCCCTGGTATAACCTGGCCTGCTCTTACGCGATTTTGGGTATGACCGATCCGGCGTTCGCCGCCCTCCAGCATTCCGTGGAGCTAGGCTACAAGTTGCTCAAGCACATGGCCCGAGATCCGGACCTGAAGTCCTTGAGGCGTGATCCTCGCTTTGCACGGGTTTTGCGAAAGGTGCTCAGCGCCGACTGATCGTCTGTTCCCCTCGACCCAGCGAACGGCTCCTCATCAAACCATGATCCACCACGAGTTCGGGAAGGTCCAAGAAGCCACGGCCGTCGTCCGCGACCGCTGGTCCGGGTCGGCCTCCATCGGCCTGATCCTCGGTACGGGCCTCGGAGCCCTGGCTCAGGAGATCGTGGCCGACGTCCGGATTCCTTGCACGGACATCCCGCACTTTCCCACCTCCACGGTCGAGAGCCATGCCGGACAGTTGGTTTGCGGGACACTCGCGGGCCGCTCGGTCGTGGCGATGGAAGGCCGATTTCATCTGTACGAAGGATACACCCCCGCGCAAGTCACGTTCCCTATCCGCGTGTTGAAGGAGCTCGGCTGCACATCGCTGATCGTCTCCAACGCGGCTGGCGGGATGAATCCCTTGCTTGAGAAGGGCGACCTGATCGTGATCGAGGACCACATCAACCTGATGGGCCTCAACCCCCTGATCGGTCCCAACGACGACCGCCTGGGCCCTCGCTTTCCCGACATGATCGAGCCCTATGACCGCGGGCTCCAGGCCCTGGCCCTGAAGTCGGCCCTGGAAACCGGCGTGGTGGCCCATCGCGGCGTGTACGTGGGTGTGCCGGGCCCTAACCTGGAAACACGAGCCGAGTACCGCTTCCTTCGGATGATCGGCGCCGACGTGGTGGGGATGTCGACGGTCCTCGAGGTACTCGTGGCGGTCCACGCCGGGCTCAAGGTCCTGGGCTTCTCGATCATCACCGACCGCTGCCTTCCCGACGCACTCGAACCCGCCAATATCACGGAAATCCTGGCCGTGGCCAGGGCCGCCGAGGGTAAACTCAGGGCCGTGGTCACCCGAGTGATCGAACAACTCGAAGGTTGATCGTTCCTCACAACGCGACTGTCCCGGGATGGGTGTCGAGGCCCAACGTCCTCCGTTGCCGCGGGACTCTCGGGTCCGAGTCGGGTCCAGCCTCGAACTCCGAGGCGACGGGTTGGTCTCAAGCCGCCTGACTCTTCCCCCCCTGCCACCTTGCCGACCGGGCCTCTCACGAACCTACCGTTTCTCCCACTCGCAGACTAAAATCGTCGCATGAGCACTCCAGCGAAGTCTTTCAAAGAAACCCTCAATCTGCCCGTCACCCGCTTCGACATGAAGGCGAACCTGACGGTCAAGGAACCCCAGCGCCAGGCCAAATGGCGAGAGATGGACCTGAGCGCAAGGGTCCGCGAGAACCGCCGTGGAAAGCCGCGCAAGGTTCTGCACGACGGTCCCCCCTATGCCAACGGCGACATCCACATGGGGCACCTTCTGAACAAGGTGCTGAAGGATATCGTCACCCGGTTCCTCACGCTCCAGGGATTTGACAGCCCTTACGTTCCGGGCTGGGACTGCCATGGGCTGCCCATCGAGCACAAGGTCGCCAAGGACCTGGGCTCCAAGATCGCCGGGATGGACGCCTCCGAGATCCGGG
>JANOBY010000604.1:0-4100 GCA_031411935.1 Planctomycetales bacterium | reverse complement strand
CCTGGGCATCGTCTCCCAGACCCAGCAGGCTCCCAACGGTTCGCCGGCGCAGGCTGGCGGGGTGATCAAGAATGCCCTGATCGCCGGGAACATCCGGGACTCGGTCTTCGTGGCGTCGGTCGATCCGTTCGAGGGCGTTTTCGGGACGAGTCAGGATCTGAACTTCCCCCACGGCAACATCAATGCCAAGGTCGGCGGGACGATCGACAACGCGGCGACCACGCCTGACAAGCCCCGGCAGGCCTTCTTCGCTAATTACGTGAAGCTCGACCGGGGGCCGGTCATCCCGCCGCAGGTGCCCGAGTTGCCCTTCAAGAACCAGGGGGCACCGCCCAACGGTCAGAGGGTCGCCCGCAACCTCCAGCCCACCACCGGCCGCCGCGCGAACCTCTTGAAGGGGACGCTGCCCGGCAAGACCCCTTCGGGCGTGACGATCCGGATGGCGAATCGAACCAGGGGTGGTAACGCCTAGGCCGTTCACCAAAAGCTCCACGACGGCGTGGTCGCGAACCAGCGCGGGGCGGCCGGGTTTCGTGCGGTGTGACCATCGATCACGCCTCTCGAAACTCGGTCGTCTCGCGTTTTTCTTTTCGCCTTCATCGCGCCGCCTTGATGGCCTTTTCCGCGATATCGCGGCGGTACCAGCCCCCGGCAAAGCGGATCGAGCGGGCGGCCTCGTAGGCGCGGCTCTGGGCCTGTTCGAGCGTGTCGCCCAGGGCCGTCACGTTCAGGACTCGTCCTCCGTCGGTCACGATCCGCCCGTCGCGCCCCGAAAGCGGGTCCGATCGCAGGGCCGTCCCGGCGTGGAAGACCTTCACGTCCGGCATCCGTTCGGCTTCTTCCAGGTTGTTGATGGTCCGGCCTCGCTCGTAGGAGCCGGGGTATCCCTCGGAGGCCATGACCACCGTCACGGCGGGGCGCGGGTCCCAGCGGAGCTCGACCTGGTCCAGGCGTTCATCGACCACGGCGTTAAGGGCTTCGAGCAGGCTCGACTGGAGCCTCATGAGCACGGCCTGGCACTCGGGGTCGCCGAACCGGACGTTGAACTCCAGAACTTTTGGACCCTGGTTCGTGAGCATGAGGCCGGCATAGATCACGCCCCGGAAGGCTTTTCGCGAGCGCTTCATGGCGTGGACCACGGGGACGAGGACCTCGCGCTCGACCTGCTCCATGAGCTCGCGGGTGACGATCGGCGCGGGGGAATAAGCGCCCATCCCGCCGGTGTTGGGGCCTTCGTCGTGGTCGAAGGCGCGTTTGTGGTCCTGGCTGGATTCCAGCGGGACGATCGTCCGCCCGTCGGTCAGGGCCAGGATGCTGGCCTCCTGGCCGTCGAGCCGTTCCTCCAGGATCAGGCGATCTCCGGCCTTGCCGTGGACCCTCCGCACCATGACCTGGTCGATGGCCTCCATCGCCTGGCGGAGGTTATCGCAAACGTAAACGCCCTTGCCTGCGGCCAGACCGTCGGCCTTGAGGACCATGCCCAGGGGGCGGCCCATCACGTGGTCGCGGGCCTCGGCGGCGGTGTTGAACACGCGCTTCTCGCCTCGTTCCTCGAGCTCGATCCGCACGCCGGGCCCCGTCTGCTCGCGAGGATCCATGATCCTGTCGATCGCTTCGAGGGTCTCGGTCGCGGTACGGCAGAGCAAGGTCTGGCGGATGTTGGATGGCCCCCGGGACCGGACCACGAGCGAGACCTCGCGCGCCATGACCCAGTGCTCGGCGTCGGGGGCCGAGCGGAACACGCGATAGTCGGCGGTCGGGATGCCCGCCTGCCGCATGAGGTCTTTGGCGAAGACCTTCGAACCTTCGAGCTCGGCGGCATCCTTGCGAGGGCCGAACACGCGCAGGCCCTCGCGATTGAAGAAGTCGACGATGCCGTTGGTCAGCGGCTCCTCGGCCCCGACCACGGTCAGGCCGACCGAGTTGCGCTTGGCGAACTGGGCCAGGGCCCGAAAATCGCCGGGCTCGATGGCCACGTTGACCGCGTCGAGGTTCGTGCCGGCGTTGCCCGGCGCGCAATAGACCGAACCGACACCCGGGGATTGTTTCAGCTTCCAGCAGAGGGCGTGCTCGCGCCCTCCTCGACCCACAACCAGAACATTCAACGCCAGAACCTCCCGACGGGCTGCCTCGGACCGGACGGACCCCTGCGGACTTCATCTTACGACAGGCCCGAGCGCCGGCGACAGGTCAAACGGCGTGAGGTCGATGGTCAGGGCAGCTCCCGGATGCGGATCTGCTTGAATTCCACGGGCGAGCCCTCGGCCTCCAGGCAGAGGTAGCCCCTGGCCGGATCGGACCCCGAACCGCCCGAGACCTCCTCGCCATTGACCCAGAGCCGGACCTCGCCGTTGATGCCCCTCACGTAATAGTGATTCCACTCGTTCAGGCCCCGGCTGAGGGATTTGCGCGGGAAGCTGCGCGATCCGTCGGGAGAGAGGGGCGGGAACGGCTTGAGCTTCGAGGTGCCCACGGGGAACACGTCGCCGTGCGTGGTGAACCAGTCGGCCTTCTTGCCCGAGCTCTTCTCGAACTGCTCCGTGTAGCCGTGATCCAGGACCTGGACCTCGATCCCTCCGCGAGGCAGGCTGCCGGGCTTGAGGTCCTTGAGAGCTTCCTTCGGGGCCCAGACGAAGATGCCGGAGTTCCCGCCCGACTTCAGGTGTCGCCACTGCGCCACGAGCTCGAAGTTGCCGTACTCGGACTTGGTCCGTGTCACGCCGACGGGCTCGCCCGTGCAGAGGACTCCGCCGTCCTTCCAGGTCCAGGTCTCCGGCGTCCCGTTCACGGTCTCGAAATCCTCCCCGCCGAGCTCACGCCAGCCGGGCCCGGTGCCGTCCACGAAAGCCCTGGGGAGCTCCTTCGGATCGTCCACCGCCCTCGCAGAGGCGGCGACAAAGAGGGTGGTCAGGCCCAGTGCAGCGATTGGCAGGAGGCGAGTTCTCATGGGGTCGATTCCCAAAGCGTGTGGATCTCGAAGCAGGCGAGGCATTGTGCGAACGTTGTTATACATCGCCCCCTGGTGTAATGCGACCGTGGTGATCCGAGTCGCGAGGGCAGGCACCACGGCCGGTCGCGTGGAAAGTGCGCCTGCGGGCCGGTATACTCGTGGGGCGAGGATGAGGAGATGCCCCCATGCGAACCCGATCGTGGGTCGGCGTGTCGAGGCGTTTCGTGGGTCGATTCGTTCGGTGTTTCCGATCTTAAATTGGGGTTTCGTCGTGAAGAGCGTTGCCGTGGTGGGTGCCAGCGGGGCCGTGGGCGAGGTCATGGTGCGGCTCCTCGAGGAGCGTGCTTTCCCCCTTGGGTCGATCAAATTTCTGGCCTCGGCCCGAAGCGCGGGCAAATCCCTCACGTTCCGGGGCGACTCCTACCTCATCTCGGCCCTGGAAGAGGAGACCTTCGAGGGGATCGACATCGTCCTGTCGAGCACCCCGGCGTCGGTTTCGAAGCACTATGCGCCGATCGCCGCGAAGGCCGGTGCGGTGGTGGTCGACAACTCGAGCGCCTGGAGGATGGACCCGGGCGTGCCGCTGGTCGTCCCCGAGGTCAACCCGCACGACATCGAGAAGCACAACGGGATCATCGCCAACCCCAACTGCTCGACCATCCAGATGGTGGTCGCCCTCAAGCCCCTGCACGACGCCTTCCGCATCACTCGTGTGGTGGTGAGCACCTACCAGGCCGCCTCGGGAGCGGGGCAAAAGGGGATGAGCGAGTTGAAGGAGCAGGCCGACGCCATCGCGCACGGCCGAGCCGTCCCGGCCCCCGCCAAGTTCGCCCACCCGATCGCCTTCAACCTCGTTCCGCAGATCGACGACTTCCTCCCCTCGGGCTACACCAAGGAGGAGATGAAGATGGTCCACGAGACCCGCAAGATCATGGGCGACGACTCGATCGACGTCTGCCCCACGTGCGTCCGCGTGCCGGTCCTGAACTCGCACAGCGAGTCGATCCTGATCGAGACCGAGCGGCCGCTCCCGGTCGACGAGGCGAAGGATAGCTGGGCGCGGCCGCCGGGCGTGGTCGTGGTCGATGACCCTGCCAACCGGCAATAGCCCCTGCCGACCGCGGCCGACGGGCGCGACGAGGTTTTCGAG
>JANOBY010000603.1:0-6721 GCA_031411935.1 Planctomycetales bacterium | reverse complement strand
TTGGCCGCCCCGGGCGTGGGGGTGGCGAAGAATCGGACCTCGTCGGGGTGGACCCTCAGGCCCGAGAGCTCGGGAAGGGCCAGGAAGTCGTCATCCCCGGCCCACGCGTTCAGGCCGCGGATCGCCAGGAGGTTCTCGCCGCTCCGGAGCAGGCCCAGGAAAGGGGTGAGGCTGAAGGTCTCGACCGTCGTCGGGCTGCTGCCCTTCGCGGTCAGGGCGCGGGCGTTGAAGGGAAGAGCCAGGGGCGCATTGGCCCTCGCCACCTCCACGCCGTTGAGGTAGGCCACGAACCCGTCGTCGTACTGCATCCTCAGGGAGAGGGCCTCGAACGTCGCGGGGTCGGGCGACTGGAACGGGATCCGGACGAAGGCGGTGGCGTTGCGGCCCTGCATGGCGGAACGCAGGTCGGTGTTGACGGTCGCGGGCGTGACCCCGGTAAGCCGGTAGGTCGCGTCGAGCTCCTCGGCGAGCAGGCGGATCTCGCGGGGCGTGAGGTCGTTGTTGAAGAGCCGGACCTCGGCGATCTCCCCGAGGAATCCGTTGACGTTCCCCTGGAGCGACCCGAAGACCAGGTCGGCCAGGGTCAGCGGCATCTGGCTCGCGTCCTCACGCTCGGATTCGATCCGCCCATCGATCGCGATGCTCAGGACGCCCGCCGACCGCGTGACCACGGCGAGGTGGGCGTTGCCGTCGTTCAGCCCCTTCGAGACCGAATAGACCGACACGTCGGGACGGCCGATCCCGGCCCCCACGCGTCCCTGCGCGTTGAAGGTCAGGCCCCAGTCCTCGGTCTCGTCCGGCAGGTCGCTGTCGATCAGCCCGGCGTTCTCGTACCAGTCGCCCAGGGGCCCGATGCCGGCGGTCGAGGTCCGGAACACGATCGCGGCGGTGAAGTCGAGCGCCCCGACCAGGGGGTTGCTGCCCGCGGCGATCCGCAGGTTCTCCAGGCCCTGGGACGAATCGAAGCGGATCGTGGACCGGCCATTGAGCGAGCCCCGGACCAGGGTCGGTGCGCCGCTCGCCGTGGCCAGGACGGTCCCGTTGCCGTCCGGGTCGCGGTCGGCCCAGGCGGTCACGGTGGCCTCGTCTCCGAGCGCATTCAGGTCGTCGGCCACGAATCGCGCGACCAGGGCGTCGTCCCCCGAGGAGCCCGTCAGGAGGCTCCCCACGGCCAGACCTCCCGGGGCGCCCACGAGCCGGAACACGCCTCCGTCGAAGCTGGGGCGCGATCCGGGCGCGGCGAAGAACTCGACCGACGCCCCTCCCCCCAATTCGAAGAAGACCAGCCGCACGTTCCAGGAGCCCGGCTCGGGCATGTCCAGGACCGCGAGCGAATCCCCGGGGGCGCGAAGCCCGTCGAAGGCGAAGCTCCGGAGGGTGCCGTTGCGTTCGAGGATCAACTCGAACCCGTCGTCGCTGTTCACTCCGAAGGTCCAGGGCCCCGCCGAGGGGATGTTGACGATGCCCGTGACGTCGATCACGAAATTGTCCAGGTCCTGGCCGAGCGATTGCGTCGGGAAGGGCTGGTCGCCCGAGAAGTTCGCCCCCCCTCCGTTGCCCAGATAGTTGATCGCGTCGGCCGAGGTCTGGACCCTGGTCTCTTGGAACGCGGGCGTATTGATCACGGTGTACGCGGCCGCCAGGCTGTCCACGCCCACGTTCGCCTTGTAGTAATCGACGCGAAATCCGGGGTCGAGCACCCCGTACCCCACGCCGGTGCGGCCCGTCATCCAGCTCCCGTCCGGGCTATACGTGGGAAGGGTCCACAGGGCATCGAGGGCGCCGCTCGTGGGCACCTGGATCGCCGCCGTGGCCCCGGGCACGACCAGAGGCGTGGAGTCGAACGTGACGCCCATGGACACGTTGGACGCCTGCGCCGGGTAGGTCACGCCGTAGTCGTCGGCCACCGTGCCGTCGGGCTGGACCAGCGCGAGGTAGCCCGACGAGGCCGAGAGCTTGAAATTGGTGTGCAGCTCGGCGCCGGCGACCGCCCGATTCTTGCCCGAGGCGAACACGACCAGGAACCCGCTGGGGTCGAGGCTGATCGCCGGGAGGCGCCATTTGGCCAGATCGTCGGCGTTGTCCGTGAGGCTCCAGCCCGCCAGATTCACGGGCGAGGTCGTCGGGTTGTAGAGCTCGACCCAGTCGGGGTGGTCGCCGTCGGCATCGGCCAGCCCGTTGCTGTTGGACGCCACGAACTCGGAGAGGATGGCGGCGCTCATCACCAGCCGCGGTTCCAGCGTTTCCAGCCAGGCCAAGCGGGCCCTCGGGGGAGCGGGCCGGGAGCGGCGAGCCGGTGCGGGCCGTCGTCTGCGCATGGGTTCGTCCAATCCGATCTTCGGGGATCGCGTCTCGGGGCGCACACGCAGACTGGCTCGCGCCTGGGAGGACGCCGCGACGACGGGGCTCGATGCACGACATGGAGGCAAGGGTGAAATGTCATCCTGCGTGGATGGCGTCATCAGGTTAGTCAGGCCATGAGCCGATCGCAAGAGGGTGCGTCATCGAATCCACGCAGAATCTTCATCCCGCACCGCCCATCCGGCCCGCCCTACCCTGCCTTGTTAAACGATACGGATCGACACCGGGAGCGGGAGCCTGCGGGGAAGCTCTCGGCCATGGGCGGGGAGGCCATCGCCCGGATCAACGCAATCAGCAACGCGAGGCTCCGCGTGCTTCCGATGGGCATCATCCCGCCGGCCACGGGGCCGGAATCCCGATCGCCGGGCGCTCATCGCGTCCCTCGATTCGGAGGCAGATCGGATTTTGGGCCGAATCCTCGCGCCCGCGTGGAGAACGATCGAGTAGGCTAGAGCGACCGGGGAGAGTACAATCACTCACGCCTCACGAGGATGCTCGTCCTCCCGCTGCGTCCGTGCGATCCGAGGAATTCGGAGTGTGCCCTCATGATCCGGTGGGGAATTCGGACTTTGCCCGCGATCGCGGCCTTGCTGGTGATCGTCGGTCTCCTGCGAACGGGGGCCGCCCGGCCGCAAGAGCTTCCGGTCTCGTCCCCCTCCCTTCCCGGTGAGCAGGACGCGGTCGGGCGGTTCGTGGGCCTCTTCTGCGTCGAGTGCCACAACGGTGAAGACAAGGTTGCCGGCCTCGCGCTCGACGTGCTGAGCACGCAGCCCATCGGCCAGAACGCGAAGGAGTGGGAGAAGGTCGTCCGGCGCATGGCCTCGCGGCAGATGCCCCCCGAGGATTCGATCCGCCCCTCGGCACGAACCTACGACTCGATCCTCGCCACCCTGTCCGGCTCGCTCGATCGGGCCTACGCCGAGAAGCCACGGCCCGGCCGCACCGAGACTTTCCGGCGCCTGAACCGCACCGAGTATCAGAACGCGATCCGCGACCTCCTGGCCCTGGACATCGACGCCACCACGCTCCTCCCGCCCGACGAGTCCAGCCGGGGGTTCGACAACCTCACGGTCGGCGACCTCTCGCCCACCCTGCTCGACCGCTACATCGGGGCCGCCCAGAAGATCAGCCGCCTTGCGATCGGGAGCCCGGGTCGCTCTCCGGGGGGCGAGACGATCCGCATCCGGCCCGACATCACGCAGGAAGAGCACGTCGAGGGGCTGCCCCTCGGCACGCGAGGCGGGGCCCTCGTCCCCTACACCTTCCCGCAGAGCGGCGAGTACGAGATCGGGGTCCGCCTGGCTCGCGACCGCAACGAACATCTGGAGGGCCTGCGCGAGCCCCACGAGATGGAGGTGCTCCTCGATCGCGACCGCGTGGCGCTGCTCTCCATCAAGGTGCCCAAATCGGAGAGGGACCACCAGACCGGCGACGAGGGCCTGAAGGCGAGGATTCAGGTCGCGGCCGGGCCCCACAAGCTCGGCGTGACGTTCCTCAAGAACCCGTCCTCCCTCCTGGAGACGAAGCGGCAGCCGTACCAGGCGCATTACAACATGCACCGGCACCCCCGCCTCTCGCCGGCCCTCTACCAGATCTCGATCACCGGGCCCTACTCGCCCCAGGGGCACGGCGACACGCCCAGCCGGCGGATGGTCTTCGTGAGCGAGCCGAAGGAGCCTGGCGAGGAGGAGGCTTCCGCCCGGGAGATCCTGGTCAATTTGGCCCGTCGCGCCTACCGCAAGCCCGTGACCGAGGCCGACCTCCGCAAGCCGATGGACCTCTACCGCGAGGCCCGCGCCGAGGGCGGATTCGAGGCCGGGATCGAGCTGGCCCTGAGCTCGATCCTCGTCAACCCGCAGTTCCTCTTCCGGATCGAGAGCGCCCCCGAAGGCGTCTCGGCGGGGTCGGCCTATCGCCTTCCGGACCTCCAGCTCGCCTCGCGGCTGTCGTTCTTCCTCTGGAGCAGCATCCCCGATGAGGAGTTGCTCGGCCTGGCCGAGCGAGGCGAATTGCAGAAGCCCGAAGTCCTGGAGCGGCAGGTCCGCCGCATGCTGGCCGACCCGCGGTCGCAGTCGCTGGTGACGAACTTCGCCGGCCAGTGGCTCCACCTCCGCAACCTGGAGTCGATCACGCCCGACCTGCGGCTCTTCCCCGACTTCGACGACAACCTCCGCCAGGCGTTCCGCAGGGAGACCGAGCTCCTGTTCGACGAGGTCCTGCGCGAGGACCGCAGCGTGCTCGACCTCTTGAAGTCGGGCCACACCTACTTGAATGAACGACTGGCGAAGCATTACGCCATCCCGAACATTTATGGGAGCCACTTCCGCCGCGTCGATCTCGACAACCATTCATCGCGAGGCGGGCTCCTCCGACAGGGGAGCATCCTCATGGTGACCTCGTACGCGACCCGCACCTCTCCGGTGATCCGGGGCAAGTGGATCCTGGAGAACCTCCTGGGCACGCCCCCCCCGCCCCCGCCCGCGAACATCCCGGCGCTGAAGGACAACACCATCGCGGCATCGCTCACCGTCCGCGAGAGGCTGGCCGAGCACAGGGCCAACGTGGCGTGCGCGGGGTGCCACAAGCTGATGGACCCGGTGGGCTTCTCCCTGGAAAATTACGACGCCGTGGGCCGGTGGCGCACCTTGGAGGAAGGCCGACCCGTGGACGCATTGGGGGGCCTGCCCGACGGGAGCAAGTTCGACGGCGTAGCCGGCCTGGAGGCGGCCCTCCTGAAACGGCCCGAGGTCTTCGTGACCACCCTGACCGAGAAGCTTCTCACCTTCGCCGTGGGCCGAGGGGTCGAGCCGTCCGATGCCCCCGCCATTCGCAAGATCGTCGAGGCGTCCAGGTCGCAGGATTATCGTTTCTCGTCGCTGATCGTGGGGATCGCCCGCAGCACACCCTTTCAGATGAGGGAATCCGAATGATCGTCTCGAAGAAGGCCCTGCCCCGCCGGACGTTCCTGCGAGGCCTGGGCGCGATGCTCTCGCTGCCCCTGCTTGACGCCATGCTGCCGTCGATGACGGCCTCGGCCGCCACGGCCGCCGCCCCGGAGAAGCTCAGGCGTCTGGGGTTCGTGTACATGCCCATGGGGTGCGACCTGCCGCGCTGGACCCCCGGCAGCGACACGACCCTCGACAAACTCTCGCCGATCCTCAGCCCCCTCGAACCGATCAAGGGGCACGTCACGGCGATCACGAACCTGGAGCTGCGCAACGCCTACCCGGGCACGCACGCGACCTCCAATTGCGGGTTCCTGAGCGCCGCCCGCGCCAAGCTGACCGAGAGCACCGACTACTATCTGGGCACCACGGTCGACCAGATCGCCGCCCGGCAGATCGGCCAGGGCACGCAGCTCCCGTCGCTGGAGATGTCCATGGACCTGCTGGCCACCGTCGGCCAGTGCGACAACGGGTACGCGTGCGTGTATCAGAACAACCTCTCCTGGTCCTCGCCCACCACGCCCCTCCCCTCCGAGGCCCATCCGCGTCTCGTGTTCGAGAGCCTGTTCGGCGAGGGCGGCAACGCCCAGGAACGACGCGCCGCGATCAGGAAGCGGGCGAGCCTGCTCGACTCCGTGACCGACGAGATCTCCCGCCTCAAGACCCAGCTCGGCCCCGCCGATCGCGACCGCGTGAATCAGTACCTCGACACGGTGCGCGAGGTCGAGCGCCGCATCCAGAAGGCCGAGGCCGACGCGAGAGACAACACCCTGCCCGACCTCGATCGCCCCGTGGGCGTCCCCGCGTCGTACGCCGAACACGCGCGGCTGATGTTCGACCTCCAGGTGCTGGCCTTGCAGGGGGACGTGACCCGCGTGATCACCTTCCAGCTCGCCCGCGAGACCAGCACGCGGACTTATCCCGAGATCGGCGTCTCCGACCCGCATCACCCGCTCACGCACCACGGGAACAACCCCGAGATGATCGCCAAGATGGCGAAGATCAACACCTTCCACGTGTCGCTCTTCGCCGAGTTCATCGCCAAGCTCAAGGCCACGCCCGAGGGCACCGGCACGCTGCTCGACCACTCGCTCTACCTCTACGGCAGCGGCATGGGTAACCCGAACCTTCATGATCATGTGAACTTGCCTATCCTCGTCGCGGGGGGAGCCGCGGGCAAGATGAGGGGCGGGCGGCACATCCGCTACGCGAAGCCCACGCCGCTGGCCAACCTCCACCTCACGCTTCTGGACAAGGTGGGCGTGAAGCTCGACTCGTTCGCCGACAGCCAGGGCAAGATCGACGAACTGTTCGAACCGCTCTCGCTCTGAGCCCCTCCGGAGACGATCGCGATGATCTTCACGCGACACGCCGTTTATGGGATCGGCCTCGCCCTGTTCGTCCTCATCCCGCAG
>JANOBY010000602.1:0-9774 GCA_031411935.1 Planctomycetales bacterium | reverse complement strand
GCGAACGAGGACCTCACGGCCAAGACCCTGACATCGATCGAGGGCCTGAACGACCACGGAGGCCGAATCGAAGAGGTCGCGGCTCAGGTGAGTGGCATGGCCATTCGCCTCGTTGCCTGCATGGCGACCTGCCTGCTCCTTCTGGGACTGGGATACTCCGCCACGCGTTGGGTGTGGCCCGATCCCAGTGCGCGGCTGATCAAGGATCTGCCCATCGCCGATCATCTGGAGGAATACCGCGCCGTCGGATCGTTCGACTTCCTCAAGGTGCTCGACAACTCGCCGCTCTTCAACGAGGACGCCCCGTGATTCCTTGCACCGAGCGCCTCCGAAACGCGATCGTGGTCGCGGCCCTGGTTCTTTGCTCCCCGGCGGTCGCTCAGGACGAGTCGCCCCCGACGAAGACCAACCTCGATCGCATCCTACGCATGTCCCCGGCCATGAGGGGCACGCTGCTGGAGAATCTCGACAAGTTCGAGAGCCTTCCGGATCGGGAAAGGAGCGCCATTCGGGAGCTTGACGCGAGGGTCGCCGAGGCCTCACCCGAGACCCGAGACCGCTACCTTGCTCTCCTTCGGCGATATCATGCGTTCCGGAAGAATCTTCCCGAAGCCGATCGCAAGGCCCTCGACGAGGAGACCGACCCGGCGCGAAAGCTGGCACTGATTGCCAAGTCCCGCGACGAGCAGAAGGCCCGGCTCCTGGCCAACCCCATGCCCTACGAGAACGCTTTCCAGATCTCCGAGCTCAGCCGCGTGAGGCTCCGCGCCACGGCTCGCGAGCTTGTGGTCTGGTTCAGCCTCGACCCCAAGGAAGACGCCAAGGAACGGAACGAGTTCGGCCGCATGAAGGACCCCGCTGCGCGACGGGCCTTTGCCCGCGAGCTTGCCCGGAAGAAGGAGCTGGGCGACCGGATGCGCGAAGAAGAAGATGAGTTTCGCGAGGCCGAGGCGGCCGTCCGCAAGACCCTTCCCAGGCTCCTGACCGAGCAGATCAAGGCCGAGGCCCAGAAACGCATGCAGAATCGCGCCAATGGGGGTGCCCCGGCCGCGAAGGAAGGGGAGTCGGGCGAAAACCTCCGCCGGATGGCGGTCACCAAGCTCGACGAGATCCAGGTCTTCAAGAATCTGGATAACGATCCGGTCAATACCAAGGATCTCGAGCGATTCGAGATGGCCCTCCCTTCCTGGGCGAGGGAGACGCTCGATCCGCTGCCTCCGGACGCCGCGAAACGCCGCCTCCGCGTGCTCTATCGGCTCGTGTACCCCACAGGGACCGAGATGCCCGCGCCCAAGGCCGCCAGGGGCAAGGCGGTCACACCGTCGCAGTAAGGCGTGGCTCCTTCACCGAATTTGAGAAGTGAACCGTGCAGAACCCCGATGGTTTCTGGATGCGTAGGGCGCTGAATGAGGCGGTGTTGGGTCTCGGTGCGGTCGAACCCAACCCCATGGTGGGAGCGGCGGTCGTTCAGGGCGAGGAGCTCGTGGCGATCGGCCACCACGGACGCTTCGGCGGGCCTCATGCCGAGATCGTTGCCCTCGAACGAGCGGGCGAGCGAGCCCGGGGTGCGACCCTCTTTGTGACCCTGGAACCCTGCTGCCACTTCGGCAAGACCCCGCCATGCACGCGGGCGATCCTCGAAGCGGGGATCGATCGAGTGGTCGTGGCGATGGCCGACCCCTTCCCAAGGGTTGCTGGCGGAGGGCTGGAGGAGCTACGCAGGGCCGGTCTGGAGGTCACGCTCGGGACGCTCGGCGCTAATGCTCGTGAGCTGAACGCCCCCTACCTGAAGCGAGTGCTCACGGGCCGCCCGTTCGTCACGGCGAAGTGGGCCATGACGCTCGACGGTCGCATGGCCACGGCCTCGGGGTCCAGCCGGTGGATCTCGGGCGAGCGATCGCGGGCCAGCGTCCACGAGCTTCGGGGACGGATGGACGCAATCATCGCCGGCGTGGGGACGGTGCTCGCCGACGATCCGCGGCTGACCGCCAGGCCGTCCGGACCTCGCCGGGCCGTCCGCCTGATCCTCGACTCTTTTGCACGCACGCCGACGAACTCCCTACTCGCAAGCACGGCCTGCGAGGTCCCAACCTGGATCGCCGTGACCGAGAAGGCCCCCCCCGGGCGGGTCGAGGCGCTGCAAGCCCTCGGTTGCGAGATTCTGGCCATGCCGGGCCAGGGGCGCGTGCCGATCGCGGACCTCCTGGTGGAGCTTGGTTCGCGAGGGATGACCAACGTCATGATCGAGGGCGGGGGGAGGGTCCTCGGAGCGTTCTTCGACGCGGGCGAGGTGGACGCCGTGAGCGTGTTCGTGGCCCCTCGCCTGGAAGGTGGGCCTCCGAATCACGTCCCCTTTCAGGGTCTGGGCGTCGCGACCATGGACCTGTCGCGACGCTTGGCGAAGTCGGAGGTATGCTCTCTGGACGGCGACCTGCACCTTCGGGGGAGCTTCCCCCATCCCTGGCTCGAGGATGCCTCGGGTTGACCCCGATCGGGCGTGGGGAGTACATTAAAAATGAGATGAGCGGCGGGTGCAGAACCCGCGAGATCCGCCCTCGGAGCCATTGATCTCGTGTCGGATCCCCCCCGCCAGCCACCTGGCGAAAAGCTGGCGCCCAAGGCTGTCGTGGGCCGCGTGAGCCTCTACCTTCGTCAGCTGGAAATGCTCCAGAACCAGGAACGAGAGACCATCTCCAGCAGCCAACTCGGATCCCCGCTCGGGATCGGAGATGCCCAGGTCCGGAAGGACCTTGCCTTCTTCGGCCAGTTCGGTCACCCGGGCATCGGCTATCGAATCGAAGAACTGATCGCCGCCCTGCGCCATATCCTGGCAATCGACCGGGTTTGGCCCACCGCCATGATCGGCCTCGGCAATCTGGGTCGAGCCCTGATCAAGTACCGTGGCTTCCGCTCACGCGGCTTCCACATCGTGGCGATCTTTGACAGCGACCCGAAGAAGGTCGGCCAGAGTCTTGACGGTTTGAAGGTCCATCCCCTCGAAGATCTGGGAAAGGTCACGGGCGAGCTCGGGATCGAGCTGGCAATTCTCTCGGTTCCCGCCGACGCGGCGCAACCCGTGGCCGACCTGATCGTCTCGTGCGGGATCCAGGGCATCCTGAATTTCGCCCCCATGCCCCTGAACGTCCCGCCCACGGTGGGTGTCATGGCCGTGGACCTGAGCATTCAGCTCGAGCACCTCGCCTACAAGGTCCAGAACTCCAAGGGCGGGATTTCACACGCTGGCTAGCGGTCAACGGAGCCAAAGGATATTGCATTCGAGCAGGTCAGTTCAGGCCGCGTGTACGAGAATTGGGCCTGCGAGATCACTTCACGATCGACGTCCTCATTGCTAAACTATCGATGTGGCCTTCAAGAACGCATTTACCCGGTGGTGAAACGGTATCACAGCAGGTTTTGATCCTGCTTTTCCAGGTTCGAATCCTGGCCGGGTAGCTCAAATTCGATCGACTCAAGTGCATTTCATCAGGACACTTTGGGAATGACTTCCCGAGGTGCCTATCGCGTCCCGTCCCCGGACTGGGTGCAAGTGGGTGAACCGTCGTTGACCCAAAACCCGATTTTTCCACGGGAGATGCCCCATGGAATTGATCGAGCGACGAGGTCGTCAGATCCGGTTCGGGTTCGGCCACGGCCAGAGGAATAATTAGATGGCCCTCGGCCGAGACGCAGGTTTGCCGCAGGGCCTTCCAGCCGTGATCGGTGGGCTGCCCGATTCCGACCTCGCTCAGGGACCGGGGGATGCGGAGGCCGGCATGGAAGTCAGATTGGACGCCTTCGAGAATCGAGGCGATCTGATCCCGCCTTATAGCGTTTTCGCACAAGGACCTCCCTGCGATCAACCAGTTGAATGACTCACACAACCAGTGGATCAGAACATGGGTGGCAGTCCAATTGGCGTGAAACTCGAAAGCCAGCCACGATGAATTTTCCAGACATCTCCCACTTGCGGGATATCCTGTCCTGCGCCTTCGAGTTTCGACTCGCCATGGGCGCAGGCTCGCTCGACTCTTGAGTTTCCGAATGGCGACCGTCGGATCGAGATTACAGTCGGCCTCATCGGCGGGGCCGCTGCGAGGCGATCTCGTTTTGCCGAGACGTCACTATACCGCCATTTGCCTTGGTGATCCGTCTCTCGCGGGGTTGATCCCGAGTCGGGACCCCTTGATGAAGTTCACGAATTCGAGGACCTCCGGGAAGGCACCCAGGTCGTTCTCGATCCGTTCGAGCGCCGAGCTTTGCGTGCGGCCTTCCTTGAAGAGGATTCGATACACGCACTTCAGAGCGTTGATCGTCTCGTGTGACATCCCCGACCGCCGCAGGCCCACGAGGTTCAGGCCAGTCACGCAATTGTAACCCTGCTGGAGGACGAACGGGGGGATGTCCTTGGTCGTCGATCCGAGCCCGCCGAGCATGGCCAGTCGTCCCACGCGGGCCCTCTGCTGGATCGCGGAGTGCCCAGAGAGGATGCAACCGTCGTCAAGGTTCACGTGACCGGCGGCGAGCGCCCCGTTGACCAGCGTGCAGCCGTGGCCGACCTGGCAGTCGTGCCCAACGTGCGAGCCGATCATGAACAGGTTGCGGTCGCCGATTCGCGTGACCCCCTGCCCCTCGACCGTCCCCCGATGCACGGTTACATATTCACGGAAGATGTTGCTATTACCGATCACCAGAGTTGTGGGATCCCCGCGATAGGCCCGCGATTGTGGGCTTTTACCGAGTACCGCCCCGTGGCCCACGAAGTTTTCGCGTCCCAGGATCATCGGCCCGCTCAGGCAGGCGTGGCTCTCGATCACGCAACCCGGGCCGATCTGGATCGGACCTTCCAGGACGGTGAAGGGGCCGACCACGACATCATCGGCGATCTCGACCTCCGGGCCGACCACTGCCGAGGGGTGAATCGAGCTGGTCATTACGGGCATGGTCATCGGCTGGCCTCCTGCTCGGCCTCGGGGGAGAGAGCGGTCCAACCCTCTCGATTTTTTCATCGGCTCGCAGAGGCCCATGCCTTGATCCGAAAACACCAGGCGGACTGAGACCGGACGAGGAAATTGCCTGGTGCGACATTTCCAGGACCCGGCATCGACGATGTGTCCGCCCGGCGGGAGTCGCGACTTCGGACTCATGGGCGAGAATCTGCGCGGCACAAACGCGCCAACTCGATCCCTCCGAACGACGGCTCTGCGAGCATTCCCGTCCGCGCCTCACGGAACGATGGGCATCGCCTTCCGATCCCGGACGCTCTTCACCTCGGCATGGCAGATCGCAAGCGCCTGACGGGCAAGGACCCCGGAAAGTTGCGGCGGCTCGACGCCCGATCTCACCGCCTCCACGGCAAGTGCAAGCTCGCTCGTGAACGAATCGATCGGGTCGCCCGACCCAAGCTGGGGAACCTCGACGGTGCCGTCGGGCAGGATCACCGATAGAGGGCACACCGCGCCCTTGCCCGCCATGTCGGCAAATCCGAAGCTCAACGTGGCCCTTTCCAGGTTGATGTCGAAGGCGTGGCTGAACGGGCGGCCCTTCTGGCTTATCGCCCCCGAGACCGCCGACACCGCCACGTTCCGTTCCCCATAAAGATACTGGGTCGTCAGGTGGACGACGGCATCCCGATCGACCACGCCTCGGGAGTGGACCCCGCTCGGGACCCCGCAGAGCAGGCTCACGAAATGGGTGTCGTGGATATGCAGGTCGATCGCCGGTCCTCCGCTGCGATCCGCGTCGGCGATCCCGCTCGACCAGTCGGGCTTGGAGATGAGGCGGGAGAAGTGCGCCGCCTGGAGTTCGCCATATCGGCCCGACTTCACGGCCTCGAGAGCGTAAGCGAACTCCGGGAAAAACGGGAGCACGTGGGCGACCATCAAGAGGCGGCCGTTGGCCTTCGCGGCGGCGAGCATGGCGTCGGCATCGCTCACGTTGAGCGCGATCGGCTTCTCGACCAGTACATGCTTGCCCGCCTCGAACGCCTGGATGGCGAGCCTCGCATGATCATCGTTCGGCACGCACAGGTCGACGAGATCCACGGCCGGGTCGGCCAGGAGTTCGGCCACCTCAGCGTAAGTCGTCTGTCCGGAGAGGTCCATCTGGGCACCCTTGGGTCCGAAATTGCCCTGGATCCCGGTCCAGTCTCCTGCCCTTTTTTTGGCGTCCCGCGAGCAAAGCGCAACAACCCGCCCCCCGGTCAATCCTCTCGCTGCGAGGTAATGAATCATCCCCATGAAGCCGATGCCGACGATCCCGATTCCAGCCATGACAGACTCCCAGGCTTGCCTTCCGGTCTCGAGCCCTCGGGCTCGTGCGGAAAGCACCTTATCATCGGACCGGCTCGCAGAGAATCACATAGCGGCCTTCAAATCGGGTTCCGGGCGAGATTCTTGAGGGCGAGGCCGGTCCAGCTCGCTTCCACGCGGGTCAGGTGTTCGGGCGTGCCCATGGCCACGACCTCTCCACCTTTCTCGCCCGCATCTGGGCCGAGGTCAACGATCCAGTCGGCCCTTCGGATGATCTCCAGGTTGTGCTCGATCACGATGACCGTGTTGCCCTGGTCAGCAAGACGTTCGAGGATCCCGATCAGGTTCTCCACATCGGAGGCGTGCAGCCCCGTCGAGGGCTCATCGAGGAGGTAGAGGGTCCGCGAGGCCGATGCCCGATTCAGGCCGGTGGCGAGCTTCACCCTCTGGGCCTCTCCGCCCGAGAGCGACGTGCTCGACTGCCCGAGCGTGACGTAGCCAAGCCCCGCGTCTCGAAGCGCGAGCAGGCCGCGTCGCACCTTTGGCACGGCGTCGAAGAAGTCGGCGGCCTGGTCCACCCTCATGGCCAGCACGTCGCCGATCGATCGGTTCTTGAACCGTACCTCCTGTGTAGGCCGGTTGAAGCGCTGCCCCCCGCAAGTCTCGCACGTCACGAGCAGGTCGGCCAGAAATTGCATCTCGATCTTGCGGACGCCCTGCCCCGCGCAGGTCTCGCATCGACCGCCCTTGACGTTGAAGCTGAATCGGTTCGGGCCGTACCCGCGGATCTTGGCCTCCCTCGTTAGTGCAAAAACCTTGCGAATCTCATCGAAAACCCCCACGATGGTCGCCGGGATCGAGCGGGGCGTCCGCCCGATCGGCGACTGATCGACGTTCACCATCGCCTCGATGGCATCCATGCCCAGGATCTCGTCGAAGGCTCCGGGCTTCGGCCCCCCTTGTTTCAGGTGGCGACGGACCGCCGGGGCGAGGGTGTCCTCGATCAGACTGCTCTTGCCCGATCCGCTCACGCCCGTCACGCAGGTGAGGCACCCGATCGGGAGTCGGGCCTCGGCGACCTTGAGATGATGCTCGCGGGCCCCCCGGATCTCGATCGCACGGGGGCTCCGGGCCAGGCGGTCGGATGGTCCCGTGGCCGTAGGTGTCTTGCGGCTCAGGAACCTCGCAGTCGCTGAACCCTCTGATGGATCGAGCGTCTCAGGCGGTCCCTGGGCCGTGATCCTCCCCCCCTCGGTCCCCGCGCCCGGTCCGAGGTCCACGACCCAGTCCGCGGCGCGGATCATGGCCTCATCATGCTCAACCACAAGCACCGTGTTGCCCGCGTCTCGCAGCTCCTTGAGGCTGGCGATCAGTCTGTCGGAGTCCCGAGGGTGGAGCGCGCTGGTCGGCTCGTCGAGGACATAACAAACCCCAACCAGCCCCGCGCCGATCTCCCGAGCGAGCCGGACTCTCTGGAGTTCCCCACCGGATAGCGTGTCGGCCCCACGGTCGAGCGAAAGATAGTCCAGCCCCACCCTCGCGACAAAATCGAGCCGCCCGAGGATCTCGCGAACCAGGGGCGGACCGATCCTCTGCAGGTCGTCGGGGAAGCCGATCGTCTCGAAAAATGCGCGTGCCTCGGAAATCGACAGGCCGACGACCTCGCGGATCGACCGCCCGGCCAGCGTCACGGCCAGGGCCTCGGGCCTGAGTCGGGAACCTTTGCAAGCCGGACAAGGCTGGTCGATCCTCAATAGCTCAATCGCCGCCTTCTGCCGTTCTCCCTTGGCCTGCTCGAAGTCATGCCCCAGGACTTTCTCCAGGGCGGCGACAAATTCGGCCTCCACCCCTTCCGGCCACTCCTTCACGGGGCTACGCGAGTCAAGAGGCAACGTCCTGGCGAGCTTCCGGGCCTGAGCGAGTGCCGCGGGGTCCACCGCCCCCTCGTCGAGCAACTTTGACCGATCCCTCATGAGCAATTCGGAATCAAACACTCGGACCTTGCCGAGCCCCGTGCAGGTCGGGCAGGCCCCGTAAGGGCTGTTGAAGCTGAACGTCCGGGGCTCGACCTCCTCGATCCCGATCCCGCACTCGGGGCAGGCGAAATTCACGCTCAGGATCCGATCGGGTGAGACGCCCGCCGGATCGGAGAGGATCGCCGTCCCCTCGCCCAGTTTCAGTGCCCGATCGACACTCTCGGCCACCCGAGGTCGGATCCCTTCGCGGATCACCAGGCGATCGACCACGGCCTCGATCGTGTGGACCTTCGTCTTCGCAAGCCTGGGCGGCTCTTCGCCGATCTCAATCGTCGCGCCGTCCACACGGGCGCGGATCAGGCCCTCGCGTCGGATCGTGGCGAAGGTCTCGACGTGCGACCCCTTTCGCCCGCGAATCATGGGGGCGAGCACTAGAAGCTTCGTTCCTTCGGTCAGTGCCATGACCTCGGTCACGATCTGGTCGGGCGTCTGCCGGCGGATCGGGCGGCCGCACCTCGGGCAGTGAGGGGTCCCTGCCCTCGCATACAGGAGACGAAGATAGTCGTGGATTTCGGTGATCGTGCCCACCGTGCTGCGGGCGCTGACTATGCCCGATCGCTGGTCGATCGAGACCGTGGGGGGGAGCCCGTCCACGGCGTCCACGTCGGGCGGTTCCTGCTGGTCGAGAAACTGTCGGGCGTAAGCGGACAGGCCCTCGATGTAGCGGCGTTGGCCCTCGGCGTGGATCGTGTCGAAGGCCAGCGAACTCTTACCCGATCCGCTCACCCCGCTGAACACAACGAGCCGGTCGCGAGGGATGTCCACGTCGATGTTCTGGAGGTTGTGGACGCGGGCCCCCCGCACCTGGATGGCAGGCCCGTCTTCCTCAGGCTCCGTCAATACCGCCATCGGCGTGTGTTTCCCCGTCGCCTCGCGAACCTCGCTTGTAGGACCGTGGCCGATCCGTCAAACTCAGAGTAGCGGCTGGGAACCTGAGTGAGCAAGCGAGACGCCTCGTGGTTGTCGTGATCCATCTCTTCGCCGTGGCCCGGCAGGTCGCGGGAACTCGCTCGGTGACGGTCGAGGTCGCCGAACCCGCGACCGTGGCGACGGTCCGCGAGGCCCTGGTCAGGTCCATCCCCGCGCTGGCCGTCACCTTGCCGCATCTTCGCATGGCGGTGGATTCGGCGTACGTGGACGACTCGCACGCGATTGGTCCTGGCTCGGAAGTCGCCGTGATCCCCCCCGTCAGCGGAGGTTCGCTTGATTGAGATCGTGGAGGCCCCGATCGACCACCAGGCCGTGACCGACTGGGTGAGGGATCACAACGCGGGGGCGGTCTGCTCCTTCCTTGGCACCGTGCGCGAGATGACGGGCGACCGCCGCACGTCGAGCCTCGACTACGAAGCCTACCCCGAGATGGCCCTCAAGACGATGAACGAGATCGCCGAGGAGGCGGCCCGACGTTGGCCCATCCTCAAGGTTGCCATCGTGCACCGCGTGGGGCACATGGATCTGGGCGAGATCAGCGTGGTCGTGGCCGTGAGCAC
>JANOBY010000601.1:0-18798 GCA_031411935.1 Planctomycetales bacterium | reverse complement strand
GTGGGCGAGATCGCCCTTGCCGTGACGGTGAAGGTCCCGTTGTCGGCGTAGCGGTGCGTGGCGGTGCCGGTCGCCCCGGCGGCGACCTCCGAGCGGCTGCCGTCGCCCCAGTCCAGGAACCAGGAGGTGATCGCCCCCGCGCCGGGCCCGGTCGCCCCGAGGTTGATGGTGGCCAGCGAGCCTTCGTCCCTGGGCCCGGCGGTGGAGATCGTGGCCACGGTGGGCACGGCGGCGACGATGTTCACGACGGTCGCCGAGAGGACGGTCCCGCCGTCGCCGTCGTTGGCGCGGACCCGCACGGTGTAGCGCCCGGGAGCGGTGAAAATGTGCTGGATCGTCTCCGACGTGGTGCTGGCTTCGTACGAGCCGTTGGCGTCGAAGTCGAACTCGTAGGTCAGGGCGTCCGCCGGGTCGGTTGCCGAGACGAAGAAGGTCACGGGCGACCCGACCACGCCGTCCTGACCCCCCACGGTCAGGTTGCGTGGGGCCACGTTGGCGATGGTGAGGGTCGAGCTGGCGAAGTCGGTCTCGCCGCGATCGGTCGTGAGCCTGACCGCGATGGGATAGCTCCCGTCGTCGTCCAGGCCGAGCGCCACGAGGTCGTCCCACGAGAGCCCGGGCTCAAGGCCCCTGGCGTCGCCGAACTGGCCGTCGCCGTTCAGGTCCCAGTCGGCCGTGACCACGCGGTCGGTCGGCAGGGTCGAGCGGGCGGCGGAGATGAGCCCGGCGCCGATGGTCGCCCCCTCGAACAGGAACCGGGGGCCGTCCAGGCGAGCGATCAGCGGGAGGTTGAGGATATTCACCCGCTCCACGTCGAAGAAGTTCGTCGTGTTGTCGGCGTCCACCAGGCGGAGCTTGCCGTCGGGCGGGGTCACGTCGGAGTTGGACCGGAGGAGCCGCCCCTGGGTGTCGAAGAAGAGCGCATCGCCCAGGGAGCCCGCGGGCTGGCCTCCCCCGGTCACCTCGATCGAGCCCAGCGAGGTCGAGCCGTTCACGCGGAACTCGTCGAGGCCGTCCCCGCCGTCGAGGTTGGCGGTGACGTTCGCGGGCAGGGTGATCAGGCGGAGGAAGTCGTCCCCGGCCTCGCCCCCGATCTCGACCCGGCCGCCCGCGGCGCGGACCACGGCGGAGTCGTTGTCCTCGCCCAAAGAGGCCCGGAAGAGCAGCCCGGCGCCCGTGGTCTGGACGGTCAGGTCGTCGGCCCCGGCGCCGGTGTTCAGGTCGGTCGGGACGCTCGTGGTGATCACGTTGACCACGTCGTCTCCGCCGGCAGTGGTCACGGTCAGGACTTCGATCCCGGTGAACGAGATTCGCGACGTGAAGGGCGGTGCCGAGAGGCCGCCCACGGTCATGGTGGCCAGACCGCCCTCGCCGCCGTTTCGGCCCGAGGAGCTTACATACAGCGAGTTGCCCACGACGGCGATCGCCTGCGACACGTTCTGCCCGGGGGCCCCGCCGTAGCTGTTCCTGCGCCTCTGGGCGAAGGTCAACAGGCCGGTGATCGGGTCGCGGTCGAACGCGGTGACCGAGTTGTCCAGGCCGTTGATCGCCAGCAGGGTGAGGCCGTCGGGGCTCACGGCCAGGTCGCCCACCGCGTCCAGGCCGCGTACGCCCGCGAAGCCCTCGCGGACGAGCTGGAGCGAGGCCCACTGGCCGGCGGCGTTGCGTCCGAAGACGGTGATCGCGTCGGCGTCGCGGCCCGACACGTAGAGATGGGATCCGTCGGGCGAGAAGGCCAGCGACACGGCCCCATCGAGCCCGCTCAGGCCGGTGCGCAGGAGCTGGAACAGGGTCAGGTTGCCGTTCGCGGAGTTCACGTTGTAGATCGCGACCGAGTCCCTCGACGGCGAGACCACGTAGAGCCTTCCGTCGGGCCCGACCGCGAGCTTGCTGGCGGCTTCGAAGTTCGAGCTCGACTCATACTGGACGAACTGGAGCGTGCCGTCGGCCTTGCGCGAGAAGACGGCGATGCGGTTCCGCTGGAGCTCGCCGGAGCTGTCCCGCCGGCCGCCGAGCACGTAGACGAACTTGCCGTCGGCGCTCACGGCCACGTCGGCCGCCCCGGCCAGGCCGTCGATGAACTGAGAGCCCGAGGAGTGTCCCTGCTTGTAGGCGGCCAGGAACGCGAGGCCCGAACCCTGGACGGCGAACACGGCCACGGAATCTTCCTCGGGGCTGACCACGTAGAGCGAGGCCCCGTTGGGGCTCAGGGCCATGCGGCGGGCGCCCCGGAGCCCGTCCACCGAGCCCGACTCGCTGGCCACGTCGGTCATGGTCACGGCCCCGGTGGTCGTGTTGCGGATCAGGATGGCGAGCGCCCCGTTGTCGGGGGACAGGCCGTAACCGATCGTGTTACCGTTGAACAGGACCTGGGTGAATCCCAGGATCGCGTTCTCGGACTCCTGGTTGATCGTCTGGAAGGTTTGCAGGGCCCCGGTAGCGGGGTCCGATCGCTTGAAGACCGTGATCCTCCGCGTGAACCTCCCGGCGGTGGGGTCGTCGGTCCGGTTGTGATTGTCAGTCACGGCGGCGTACAGGGTGTCGCTGTCATCGCCGACGAACAGCAGGCTGGACACGTCGACCACGTTCTCGGGCGTGAATCGCTGGAGGAACGTGAGCGCGCCGGTCGAGGTGTTGCGGCTGAAGATGGCGATGCCGTCGGTGGCGTCGGAGGGGATCACGTAGGGAGAGGCCGACACGTAGACGAATCGGCCGTCGGGGCTCACGGCCAGCTCGTAGGCCCCGCTCAGGCCCTGGACCACGCCCCCTCCGGTCACGGGGCTGCCCTCGCGGATCAGTTGCTGCTGGACGGGCAGGCCCTGGCTGTTCAGTGAGTAGACGATCAAGCCCGCCGAGATGGCACCGGCGTCCGGGGCGCCGTACAGGACGTAGAGCGACCGACCGTCCCGGCTCAGGGCGATCGCCGAGGGCGAGGAGACCGCCTCCTGGAACGTATCCCCGCGCGACGTGAGCGCCCCGGTGGACGGGTTCCGCTCGAACGTGCGGATGCCCTCCAGGTTGTTGACCGCGGGTTCCGCGAGCACGTAGAGTCGGGTGCCCGCGGCGTTCATGACCAGCGTGTTGCTCTCGGCGTTACGCTTGATGCCGCCCGGGACGCTGTAGGCCTGGGAGACCAGAGGGACGGAGGGCTTGACCACGTCGATCCGCACGACGGCCGACTCGGTCGTCGCGTAGAGGTCGCGGCCGTCGGGCGAGATGATCAGGCTCGACGCCGTGGCGAGAAGGGAGTCGGACGCGGCCCCCAGGTAGCGGACGGCCCCGCTGGACGGGTCGCGCTGGAAGGCGGCCAGGCCACCGTTGTAGTCGAGCACGTAGAGGTAAAGGCCGTCGGGGCTGAGGACCAGGTCGTTCGGGTCGGTCATGGCCTCGACGAAGAGCCCGCCCGAGCGGGGCTCGCCACGCACGATCACGTCCACGAGCGAGATCCGGCCCGAGTCCTCGCGACGCCAGATCCTGAGGCTCTGATAGGCCAGGCCGTAGATGAACCGGCCGTCGGGGCTGGCCACCAGCGGCCCGGACCGTACCTTGGCCGTGAGGTCCCGGGTGTAGGGCAGGTTCGAAGTGCCCTGGAACGTCGCGCGGTCGAGGACCTCGCGGCCGCTGTCGATCCGCACGTCGGGGCCGTTGACCGTGACCAGCAGCGAGGTGTCGGTCGTGTTGCTCACGAGCAGCGAGTCGGTCGTCGCGGTGCCGGCGTTGAGGATCGTGCGGCCGAAGCCCTCGGTCTGGACGATCGGCGTGGAGCCGGCCGAGACCAGGCCGTCGACCGCCCTCCAGGCGACCGCCGCGGTGCGGCCTGCGTCGTTCAGGACCAGCGTCTCGACGTCGATGGGGTCGAACCCGCCGAACGGCGTCGAGGTGAGCGCCGAGGGGATCTCGAGCTGCACGCGGTCGTCCCCGCCGGCGTCCACGATCCGGGTGGTCTGAAGAGCGCTTGGCTCGAAGGTGATCACGTCATTGCCGCCGCCCAGCTTCAGCGAGAGGGTTTCCACGCCTCCGTACGCGAGCAGGCCGCCGGTGCCGAAGTTCTGGAGCCCGTTGGCGGTCACCCGGGCCGCGAGCGGCGTGAACCTCGCGGAGTTGTCCAGCTCGATCGTGTCCGAGCCCATCTGCCCCTGGATCTGCGTGGTGAACGCCAGGGCCGGGACCGCCCCGGTTCCCGCCCCCAGGCGGAAGAGGTCGTCGCCGCCTTCCCCGTAGAGGCCCAACGGCCCCGAGTTGGCCACGACGAGGAACTCGTCGGCGAGCTCCCCGCCGAAGATGTTCACCGCGCCCGGCATGGTGTCCACGACCCTCACGAGGTTGCCCGCCCCGGTCGAGCCCAGGCCGGGGCCGAGCTTCACCTCCATCGACTCGAACCCGTCCAGGTTCAGCACGGAGAGCGGCTGGAACGGGCGACGCAGGGCGATCGCCGAGGGGTAGATCGCGACCTCCACGCGGCCGTCGGTCTCGGCACGCCCGGTGTCGTCGAAGCGGATGATGTCGGTGCCCGATCCGCCGCTGACCAGCACGTCGCCGGCGCCCGCGGTGATGTCGTCGTCGTTCTCGTTCCCCTCCAGCCAGTCGGGGCCGGCCCCGCCGACGAGCGAGTCCTTGCCGGGGCCGCCGAGGAGGGTGACCCCGCCCGAGGCGCCGTTGACCAGCCGATCGCCGCCGATCCCGCCGTCGATCAGGAACCGCGCCAGGTCGGTCGCCTGGAGGGAGGCCGTGCCGTTGAGGATGCGGATCGTGTCGTTGCCGTCGTTGCCCTGGACCCTCACGGTGTCGGTGGCGCGGAGCGAGTTCCTGAGCAGGAACTGCAGGGTGTTGGCCTCGCCCCTGAGGACGGTCTGCTGGGCCACCCCGGGCTTGATGGCCGGTCGGCCGTTGGCGTCGGTGGTCAGCTCGCTGGTGGCGATGCTGGAGTCCTGGGCGAAGAGGTCGAGGAAGTCGTCGTCGTTGCCCAGGTTCAGAATCAGCTCGTCGGCCTCGTTCGCGGAGGACTCGGGCGACTTCAGGTCGAGCGTGAGGTTCTCGAGCGGGAATCCCTTCATGTTGTTCAGGGTCACGCGGTCCGAGCCCGCCCCGGTCGAGAGGCTGAACGTGTTCAGCCCGGAGACGATGATCGTGCCGTTCTGCGTGGCGAGCCGGAGCTGGTTGCCGACCTGGCTCAGGTTGAACTCGTCGTTGTCGGGCACGACCACGGTCTCGTTGAACCCGTCGGGCCGGGGCGTGACCGTGGGCGTCTGGCCGCCGAGGACGGTCAGGTAGTCGAGCCCGCCCCCCCCGCCGTCGATGGTGTCGTCCCCCCCGCCGACCTGCCAGACCGCCAGGTCGCCGCCCTGCTCGCCGAAGATCCTGTCGTTGCCCGGGCCGCCGTCGAGGTAGTCCTCGTTGTCGCCGCCGTAGAGGGAGTCGTCCCCCTCGCCGCCGTCCAGGAAGTCGTTGCCGGTCCCGCCCTCGATCGTGTCGTTGCCGAGTCCGCCGATGAGGATGTCGCCGCAACCGGTGCCGACGATCGCGTCGTTGCCGGCCCCGCCGTCGATCTGATCGTTGCTCCCGCCGCCGTCCAGGTTGTCGTTGCTGCCTCCGCCGCGGAGCACGTCCGAGTCGTCCTCGCCGTAGAAATAAGCCCGGCCCGTGGATCTCTGGATCAGGCGGTCGCTGCCCGACCCTCCGAAGACCGAGACATCGCCGCCGAAATCGCCCGAGATCGTCGCGCGGTCGTCGCCGCCCTTGAAGTCGCCGTACACGGCGGCCACGTTGTCGAATTCCTGCTCGTACGACCCGTTGAAGGCGAGCACGAGCACGCGATAGCGACCCGGATGGGCGGCGTCGGGGCCGAGGCCCACGATCTCGTAGTCCTCATCGGTGGTGAGCAATTCGGCCCCCCGGAAGAAGGCTCGGTCGCCCACGTTCAGGGTGAGCACGCCGGTGGCCGCGTTCAGCGTGCCGAGCTGGGGGACGGCGTCGGGCACGATCCCCGCCAGGATCTCCTGGTCGTTGGGCTGATAGATGTTGAAGTTGTAGACCACCTCGTCGAGGAACTGCTTGCTGTAGTCGAAGATCTTGAAGAGCGTGGGCGGGATGCCGGCCTCGATCGTGATCTGGAGCCGCAGCCCGGCGCGGAGGTCGCCGCTGATGTTGAACAGATTCTTCGGGCTGGCGTCGACGATGGTGCGGAACTCGTCCAGGCGGATCTTGCCGTCGTAGGTGTAGGTGCCGGGGTCGGTGTCCGCGTCGGCGTCGGTCGGCAGGTCGTTCAGGTCGAAGAAGAAGTCGGCGCCGACGGTCCCCTGCACCGTGAGGAACGCCTTGATGATCTTCAGGTCGATGCCGAAGCCCGGGCCGATCCCGAAATTCACGTACAGGGTGGCCTCGGGGTCGTCGTAGTCGTTGTTGTCGCCCAGGTCGGGCCGGGCGTTGTGGTCGTCGAAGTAGAGCCCTTTGGAGAGGAGCTTCACGTTGTCCTTGACCGCGTCCTTGATCGTGTCGAAGCTCTTGACCTCGAGGTTGTCGACGATCTTCAGGAAGTCCACGAGGCCCTTCGAGTCGTACCCCACGCCGATGTTGAACTTCGCCCCGGCGCTGCCGTACACGCTGATGCCGATCCCGTAGAACAGCGGGAAGAACTGCGTGTACTCCAGGCCCAGCTCGAATTCCAGGTTGAACTTGAACAGGTCGACCGTGTCGTCCCCCAGGATCATCCGGAACAGGAGCGCCGGGTCGTCCAGGAACGGGAACTGGAAGTCGCTCTGGAAGTCGGTCAGGACCTTCTTGGCCCCCTGACCGACCGCGCTCTGGTTCTTCAGGTTCTCGCGCAGGTTGCCGTCGAGGTTGGAGCTGAGGATGCTCTTCTTCGAGTTCGCGGCGAAGGTCCCGAGGCTGGCCTTGGCGTTCTCGCCCACGTCGTCGAGCGTGCTCAGCTTGAAGTTGAGAACGTCCTTGATGAGCTGCACGCCGGCGCCGATGCGGCTGTAGCCCTGGGGGTCGTTCCGCGTCTGCGTGTAATAGATGCGGACGAGGTCGAGCAGGGTGAATGATCCGGACGCGCCTTCCAGGCTCGCGAGGAATTCCCCCAGGACCGGGATCGGCGAGGTGAGGGCGTCGATGATCGGCTTGACCGGCTTGAAGGTGTCCTGCACCCGCTTGATGATCGGCTTGATGTACTGCGTGAACAGGGGGAAGATGTCCATCTGCACGTCGGTGAACGTGACCGCCGTCTCGGTCCCGTACACCTCGGAGGTCGTGGGGATGTTCGCGTACGAGACCCCGTAGTGCAGGTCGGTCTCGTAGTTCAGGTTGAAGAATTTGCCGAGGCTGAGCCCCAGGACCGAATACTGCGCCGGGTCGATCGCCTTGGGCAGGAAGCTGCCCTGCACCTTCAGGTTGATGTCGGCGATCGCCGGCCCGTCGGCCAGGCCGTCGGCGTTGAGGTCCTGGCCGCCGAGCGTGGCCACGACGGCGCTGGTGGCGTACTCGTCGGGCGTGAGGCGACCGTCGTTGCCGGGGTCACGCAGGTCGGTGCGATAGGCCCCGCGGAAGAACGTGGGCTTCCCGTCGATCGAGGCGAAGCTGGCGGGGACGATGCCCATCTTGCCCTGGGCGAGGAAGTCGGGCCCGAGCTGCGCGGTCACGTCCACGTTCAGCTCGTTGGCGTCGACCGTCGAGACGAAGAAGGTGGAGTTCTCGACTCCGAATTCCAGGTCCAGCGACCAGTCGACCTGGAGCCTGACCTTGCCCTCGGTGTCGGCGATGCCGGTCTTGGAGTCGGCCACGTAGTCGTAGAAGGCGAAGGTGCCTTCGTCGCCCAGGTCCAGCTCCATGTTGGCCATCACGGTCAAGGAGCCGCGCAGGTCCACCTGGAAGAGGATCAGGTCCTGGCCATCGATCCCGACCGAACGGATCGAGGGGACCCCTCCGACGGAGGGCCGGAGCCAGTCGCGGAGCTGCCCGTCCAGCTCGGCCAGGATGCCCGTGACGGTCGCCTGGGCGGGGGCGAAATCGGCCAGATCCGTGCCGATCTGGGCGAGGAATTGCCCCGCGGCGAGCGTGGCGAGCTGATCGCCCACCACGGGCACCGGTCTGGCGAAGGCGTCGGAGTTCAGCCGGTCCTGCAGGCCCGAGAACAGCGAGGCGCTCAGCCCTCCGGCCACCAGGGAGAGGTCGGCCGCGGGCGACAGCCGATCCTCAAGCCTCTCCAGCGCCGGGCGAGCCCTGCGCCGGGATTGCGAGGCCCGGGCCGCCGGCCACGTCCTTCCCGCCCTGCCCCGCCAGTCCCGCGACGAACCCGCCATGATGAGTCTCCCCGGAGAGGTCAAATCGTGTTGAGAGATTTCGCCCAGACGATGGGCGCAACGACGCGGCCCCTCCGCGGCGGAGGGGTTCCCAGCCTGCTCGAAAGCCAGGCGAACGTCGCCGATGTCGAGGTCCGCGCCACGCCTCGTCGGCGGACTCCTCCACGTCCCTGGTGGAGGTCCGGCCCCTGGTGCGGAACGAGATCGTCCGTTGCTACCTAGTAGAAGGCGCAATCCCGGCCGGGCGGACAAAGGCCTCCCGAAGGTTTTCCGATTCGGGGAAAAGCGCGACGGCCTTCGGTGTCGGTGTCGGTGGACCCGGCCGCGGGATCTCATGCCCTAAGGCCAAGAAGGGGCAACGCCGGGGACCGCAACCGGGGCGATTGCGCTCGGTTGCGGTTGAATCTGTCGGGATTTGGTGAAATAATAGGGGGGCCGTCCGCCTGGACGCGATTCAAAGGATTAGCCCGGCATGTGGTTACCCCGGCCCACCCCCGTGCGGCGCCTTCAGCGATTGACCATCGCCGTGCTGCTCCTCGGGCTCGGCCATCTGCCGTTGCCCGTGGCCGATTACCATGTGATCCGCCATGAGGATGGGCCTCGCCAGGTCTGCCGCCTGCACGATCATCTCCTGCGCTGGCACCCCGAGGCACGCGGGTCGGTGGAGGTGGCCACGCTCCACTGGCACTGGCTCCCGCCGGTCAGCCTGCCCGAGGATTCCTCGCCCGAGGGGTCGCCCCGGATCGACTCGCACGCCCATGAACTTCCGGAGATGACCCCGGACGCTGCGCCCCGCCTGGCGTCTTCGGGGCCGATCCGGCTCCAGGAGCGTTCGTCGTCCGACTTCTCGCCGATGCCCCCCCGGTCTCCGTTCTCGGACCTGAAAGAGGATCCGGGCTGGTCTGGCTGCGGGCCGTCGTTCGCCCACGCCTTCACCTCGACCTTTCCCCCGCGATCGGGCCTCTCCGCGCTCCTCCAGCGATGGACGTGCTGAGCCTCTGAGCCGCCTTGCGCGTGGGCCGATGCGGGCCTGATCTCGCGTCTCGTGCCTTCGCGACCCGCCCCTGCGCTCGAGCATTCCGCACATTCCATTCCATCCGTCAACCCGTCGATCCTCGCCGGGCCCACGAGGGCCTCGGGGCGCGGAGCCGGGAGGAGGCTCATTCATGCGTTGGCCTGTCCGAAGCCGTCGGCTTCTCGTGGGCGTCGGTTCCGTGCTGGGGCTTGCCGTGGCCCTTGCGTTGGGTTACGTGTTCGTCCGGGGCCGGACGGCGTCCGCGACCCATGAGGTCCCCGCAACTGCGGTCGCGGCCGAGCCCGCCTCGGCCCCGGCCGAGCGAGCGGTCACCGTCTCCGAGGAGAAGGCCTCGGCGGCGGGCCTGGCCATCGGCACGGCGACCACCGTTAGCCTGCCGTTCGAGGTCAGCGTCCCCGGCCGAATCGAGGCCGATGTGGACCGCAGCGTGGAGATCCGCTCAAGAGTCCCGGGCATCATCCGCTCGGTGGCCGTGCTGCTGGGCCAGTCGGTCAAGGCCGGCGACCTGCTCGTCACGCTCGATAGCGCCGACGTGGCCACCGCGAGGTTGAACCTGCGGGGCCGCCAGCGCGACCTGGCGATCGCCCGCACCGAGTCCGAGTGGCGGACCGAGGTCGAGGCGAACATCGCCGACCTGATCCCGGCCCTCCGCAAGCAACTGCCCGCCCCGACGATCGAGAAGGAGTTCGCCTCGAGGCCGCTTGGCAACGACCGCGCCCTGTTGCTCTCCGCCTACGCCGAGTGGGACATCGCTCGCCATGAGGAGGAGAAGCAAAGCGCCCTGTTCCAGAAGAAGATCGTGGGCGAGCACGCCGCGACCGTGGCCCAGCACACCCGCGAGGGCGCTCAGGCCCGGTTCGAGGCCGCGCTCGAGCAGGTCCGCCACGACGCCCGCAGGCTCAAGAGGCAGGCCGATCAGGAGGTCCGACTGGCCGAGGCCGCGGTGATCGACGCCGGCGAACGGCTGAGGATCCTGGGCGTCCCGGCCGACCTGAATGACCTGGTCGCCCGACCCGAGAAGGCCCTGGACGGGCAGCCCGGCGAGCTCACGATCTACCCGATCGTCGCGCCGTTCGACGGAACGATCGTCGCCCGCGCCGCCGTGCCCAGCCAGAGGGCCGAGCCGGCCGACGTGCTCATGACCCTGACCGACCTGTCGAAGGTGCGCGTGGTGGCGAACGTGTCGGAGTCGGACTTCGCCGCGATCACCGGCCTGAAGGACGCGACCGTGCGCGTGACGGCCACGGCCTATCCCGACCGCGAGTTCACGGCCAGGGTCCTGACCATGGGGGCGCAGGTCGAGCCGACCACCCGGACCGTGGTCCTGCTCGCCGAGACGGCCAACTCCGAGGGGCTCTTGAAGCTCGGCATGTTCGTCCGGGTCGCGATCGACAGCTCCCGCGCGGAGACGGTCACGGTCGTCCCGTCGGGCGCGGTGGTCGAGATCGAGGGTCAGTCCGTCGTCTTCGTGCCGGGCAAGGACCGGCACACGTTCACCGCCCAGCCCGTCACGCTCGGCCGCGAGGTCAACGGCCAGCGGGCGATCGCCTCGGGGCTCAAGCCGGGCGACTCCGTGGTCACGTCCGGGGGGTTCGCCCTGAAGAGCGAGCTCATCCTCCAGAACCAGGAAGAGGAGTGAGACCCCCATGCTCAACGCCATCATCCACGGTGCGTTGCACAATCGCTTCATGGTCATCGTCGTCACCCTGCTGGTGGCGGGGCTCGGCGTGTACTCGGCGTTCAACCTCCCGATCGATGCCATCCCCGACCTGACGAACGTGCAGGTGCAGGTCATCACCGAGGCCCCCGCGCTCAGCCCCGAGGAGGTCGAGAAGTACCTGTCCTTCCCGGTCGAGGGCGCCATGAGCGGCCTGCCCGACGTCGAGCAGATCCGCTCGATCTCCAAGTTCGGGATTTCGGTTGTGACGATCGTGTTCCATGAAGGGACCGACATCTACCGGGCCCGGCAGCTCGTGAGCGAGCGGCTCACGCGTGCCGCCGAGGCCATCCCCGCGGGCTACGGCACGCCCTCGATGGGGCCGATCGCCACGGCCCTGGGCGAGGTCTACCAATTTCAGGTCAAGGGCAAGGGCATCTCGCTGATGGACCTGCGTACGACCCTCGACTGGTTCGTGGCGTACCAGCTCCGCAGCGTGCCCGGCGTGACCGAGATCAACACCCACGGGGGCGAGCTGAAGACCTATCAGGTCGAGCTCGACCCCGACCGCCTGGCCAATTACCGCCTCTCGATGACCGACGTGTTCAACGCCCTGCGCACGAACAACGCCAACGTGGGGGGCGGCTACATCGTCCGCGAGGGCGAGGCCCGCTACATCCGAGGCGAGAGCCAGCTCTACGACTCCAAGGATATCGCCGCGATCGTGATCGACGAGCGCGACGGCGTGCCGATCACCATCGGCGACGTGGCGAAGGTCCACGCCGCGCCCATGATCCGCGCCGGGCTCGTGACCCGCGACGGCGAGGGCGAGGTCGTGACCGGCCTGGTCATGATGCTCATCGGCCAGAACTCGCGCCGGGTGGTCGAGCACGTGAAGGAAGAGATCGCGCGGCTCCAGAGCACCCTGCCCCCGGGCGTGACGATCGAGCCGCTTTATGACCGGACCCACCTGATCGAGCAGACGCTGGACACCGTCGTCCACAACCTGGTCGAGGGCGGAGTGCTGGTGATCGTCGTCCTGCTACTCCTGCTGGGCAACGTGCGGGGCGGCCTGATCGTGGCGCTGGCGATCCCCCTGTCCATGCTCTTCGCGGCGAACATCATGCTGGCCACCGGCGTGACGGCCAGCCTCATGAGCCTGGGGGCGATCGACTTCGGGATGATCGTGGACTCGAGCGTGATCATGGTCGAGAACTGCGTGAGACGCCTGGCCCACGAGGGCGGCACCCGGCCCAAGCTGGACATCGTCCGCGACGCGGCCATCGAGGTCCGCAAGCCCACCATGTTCGGCGAGCTGATCATCGCGATCGTGTACCTGCCGATCCTCGCGCTGCAAGGGACCGAGGGCAAGCTGTTCCGGCCCATGGCCCTGACCGTGATCTTCGCGCTGGCGGGCTCGATGGTTTTGTCGCTCACGCTCATGCCGGTGCTGGCCTCGCTGGCTCTTGGGGACCGGGCCGAGGAGAAGGAGATCTGGCCCGTCCGCATGCTCAAGCGGGTGTACGCGCCCGCCGTGGACGCCGCGATCCGGTGGCGTACGCTGGTGGTCCTGGCCTCGCTCGCCCTGGTCGCCGTGAGCGTGCCCGTGGGCATGCAGCTCGGCGGCGAGTTCATGCCCCGGCTGAACGAGGGAGACCTGCTGATCGAGGCCGTCCGCATCCCGTCGGCGTCGCTCGAAGGGGCGCTGCCCATGTCCACGCAGATCGAGACGATCCTCAGGGAGTTCCCCGAGGTCCGCACGGTCTACTGCAAGACCGGCCGCCCCGAGATCGCCAACGACGTGATGGGCGTGCACCAGACCGACGTCTGGACCCTGCTCAAGCCCCAGGAGGAATGGCGCGAGGGGCTGACCCGCGACGCGCTGATCCGCGACATGGACGAGGCCCTGGCCTCGCGAGTGCCCGGCGTGGCCTTCGGCTTCAGCCAGCCGATCGAGATGCGCGTGAACGAGCTGGTGGCGGGCGTGAAGAGCGACGTGGCGGTCCTGCTCTACGGCCCCGACCTCGACGTCCTCCGCCGCAAGTCCTCGGAGATCGAGCGGGTCCTGGCCCGGATCCCCGGCGCCCAGGACATCAAGACGCCCACCTCGGGCCGCCTGCCCATGCTCCGCGTGGCCGTGCGACGCGACCAGCTCGCCCGCTACGGGATCAAGGCCACCGACGTGCTCGACGCCGTGGCGGCGCTGGGCGGGACCACCGTCGGCAACGTGTTCGAGGGCCAGGTCCGTCACGCGATCCAGGTCCGCCTTCCCAGCGAATGGCGATACGACGCGAACAAGATCGGCTCCATCCGCGTGACCGACCCCCAGGGCCGTCCCGTCCTCCTGCGGGACCTGGCCGACATCAAGTTCGAGGAGGGGCCCAGCGAGGTCGAGCGCGAGAACGTACAACGACGGGCCGTCGTGGCCGTGAACGTCCGCGGGCGCGACATCTCCGGATTCGTGGCCGAGGCCCAGAAGGCGATCGCGGCGAAGGTGAAGCTCGGCCCCGGCTACCTGATCCGCTGGGGCGGCCAGTTCGAGCACCTCCAGACGGCCATCCAGCGCCTCTTGATTGTCGTACCCGTGGCCCTGCTGCTGATCTTCCTGCTGCTCTACAGCTCGTTCAGCTCGCTGAGGCTCGCGGCGCTGATCTATCTGGCCGTGCCGATGGCGGCCACCGGCGGCGTGTTCGCGCTGGCGGCCCGGGGGCTCCCGTTCTCGATCTCGGCGGGCGTGGGGTTCATCGCCCTGTTCGGCGTGGCCGTGCTCAACGGGCTGGTCTGGGTCAGCGCGGTCGAGCAGCTCCGCGACACCGGGGTTGGCCCCGCCGACGCGGCCCGCGATGCGGCCCTGGTCCGGCTCCGCCCGATCCTCATGACGGCGCTGGTGGCCGGCCTCGGGTTCCTCCCGATGGCCATATCGAACACGCCGGGTGCCGAGATCCAGCGCCCCCTGGCCACCGTGGTCATCGGAGGGCTCGTGACCTCCACGCTGCTCACCACGCTGGTCCTCCCTTCCATCTACCCGTGGTTCGCCACGACGCGCGAGGAGGAGATGACACTCGTGGTTGACGGCGACCCGCGCGACGAGGGGCTGGACCTGGACGGCCCGATCCCTGCGCATTGAGGCAACCTCTCGCCGCAGTCTCACCCACGAGCATGGCTGATCCAGCGACGTTTTGCGGTCCCGTAGGGCGGCGTCCTTGCCCGCCTACAGAGGTTTTGGCGGGCAGGCCCGCGCGCCCTACGGGATCGTCTTGATGTCTGACTGTCAGGCAGGGAAGATCACGGCAGGATGCGTTGGCCGACCGCGGTGTTGAGCCTGAGCATGCTTCGCCGGTGCCTCACCAGGGTGTCGCGGTACTGGCGAACCACGTCGTTGTAATCGCGCTGGGCGTTCAGGAAGTCGAGGAGGTCGATCTCCCCCGCCCGGTAGAGCTGTTCGCTGTCCGAGAGCAGCTTGGTGGCCCCGGTGAGCAGTTCGCTCTCGATCCGGGCGACCGCGGCGCGGGTGACCTGGAACTCCTGCTCCGCCTGCTCGACCTCGGTCACGACCTGCCTCTGGAGCGTGGCAAGCTCGGTCTGGGTCTGCATCACGTTGAGCCGGGCCCGTTCGATATTGCCCTGGTTCCGGTTGTAGACCGGCAGAGGGACCGTGGCGCCGATGGCCCAGGAATGTGCGCTTCGTGTGTCGAACGGGGCATTGTTCTGGAACGTGTAGGGTTGCACCAGAAGATACACATCCGAGTAGCGATTGGCCCTGGCGAGCTTCACGTCGGCCTCGGCCCGCGACATCCCGAGCCGGTAGGCCGCCACGTCGGGCCGGACGGCCAGCGCGAGCCCTGCGAGCTCGGGGCCGAGCGGCGGGGGCGGGGCCGTGTCGCGGATCGATCCCCGCAACTCCAGCCCCCTCGACGATTCGGGCGGCATGTTCAGCAGGGCGGCCAGGGTCCTGGTGGCGCGTCGGAGCCCTTCCTCCGCGTCGGCCTGGCCGATCTGGGCGGAGTTCCTCTGGATCAGCACGCGTTGGACCTCGGGCTCGGTGCGGCTGCCCCGCTCCTTGAGCGTGCGGGTCACCTCGGCGATCCTCGTGAGCCCCTCGGCGCTGGCCTGCGAGAACCGCACCGTCTCGCGGGTCGCGAGCACGTCCACATACGCGGTGCACAGGTTGTCGATCTGCACCCGCACCGCGTCCATGTACTGGGCTTCCAGAACCTTCTTGGCGCGGCAAGCCACCTCGGTCCGTGCCCTGCGCTTGCGGGTCACGTCCAGGGGTAAGGTAATATTGATGTCGAACTGGGTCGGGCCGCCGGGGCGATCCTTGGAGAACTGGCCGTAGGGGATCAGCTGGCTGTCGGCGTACAGGATCGGGTTGGCTCGCAGGCTCGCGGTGAGGATGTCGGCCTGGGCCTGGGGGATCTCGAAGGCCTTGGAGCGCAGCTCGAGGTTCTCACGGACCAGCCACTCGATCGCCTGGTCGAGCGTCAACCCGCCCGGAGGGCCCTCGTCGTCCCGTTCGGGCAGGGCGAGCGTCCCGTAGAGGGGGATCGGGGCCGGGGCCAGCACGGCCGGCGTGCGGATCCGGGCTTCCGGCGAGCCGGCGCGGCCTCCGCCAGGCTCGGTGATCGATCCGGGGACCCGGGGCACCGAGGGGCCGGGCCTCCCGCCCAGAAGCGGGGCGTCCGCGCCGGGCTCGACCTGGAATGGGCTGGCCCCTGCTCCCGGCGACGGCCCCAACGCCGAGCCCGGTAGCCCCACGCCAGGGAGGGGTTCGGGAGGGAGGGTGGGGGCTTGCGCGGCGGCGTATCGCGCCGAAGCGTGCACGGCGAACGCGACCAGCGTGACCCGCAACGCCCGTGTCCTGATCCTCATCCCCGAAGCCTCCTGCCGGATCCGTGGGGCCCCGTCCTGAGCCTCATGCTCGTCACTCTCGTCTCTGGCGACTTTCGCATCTATCGACAAACTCCGGCCCGAAGGTCGCCCCGATCCGGCCCGGCGGGTTCGGCCTGATCCGATTATGCTGCGTAAATCGATTCCTGGCCCCCGCGCCCCGGCAGGACCTGCCGAAGACCCTCAAGGTCCCGATGGGCCACATGCATCGGCTCGCGCCCGAATCCTGGTCCTCCAGGCCGGAAGGCCCGGCCGTGATCGTCGTCAACCTCGTCCCTCGCAGGGGCTCGCGAACGCGGTCTCATGGAAGGAGGATGACCGAGGCTCTCCCCGGAGAATGGGTTCGTTGTGCGTCCGGAAGGCCCCAAATTGGCTTCGTTTTGGGTTCGTTTTCCCGCCGGCAACCCCCTCCGATGGCCCCGAGATCGAAACCTAAACCCTTTCCTGCGATCCGGATCCGCGTGATCATGCCCCTTGCTCCGTGAGGCCAAATTGGGTTCGTTTGGCAAATTCACGTTTTCGCGAAGGGCCGGTTCCCCGTCGTCGGGCCATGCCCGTCCTGATGGTCCTGATTGTCAACGAACCGGGTGGCGCCCGAAGGCTCTCCGCCTCATACTATCGCGAGACCCCCGGCTGCCGATCTGCGGAGTTTGGAACCTCTCTTCGGAAGGCGTTGACGCGGACGAAACTGATTCCCGGGGGCGCGTCGCGGTCAGGATCCGTCGGGGAGGGTGACCACGTTCGTACGTGCACCGCGTGCTCGCTTCTGACCCCATCGTCCGCTGATGGGTGCCACGGGTAGGCTTGACCACCCCTGGTCCAGGGAGGGAGCCCGAATGGACGAGCAGGACCAGGGGACGCGCCTCGGGGCGAGATCCCAATGGGACGTTCGTCCTCCTTGAAGACCGCGACGAACAACCAGGAGTCGCTCTAGCCCCGCCTGGCCTGGAGGCCGCGGGTCACGACTTCGAGGAACTCCCGGGCTCGGCGGGCGAGGGCGTCGATGTCCTCGGCCCGGTCGGGCGGGGGCAGGAGCGGCGCGGAGATGTTCTCGCAGCAGAGGGGCATGGCTCGTCCCGTGAACGCCACGGGCAGGAGCAGGCGGTAGTGGTCGATCTCGCCGAACCCGGGGCCGCAGTCCTCGTCCCTGGGGACGTTGCGGTGGTCCTTGATGCAGAAGCTGCGGACCTCCGGGGCGCATTGCTTGATGTCGGGGATCGGGTCCACGTCCAGGTAGTCCATCACGTTGCCGGCGTCGTAGTTGACCTGGATCCCCGGGTCGTCCACCTCGCGGACGATCGACGCGCAGGCCTCGCCCGTTCCCGTGTCGCCGCCGTGCTGCTTGATCACGATCGTCACGCCATGGTCGCGTGCGACCGGCCCCAGGGCCTTGAGCCGCTCGACCCAGAGCTTGCGGTTCCCGCCCTTCGTGTGGCCGAAGGTGAGCACCTGCGGGAGCTTCGCCGCCTCGGCCTGGAGGATGCGGGCGCGAAGGACGGCGGGGGCGTCGTCGGCCTCGGGATAGATGCCCGAGAACATCATCAACGGTTCGAGGCCCAGGTCGCGGCACCGCTTGCCCAGGTCGCGCGCCCGGTCGGGGCTCGCGTCGGGGGCCAGCACCGGCTCGTCGCGGGCCCCTTCCCGGTGCGTTGTGCCCCATGCCACGTAACGATAGCCCGCCGCCTGGAGCCCCGAGAGCGCCCTGGACAGCGGGAAACGCGAGTAGGGCAAGGTCATGCAGGCGATCTGGAACCGGGTCGGCTCGGGATCGGCGGTCGCCGCCGCGCGGGCCTGGCCCGCCCCCAGCGCGACGAGTCCGGAGGCCGCCGCCTTCATCCACGATCGGCGATCGAGGTCGCCCGGGGCCGCCGAGTGCATCGAGTGCATCGAATCCTCCTGCCGATCATGAGGGGCGTGGATCGGAGCGATTGGGGGCGGATCCCTCAAACAAAGGGCGTCTGGCCCGGGATGGCGATCTGCGACTTCGGGGGCGAGGCGTCCCAGGCGTAACGCTCGGGGCTGAGGTCCTCGGCGGAGTTCAGGGCCATCTCCCAGGTGATTTCCTGCCCCGTGTACGCGGCCATCCGGCCCATGATCGCGAGCAAGGTGCTGTGGGCCATGTACTCGCCATTGTTCAGCGGCTTGCCCGCGCGGATGCCGGCGAAAAGCTCGTCGTGCTCGGTCTGATACATCTCGTTGGCGGGGCCGTCGTAGAACCAATCGCCCCCCGCCGACCGGATCCGCATGCCCTTGCGGCGCTCCGACAGCTCCGCCCTGCCCCGCGTGCCCAGGGCCTGCACGCTGAGGTCGCTCTTGCACCCGGGCTGCTGCCGGCAATCGCTCACGAGCCTCGCGCCGTCGTCGTACTCATAAACGACGGAGAAATGATCATAGATCTGCCCGTACTCGGTCCCCGTGAGGACCTGACGGCCGCCCATGCCCATCGCCTTCTGGGGGTAGCGGTCCTTCATGATCCAGGCGCACACGTCCAGGAAATGAACATGCTGCTCGACGTTGAAGTCGCCCGAGAGCCAGGTGAAGTTGTACCAGTTGCGCATCTGATAGGTCATCTCGGACCAGTCGGCCTGTTTGGGCCTGGCCCAACGGCCGCCGCGATAATCGTTGGCGAAGAGCGTCACCACGTCGCCGATCGCCCCGTCGTGGAGCCGACGGACGGTCTCGCGGAATCCGTTGTCGTACCGCAGGCAGAGGCCCGAGACGACCGAGAGCCCCTTCCGCTTCGCCGTCCGGCAGGTCTCGAGCACCGAGCGCACGCCGGGGGCGTCCACGGCCACGGGCTTCTCGGCGAACACATGCTTGCCCGCCTCGACCGCCGCGCGGAGGTGCATCGGGCGGAACCCCGGAGGGGTGCAGAGCAGGACCACGTCCACGTCGCTTTCGAGCAGCTTTTCGCACGC
>JANOBY010000600.1:0-3231 GCA_031411935.1 Planctomycetales bacterium | reverse complement strand
GCGGAGTGGAAGACGAGGCTCACCCCTTCGACCGCCAGTCGGCAGTCATTGGCGTTCGTGAGGTCGCCCCGGAGGAGTTCCACGCCCAAGGATTCGAGAAAACGAACGTCCGATCCCGCGCGAACCAGGGCACGGACCGGGCGCCCTTCTCCTCGGAGCTTCTGGACCAAATGGCTTCCCAGGAGACCGGTCGCACCGGTCACCAAAACTTTCCCCTTATGCGCCACTTCGCCATCTCCCCGCCGAAAAAAGACTGGGTGCAGTGTAAGTCGGAGACCGTTCTTCGGCAAGGATTTACGCGGGTTGCGATCCCTCCCTTGTCGGATTCGTCATTTTTCCTCAAGGAAGGTCGGCCGGGGTGGTGTCCCGTTCTGTTTGAAACGCGCACGCGATCCGTCCCGCCCTGCCGGGCGCTCATCGCGAGGCCGCTGGCCCTCCTGCGATTGTCGGTTGCACCATCACCCCGGGAACTCCCATGGCGGAAGAAACCATTGATCCCGGTCTGCTCGAGCAGACTAAGAATCAGATCCGCAAACTCGTGGCCGAAATCGCCGAACTGGCGGATTCGGACATGCAGCCGGCGGAGTTCCACGTCGAGTTCCTCAACCGCGTGATCGCGGCGGTGGCAGCCTCGGGCGGAGTGCTCTGGCTGAAGGACGGGCGTGACAACCTGAAGCTTCAGCACCAGATCGAGTTCCGCCAGACGGGCCTGCTCGACAATCGCCAGAAGGCCCAGCCGCACGACGCCCTGCTCGGGGTGATGCTCCAGGCCAGCCAGCCCCAGATCATCCCTCCTGGCGCCGCCGTGGAAGGCATGCCCAACGCGGGCAACCCGACGGGCTTCGCTCTGATTCTGGCGCCGCTTCTCGTTGACAAGCAGGTCGTCGGCCTGGTCGAGATCCTCATGGATCCCACCCGACGCGCCGCCACGCAGAAGTCCACCCTGCGGTTCGTGAGCGACCTTTGCGACCTTGCGGCGCAGTACCTCAAGAACCGCCAGATGCGACAGATGATGTCGCAGCAGAAGCTCTGGGGTCAGCTCGAGAATTTTACACACGCGATCCACAACTCTCTCGACCTGAAGGAGACGGCCTACGCCGTGGCCAACGACGGCAAGCGGCTCGTGGCCTGCGACCGCTTCTCGGTGGCCATGAAGATCGGCGGCCGCATGGCCGTTCAGGCCGTGAGCGGCCAGGAAGTCGTCGAGCAGCGAGCCAACCTCATCCGCGAGATGACCAAGCTGTGCAAGGTTGTCGCCCAGTCGGGCGAGGACCTCGTCTACACAGGCACGACCGACGGGTTCCCTCCCGAAATCCGGGACGCCCTGGAGTACTACGTCGATGAGTCCGGCTCCAAGGCTGTGATCATCGCGTTGCTGCACCGGCCGGACACCGAGGCGGGCAAGGAAAAAGAGGTCTTTGGCTGCGTGGTGGCCGAGCAGATCGGCGACGAGATGGCCCCGACCGACGCCCAGGCGCGCACCGAGGTCGTCTCCCGGCACGCCTCCACCGCCCTCTGGAATGCCCAGGAACACGACAAGATCTTCCTGGCCCCGCTGCTCAAGGCGATCGGCTCGCCGGCGAGGTTTTTCCGGGGCCGCACGCTGGCCAAGATCGCCGCGGTCCTTGGCGCTATTCTTCTGATCATCGGCATCATGGCCTTCGTTCCCTGGCCGCTGACGATCCAGGGCATCGGGTCCTTGCTGCCCGACGCGCGTCGCAACCTCTACGCCCCGGTCCAGGGCACGATCACCGACGTCCTCGTGGATCACGGCGACCTCGTGAAGAAGGGCCAGCTCCTGATCAAGATCGAGAACAAGGAGCTGGATAAGGAAGAGCAAAAAGTCCGGGCCGACCTCTCCGACGCCTCCGCGCATCGGATCAATCTCACCCGTCAGCTGACTCAGAGTTCGGTCAAGCCCGAAGAGAAGAACCAGCTCCAGGGTGAACGCAAGCTTGCGGACATCAAGGAGAGGAGCCTGACCGATCAGCTCGCCCTGATCCTTGAGCAGAAGCAGCAGCTCGAGATCCACGCCAATCAGGACGGAATGATCACGACCTGGGAGCCGAAGAAGAATCTCACGAATCGCCCGGTGGATGTTGGCCAGGAGTTGCTCCAGATCGCGGCTCTCGATGGCGACTGGGTCCTCGAGGTCGACGTGCCGGATGAGGACATGGCCCCGATCCTCGCCGCCAGGGCGAAGCTTGAACGCGAGAAGGCGAATAACCAGAAGCCCGCCGACGCGACCCTACCGGCCTACTTCGTGACGGCCACTGACCCCGAGCACCGATTCGTGGGCTACGTTCGTCGGATCGCCTCGAAGGCGGAGACCGTCGAAGGAAAACACGTGGTCAAGGTCACGGTCGGATTCAAGGACGAGGTCAAGCAGGACTACCTCAAGCGAAACAATATCCAGACCCTCAGGCCCGGTGCCGAGGTTCGGGCACGCGTCCAGTGCGGCGAGGCCCGCCTGGCTTATGTGATGCTCCGCGACGTGATCCAGGTCTGGCACGAGACCGTCCTTTTCCGCTGGCCATTTCTACAGTAATCCCATCAATCTCAGCCCGCGGGTCGGCGACGCCGCCGACCTCGCCCGCGTCCTCCCTCGCTCACGATAAGAACAGGCTCACGGAGTTCTCGCGATGATCTTCTCCAGGAAAATTGTGACGCTCGCCTCGGCCACCGTGGTCGCGGTTTCCATGGCGGCCCTCGCCCAACAGCCGGCTGTGAACAGCTCGCAGACCCTGGTGGTCCCCGGGGCGATCGACTGGGTCGTGACCTCCAACGTCTCGGCGTTGAAGGAGGGCGTGATCAAGCAGATCGAGTTCCAGACCGGCCGTCTCGTCAAGGGGGGCGATGCAATCGGATACCTCCACGACGAGTCCGCTAAACTGACCGAGGCCAAGGCCAAGCTGGCGGCCGAGAACACGGGCGAGATCGCCAAGGCCGAGGCCCAGAGGGACCTCGCCCGCTCCGAGCTCGCGAAGCTCGTGAATCTTCGGAAGAAGGGCCCCGGCTTCGTTTCCGACTCGGAGTTTTCCAAGGCGACGGCCGACATGAACATGGCCGACGCGGGCCGCCAGGTTGCGCTCGAGACCAAGAAGCTCTACGAGGCGGAGCACGCCCTTGCCCTGCGGTCGCTGGAAGAGCACATCATCCGGGCCCCGTTCACTGGCGTGATCACCGACCGGATGAAGAACCCCGGCGAGTCCGTCCGTTCCAACGAGCCGG
>JANOBY010000599.1:0-7588 GCA_031411935.1 Planctomycetales bacterium | reverse complement strand
CCTGTTGGTGTTCGCGGCTTTATCGACGGGGGGGCTTCCCGCCCCCCCTTAACCCTTTTTGGGGGGGTTCGCCCCCCCGCCCCACTAGGATCACTCTGGGCTCCAAGCAATCGGGAACCGCTGTCGAGCAGGTTCCCGACGGCCTTCAAGCAGCCGTCAGGGGGGGAGCCCTTTCCCTCGTTCCCACGCTCCGCGTGGGAATGCCGTCTTCGAGGCTCCGCCTCGTTCGTGCTCCCCGAGGGACCATGCCGTGTCGAGAGGCCAAGCGGGCGACGCAGAGCGTCGCGGACGGCATTCCCACGCGGAGCGTAGGAACGAGGGCAACATCTAACGTGATGACGCACCAATCCCGTCAGGGGGCGAGCCATCGGGTCATGGTTCGGGTGACTTCTTCGGCGGCGTCTTGCTGGACGAAGTGGCCGGCCTTGGGGATGGTGACCAGGGTCAGGCTTTGGTCGAGCCATTTCCAGGTGTCGTTCAGGGCTCCGGGCAGGAGCGCGGTGTCGTCCAGGCCGTGGATGAGCAGGACCGGGCATTTCACGCGGGGCAGGTCGGCGGGGGGCTGCGGGTAGGGCTCCTTGGGGAAGTTGGCCTTGTAGTAGTTGAGCATGGCCTCGAACGAGGACTTTTCGAAGGCCTCGACGTACTTCGCGCGGGCCTCGGGGTCCTTCACCCAGAAGGTGAGCGATTTGGCGCTCAGCGTTGCGGCGGCGGCCGGGGTCTGGAAGAAGCGGGCGTAGGCCGAGGCTTTCTGCTGCGCGGGGTTATTGGCCAGCTCGCGGGCGAGGCCCGCCGGGTGGGGCAGGTTCAGGACGATGAGCTTTTCCGTCATCTCGGGGTGCTGCATGGCGAAGGTCCAGGCGATCATCCCGCCCCAGTCGTGCCCCACGATCACGGCGCGCTCGGCCTTGAAGTGCTCGACCACCGCCTTCACGTCGCCCACGAGTTTGGGCATGGCGTAGTTCTCCACGCCCTCGGGCTTGTCGCTCTCGTTGTACCCTCGCAGGTCGATGGCCACCACGCGGAAGCTTTTGGCCAGCGAGGGCATCTGGGCCCGCCACGTGTACCAGAAGTCGGGGAAGCCGTGGATCATGACGAGCAGGGGGCCCTCGCCGCGCTCGGCGTAGTGGATCTTCACCCCGCCCGAGTCCACGAACCCGTGCTTGACCGGCTCCTCGGCCCGCCCCGGCGAGGGGCCCAGCATCGCCGCCACGATCAGACCCAGGCCCACGCACGATCGCTTGGTCATGGCACAGGTTTCCCATCCATCCAGGGCAACCAGGATCCCGCCTGAGGGCGTGACCCCCGACCCCGCAGATCATCGTAGACCCATCCCCGGACCCCTACAAGGGAGCAACCTCGGCGGAGGATTCCCCGGCCCTCGGCCCGCCCGAGGTGATCGACCGGGCGGGCGGTCACGATCATGAGGGTCAAGAGGATCCGCCTCGATGCCAACACGCCCAAGGGTAATCCGCGACCTCGCCGCCACGCGATTTGACAAAACGAACCCACCGACCCCGCCGGGTTCCGCGGAAAACGCGACATCGCGGAGGGAACCATTTTTCAAAACGAACCCAACTCTCCGCGAAATTCCGCAGCAAACACGACAGCGATTCCATCAAATTCCGCAAAAATACGCACATGGCGACGCGGCGCAACTCGACGAAACGAACCCAAAACCCCGCCGGATACCGCAGAAAGCGCCACATCGCGGCGAAGTCCCATTTGACGAAACGAACCCACCGAGCCCCATGCCGCCGACCCTGGTTGAAGCCCAAGGCCACCCTCGTCGCGAGACCCCGGCGACCCCGCGCAAATCGATCGGGGGCGAGGCGGCCCATGTCGATTCGGCGTGTCCCTGCGAGGACATGGTCGTTATACTCCCCCGAAGGATTCAGGCCCCCGAGTTGCCGGCGAAGGATTGCGATCGTCATGGCCAGCATGCCCCTGTTTGCCCCCCGCGCCGAGGCCGACCGACTGCTCACGGTCTCGGAGCTGACCGGCCAGATCAAGGCGGTCCTGCAGAGCGACTTCGCCGACGTGGGGGTCACCGGCGAGATCACCGGACTGTCCCGCCCGCGATCGGGCCACGTGTACTTCAGCCTGAAGGACGACGGGGCGCAGATCCGCGCGGTGATCTGGAAGAACGCGGCGGCCAGGATCCCCTTCGACCTGGAGAACGGCCTGGCGGTAAGGGCCTGGGGCTCGCTCGACCTGTACGCGCCTCGTGGCGATTACCAGATCACGGTGAAGCGGATCGAGCCCGACGGCATGGGGGCGCTCGACCTGGCGTTCCGCCAGACCGTGGCGAGGCTCCAGGCCGAGGGGCTGTTCGACGCCGAACGCAAGCGGCCTCTGCCCGCGTACCCGGGCCGGATCGTGGTGGTGTCGAGCCCCACGGGCGCGGCGATCCGCGACTTCGTGCAGGTGGCCACCCGCCGCTGGCCGCTGGCCGAGATCCTCATCGCCCCGGCCAAGGTGCAAGGGCAGGGGGCGGCCGAGGAGGTGGCCGAGGCCATCGCGCTGGCGAACCGTGTGGAGGACGTGGACTTCGTGGTGGTCACCCGCGGAGGGGGCAGCCTCGAAGACCTCTGGGCGTTCAACGAGGAGGTCGTGGCCCGCGCGATCTTCGGATCAAGATTGCCGGTGGTCTCGGCCGTGGGGCACGAGGTGGACGTCACGGTGTCGGACCTCGTGGCCGACTTCCGCGCCTTGACCCCCACCGACGCCGCCTCGCGCTGCTTGCCCGACATGGCCGAGGTGAGGATGACGCTGGACATCCTGGGCACGCGCATGGGCCGCGCCGTGAACGAGCCGATCGAGAGGGCCCGGCTCAGGCTGTCGGCCCTGCAGGACCGCATGGGCCGCGCCATCCCCCTGCGGATCGAACGCGCGAAGCTGGAGCTCACCCGCCTGCACGAGCGGGCAAAGTGCGCGATGCACCTCGACCTGGAACGCAAGGGCGACACGCTCGCCAGGAACGCCGCGCAGCTCGAGGCCCTGAGCCCGCTAAAGGTCCTCGGCCGAGGCTACAGCGTGACCCTGCGCGACGACGGCCGGACCGTCGTCCGATCCCTCAACGACGTCCAGCCCGGCGACCTGATCCGATCTCGCCTGCCCTCGGGGACCATCGTCAGTCGTGTTATCGATCCATGAAAAGACGTTTCACGCAGAGAAGGCAGAATCTGGGGTAGGGGATCGGCCCTCACCGCGTAAAACGTATCCAGGAGAACCGATTCATGCCCGAAGAAACCAGCTTCGAAACGAACCTCCGAGAGCTCGAGAAGTCGGTCAAGGCCCTCGAAAGCGGAGACCTCGGGCTTGACGCCGCGCTCGCGCAATACGAGGCCGGGATCCGCCTTCTGGGCCAGTGCCACACCCTGCTCGACAACGCCAGCCGCAAGGTCGCGCTCCTGACCGGGGTCGACGAACAAGGACAGCCCACCGAGGCCCCCTTCGATGCCACCGCCACGTTCGAAGCCCCCGCAAAATCCAAACCCCCGGCCTCAAAAAACCTGGACGACCTGCCGTTCTGAACCTCGGGACACCTCGTCCTATGACAAGTGTGGTACGATCCTCCTGATCGACCCTTCAGGAGGCGTCCCACGATGACAGTCACCACCAAACCCCGATGGACGCAGAGGCTTGTCGAACTGGCGAGTGCCCCGATGCAGTGGGTGGAGCGGGCGAGGGGCCGGAAGCGTATCACGCTGCTGTTCCTTTATGCGATGATCCTCTCGGTGGTCGCCTTCTCCCTCTGGTGGGGCCAGAGCCTTCGAAGCTTGCCCGACATTGGCGACCCGTTCGACGCGGCCGAATACCGGGCAACGCCAGTGACCGAGGCCGACAACGCCTTCCCGATCTACGTCCAGGCCGCCGCCGGGTTGAACACGCTCTCGACCGCGCATCGAACCGAGATCTACAAGGTGCTTGCCGCTCCCTGGCCCTCGGTCAAGCCGGAGGTACGCGAGGCCTTGCAGGTTCACCGCGAGCCGCTCCTGACATGGAAGCGGGCGACGGAGCGGCCCGGCATGGACGTACTCGGGGATCATTGGTCGGCCCTGAATGACGCCCGAATCGTGTTCCCCATACTGGCGATGCTCGAGGGCGCCCGGCTCGGGGATCAGGGAGACATGGCCGGGGCCTGGTCGTGGTATGCCGCGGTCTTGCGGTCCCAAAGGCATATCCTGACTCTGGCCGAGAGCGGAACCCACTCCGGGCGACTCGGCTATCACCCGGCCATCCTGCCGGGCATCCTGAGTGCAATCCCTCGCTGGGCGGCCGACCCGCGCGTGGATGCGAAACTTCTCCGCCTGGCCCTGGCCGACGCTCAGGCGATCGACACCACGATCCCCTCGTTCGCCAGCTCGTTGCGGGGTACCTATCGCTGGGCGATATCCCATCTGGATGCCAGGCTCGCCACGGACCAGGCATTCATCCGTGAGGATGAGTGGTACAAGGCCACCCCCATGTACTGGCCCGGCGTCAAGTTCCTGAGGCGCGAGCCCGAGCGGAGCCGTCGCATCCTGCGATTGATTCACACGAACCTGGCGGCCCATGTGGACGACCCGCCGAGCCGCCGACCCAGGCTCGTTCCCCCCGGCATCTTCGACGTGGGGATCGATCCCTCGGGCACGGACCCCTCGCGAAGGATCACGCCTCAGGAGTTGGCGAGGCAGATCGATGCCAGCCTGTTGCCGAAGTACCTCGCCAACGGCGTGGATGTCCTCATCGACATCAACCGCGAGCAAGGGGCAAGGGCCACCATCCTGATCGAGCTCGCCACGCAGCTCTACGAGCGCGAGCACGGATCGCCGCCCAGGGTGTACGAGGATCTGATCGGGCCCTACCTCGACAAGCTCCCCGCCGGCGCGGTCGGCCCGAGCGCCCCGTGAGGCCGATCGCCGCCGAGAGAATCTTCGACTTCCCGTCCCGGCCCCGGTACGCTTCCCGTTCGGTGTGATGACCCGAACCGAACGGAGGCTCGATCGATGCGCCCAGGCTTCACCCTTCTCGCCGTGCTTGCGTTCTCGATCCCGGCTCAGGCTCAGGCCCCCGACATCTGGGCCGAGACCATCCTGCCCCAGCCGTTCGACAGGGCCCCGTTCCGCGCGATCAAGATCCCGGCCTGGGTGCAGGACACCCTCGGATGCGGATACACCCTCTCGGGCATGGACACGAAGGCCCGAGAGGCCGCCGCCAAGCATGGGGTGACCATCAGCGAGATGGGCTTCGTCGATCCGTTTTACGCCTACTACGATAGCAAGCTCCTCAAGAAGCGAAGTCCGCACGTCCCGCCCGATCGCCTGGAAAAAGACATCGCCGAGTACAAACGTCTGGGCGTGAGGATCCTTGGCGTGTACCCGCCGTGCCTTCAGGGCGAAGTCTATGAGCTCCATCCCGAGTGGCGACGGATTGCCACCGACACGACCGAGATCCCCACCATCGACATGGTCAAGTTTCCTCACGGCGGGATGCTCTGCTTGCTGGGGCCTTATGGGGACTTTTTTATTGAGGTCCTGGCCGAGATCGTGACACGGTTCCCCGACGTGGACGCCTTCAGCTTCGATGGCCTCCATTACGGAGGCGTGTGCTATTGCCAGTCCTGCCGCGAGGGCTACCGCAAGGACGCCCAGGCCGAGATCCCCAACGCCGACCTGAATGAACCCGCCTTCCGCCGCTACCAGCACTGGGCCGACCGCAAGATGGAAGACCTGGTCAAGCGGATGCAGACCCGGCTTAAAGGCATCAAGCCCGACTTCGCGCTCGTGACCTGGACCACCAACGCGGGCCGGTGGGGCCACTTTCTGAGCATCCCCCGCAACATGCCGACCCGCATGAACCTGCTCCTTGATGCCCCCGATCAGGAGTTCTGGCTTGATGAGACCAACCGAGGGACCACCATCGTTCCCGCCTTTGCCAACGCCTATATCTGGGCCACCACCAACCACCGGGTCGCCTTCAGCGAGCCCTACATCCTCAGCCACGGCAACCCCTACGGCAAGGACAGCTTCCCCCAACCCGAGATCGCCCGCCGGATGATGCTCGCCCTCACCTACGGGGCCGCCCCAAGCATCGCGGTCTCCCAGCCCGAGAACGTCCAGGACGACCTTTACGCGACCATGGACGACGTCCGGAAGCGTAAGTCCTGGCTCACGCACAAGTCGCCCGAGCCCTGGGCCGCCCTCGTGATGAGCGACAATACCCGCAACTTCTATGGGCGGTCGGCCGGGCTCGTCGAGGATCGCTATATGGCCAATGTCCTGGGGACCTTTCGCGCGACGGTCGAGGAGCACCTCCCCACGGCCGTGATCAATGACTGGAACCTGACCCCGGCCGACCTCGCCAGGTACAAGGTTCTGGTCATGCCCAACACCGCCTGCCTGGATGCCGCCCAGGCTGCGGCCGTCGAGCAATTCGTGAGCGACGGAGGGGGGCTCGTCGCCAGCCTCGATACCTCGTTGTTCGACGAGTTCGGCACGCCTCGCGACAACTTCGCCCTCGCCACGGTCTTTGGTGCCGACTACTGGGGGCTGCCCGATACCATCGCGACCTCGAAGCCTGAACTTGACGTGAACTTCGCCAAAGCGATCGGACCCGACTACTGGGAGAAGCGCAAGAGCGTGTTCGACTTCCGGCAGGACACCGCGTCGTTCCTCAACCAGGGCAAGATGCCCAAATATGTCGGGCCGGTGCCCGTGACCTTCAAGGGCCCCGCGGTGAAGGTCGCCCTGACCGACCCGCAGGCCAGGGTCGTCGGGAAGATCCGCGTGAAGGACCTCGCGGGGGCCGCCGACATGCCGGGCGTGATCGCTCGGACCCACGGCAAGGGGCGGGTCGTCTACTTCGCTGCGGGGCTCGACGCCGCCTACTATCTTTATGCCTACCCCTACCAGAGGCTGGCCCTGAAGCACGCGATCGAGTGGGCCGCCTCGGGCCCGTCGCCCGTGAAAGTCGAGGCCCCCATGTGCGTCCACTCCACCGTCATGAGGCAATCCAGGGAAGGTTCCGAACGCCTGGTCGTCCACCTCTTCAGCGATCTGAACACGACCGCCCACCACGCGAAGCCCGAGGACGACGTCCCCCTACGCGAGGAGGTCGTCCCCATCCACAACATCCGCATCGCATTCGGACCCCAGTACAAGTTCACCCGAATCCGCCTGGAGCCCGAGGGCCTCGACCTCAAGCCCGAGATCACGCCCGAGGGCGCCACCGTGACCGTCCCCCGGCTCGACGTCCACACCCTCGTCGTCGGCGAGCTCAAGCCGTAAGCCCGATTTGTTCCGGGTGAGGCACGGGGATTTGGGGCCCACGGGGGGCTCGCCAACCCGCGTGTTCGGAGCCGCCTCGGAGCCCTGATGGGCAATCCACCCGAGGCCCCCCACGCCGCACGCCCCAGTTGGGAAAAGGGAAGTCGGCCTGTCCCCATTTCCCCGTGAGGCAGGCCTCCCTGCCTGACTGAAGAGGTTCTGGCGGGCAGGGACGCCCGCCCCACTTGGGATTCGGGTATGCGGCGCATCCTCATAGGCCCGTGGGGCAGGCATCTTTGCCTGTCTGCCCCGTCCCCCCGGGTTCCTGGCAGGCGGGG
>JANOBY010000598.1:0-9970 GCA_031411935.1 Planctomycetales bacterium | reverse complement strand
CAGGGAGATCCCGTTCCCGCCGTTGGCCGAGACCACGTTGCCCACGATCGCGTTACCGCCCGAGTCGCCAAGGAGGATGCCGTTGCCCGCGTTACCCAGGCTCGTCACGCCGTCGATCGCCAGGCCGATCACGTTGTTGCGGATCTCCGAGCGGGTGGCGTTCCGGTTGAAGAACCCGATCCCGCCGTTGCCGTTGCCCGAGATGATGTTGCGTGCCCCGGCCGAGGTCCCGCCGATCAGGTTGTCGGACATATCGCTGAGGATCAGCCCGGAGCCGGCGTTGCCCAGCGCGCGGGTGCCGGTGACGTCGGTGCCGATGAGGTTGCCCTGGATGGTCACTCCGGGTCCGCCGCTGTCAACCGGACCGTACGCGCGGATCGCGTCGCCCGCGTTCGCCGAGATCAGGTTGCCCGCGCCGGCGAAATCGCCGCCAATCTGCGTGGCGCCCGCCCCGGTCACCTGGATCGCGGTGGCGTTGCCCTGCAGGAACCCATAGTACGGGTTGAACGAGTAGACCGGCCCGGTCCCCGAGGGGTTGGTGCCCAGGTAGTTGCCCTGGATCACGGCGCGGGCCGAGCCGTAACCATAGACCAGGATCCCGTTGCCGCTGGCGGTGATCACGTTGCGGTCAGCCGGGTCGCTGCTGCCGATGCGATTGTCGGGCGAGTCCTCGAGCATCACGCCGGCCTGGGAGTTCGGCGAGGCGACGCCATAGGCCGTGAGCCCGACGTGGTTGCCGACGATCGTGTTGCCGCCCGCCCCGATGAGGTGGATCGCGTTGACGAACCCGCCGATGGCGAGCCCCTTGACCGTCGAGCCTCCGCCCCGGATGACCAGGCCGTCGGTGCTGGAGACCAGGCTGCCGTTGATCTCGACCAGGATCGAGGCGTCGCCCCCCTGGGCCAGGGTGTTGGGGCTGGCCCCGACCTGGGAGTAGCCGTCGATCAGGACCGCCTCGGTGATTTCGGGCAGGGCGCTCTGGAGCGTGATCTCCGACGCGCCCGGTCCGGGCAGGAGGAACCCGATCGAATTGGACCCCGGCGTGGAGTTCGCGTCGAGGATCGCCTGCCGCAGGGTCCCGGGGCCGGTGTCGCCCGTGTTCGTCACGGCGAAGTCGTAGGCATAGCTCTGGTCCACGATCTTCACCTGGATCGTCGGCGGATAGCCGACCGTGGCCCCGCCTGTCGCATCATCGAGGGTGATCGTGAACGTGCGGAAGAGGTCGGCGTTCGGCCCGTTATCGACCAGGGGGACGAGGATCGTCCCGGAGGTCTGGCCCTCGGCGAAGGTCAGCGTGCCCGAGGTCGCCACGTAATCCACGCCGGCTTGGGCGGTGCCGTCGGCCGTGGCGTAGTGGACCGTCACCTCGCCGTTCGACCCGCGCGTCCTCTGCACGGTCACGGCCACCGAACCCGTCGTCTCCTTGACCGAGGTGGACAGCGCGGTGAACGAGAATTCGCCGGGACCGATGGGCAGGGCCGTCGAGAACGCCGAGGTGTTCCGGCCCGGGTCGGTGGCCGTGGCCGTGAGGACCCAGCCCGAGGGCACCACGCCCGGCAAGGTCACCACAAAATCGCCGGAACCCGAGCTGCCGGTCGTGATCTCGGTCGATCCGAGGTAGGTCCCCCCCTCGCCCGCGCCCGACGGGTCGGCGAACGCGGTGGCGAAGAACTGGACCAGGACCGTCGATCCGGCGGGCGAAGTCGGGGCGGACACGCTGCCGGTCACGACCGTCCCCCTCGCCGTCGAGGTGCCGGAGGCCAGCACGGGCGCGGGCTGATGGCCGTTGCCGCCCTGGTCGAGCCGGATTCCCAGGCCGCCGTTGTCCCGGATCCCGTTCGAGAGAATCGCGTTGGCGGCGCCGTAGTTGATCAGGACGCCGTCGCCCGCGTTGTGGCGGATCGTGTTGCCCTGCGCGGGATCGAGCCCGCCGATGGTGTTCGCGTAGTCGAGCACCCACACGCCGGGGCCCCCGTTGCCCATGTCGGCCCCGGTGGCCGTGAGGCCCACGAGGTTCGAGGTCACGACGTTGCTGGAGCTTCCATAAAGCAGGGCGATCCCGCCGCTGAGGTTGGCCACCACGATGTTGTCGGCGAAAGTGTTCGACTGGCCGTAGCGCGCGGTGATCCCCAGGGTATTGCCCAGGGGGATCGTGCCCGTGGGGTCGGTGCCCACGAGGTTTCCCTGGACAAGGTTCCCCACGCCGCCGACCTGGATCCCGTCGTAGACCTGACCGACGACCACGTTGCCGGCGCCAGCCTCGGGGCCTCCGACGGTGTTGGAGTTAGACCCGTAGAGGATGATCCCGTTGCCCGGCCCCGGGGCGATCGAGCGGACCCCGTCGGCGGTCAGGCCGACCCAGTTGCCCTGGATCGTGTTGCGCTCGCCGTATTGCACGAAGATGTTCTGGTTATAGGCCCCGGTGGCAAGGTTGCGGTCCCCCGGGTCGGTCCCGCCCACGCGATTGCCCGAGCCCGTCACATACACGCTGTTGAAGTTCAGGCCGTTCCACGCCGGGTTGAGGTTGTTGCCCGAGGCGTCGGTGCCCAGGAAGTTGCCGACGATCGTGTTGCCGTCGGACGGCAGGGCGATGGCGCTGCCGCCGTAGTAGCCGCCGAAGCCGTTGATCGCCAGCCCCCGGACGAGCGACCCGCCGCCCGCGACCCGCAGGCCCTCGGAGTAGAAGGGCGTCAGCGTGCCGTCGAGCTCCACGCGGATCTGTGCGTTCTCGCCGTCGGCCAGCGAGTTCGGCGCGGAGCCCGGTTGCGTGTAGCCGTCGATCGCGATGGCCTCGTTGATGGTCGGGAGGGGTGCCCCCGTGGTCTGCCCGATGAAGATCTTGTGGACCTGGTCGGGCGTGCCGTCGATGGCGAACTCGACCCGGTCGGGCTGGCCGCCCTCGTTCGGGGTCGCGTTGGCCTGGGTGAGGGCCCATCGCAGGGAGTTCACCCCGTCGTCGTCCACGTTGGTAACGAGGAAGGTGGCCAGGAGCTGACGCGACTCCAGGGGCTCGGCCCCGGGCGTCCATCGCCTCCTCGACCCCGAGGCCCGGGACGAGATGCTGGGGCCACGGCCGTGCTGCTTCGATCGAGTCGACATCGCGGGCGTCCTCCCTGGTGAATCCTGCGCGCAGGCTCATCGCAACGGGAACCGGACGGCGGCGAACCGGTCCCAGGTGTCTTGATGTGGTCAAGACGTTTGACCTGACATAGCCTCACACGACGATGAATGGCCCAAGGATCCTATCGGTTCATCTACGCATCTTCAAGCGCTTACGGAGAAATTGTCAGGAAGTCGTTCCGAGGGCCGGAAACGCGGACGAAGCATTCGGGCGGGATGACTCAGACGGGATCGGCCGGTGCCCCATTTCCCGCGCGTCCGTCTCCGGCTGTGATCAACGGAGCCCAGGTCCAGCTCGGGCGGAGTTCTTCGAGATCGCCCTGCCGAAGGCCCGGATCCGGCCTCACTCGCCGCCTTCCAGCTGTTGCAGCTCCACCATGCCGCGATACAGCCCGCCGCTCCTCATGAGCTCGGAGTGCGTCCCGGATTGGACGATCGCACCGTCATCCAGGACCAGGATCCGATCCGCGTGACGGATCGTGCTCAGGCGGTGCGCGATCACGAACGACGTCCGGCCTCGCATCAGGGCTTCCAGTCCGCGGCGGATCGCCAGCTCGCTCTGGCTGTCCAGGTTGCTGGTCGCCTCGTCGAGGATGAAGATCACCGGGTCGGCCAGCACGGCGCGGGCGATGGCCAGGCGCTGCCGCTGCCCGCCGCTGAGCTTCACCCCGCGCTCGCCGATGAGGGTGTCGTAGCCCTCGTGCATGGCCTCGATGAATCCGTCGGCGTGGGCGACCCGGGCGGCCTCGCGGATCTGCGCCGGGGAGGCATCGCGGGCGGCGTAGGCGATGTTCTCGGCGATCGTGCCGTCGAAAAGGAACACGTCCTGCTCGACGATCCCAAGGAGGCCGCGATAACTCTCGACCCTTATGTCTCGCAGGTCCGTCCCGTCCAGGAGCACGACGCCCCCGGTCGGGTCGTAGAACCTCGCCACGAGGTTGCACAGCGTGGTCTTGCCCGCGCCGCTGCGGCCGACCAGTGCGACCGTCTCGCCCGGCTCGACGTCCAGGTCGATCCCGCGGAGGACCTCCCGCTCCGACCCCGGATAGCGGAAGCTCACCCCGCGCAGGGTGATCCTCCCGGAGACGTCGCCCTTGCCGACAGAGAGCGTCCCGGGCCGGTCGGCCATCTCGGCCGGCTCCTCCAGGAGGTCCAGCACGCGGTCGAAACCGGCGAGGTTGTTCTGCCACTGGGTCACGCTGGTGGCCAGGACCGCCACGGGCTCCAAAAGCATGGCCAGGTACACCAGGAACATCATGAGGTCGCCGAGCGAGAGCCGGCCGTCGATGACCTTCAAGCCGCCGTAGAGCATCAGGGCCGCCGAGGAGATCGGCAGGGCCAGCTCCCAGGCGACCTCCACGCCTCGGGATCCCCACCAGGCGAAGATCTCCTGCCGGGCCATCAGGTCGCTCTCGCCCACGAACCGGGCGGTTTCGCGCCTGCGACGGCCGAAGGCGCGGACGATCCTCATGCCGCCGAAGACCTCGGCGACCCTCGCGTCGATCTCCTGCCGCCTCTTGCGGACGTCGCGGAAGAGGGGCCGGAGGCGGCGGTTCCAGAGCCGATCGGTCACGGCCGCCATCGGCAGGAGGGCCACCGCCCCGAGCAGGAGCCTCGCGTCCAGCCAGGCCAGCGCCGCGATCCCCCCCGCGAGCTGCACCATGGCACGCCAGGGGTTGTAGATCATGCTGAAGATCAGCTCGCCCACGCCGCCGGCGTCCTCGCGGATCAGGCTCGAGGCGCCTCCGGCCTTGATCGCATAGACCCGGTGCAGCGGGAGGCTGGCGGCGTGCTCGAACACGCGGCGGCGAAGGGCGACCTGCACCCTCTTGGTCGCCAGGGTGGCCCGCCAACGGCCCCAGAGCCCGACGACCAACCCGGCCATCGAGGCCGCCAGGACCGCCACCACAAGCATCAGGAGGCGGAGCTTGGGGCTCTCGGGGACGGCCAGCCTCGTCGTGACCGAGTCCGGGATCGGTCGTCGCAGCAGGACATAATCCACCACCAGCTTGGTCGCCGCCGGGGGCAGGAGCCGCAGGACCGTCGAGGCCGTGAGCGTGGAGAGGGCCAGGGCGATCGAGCCGCGATGCCCCTCCAGGATGTCATAAAGGGCGCGATACAAGGTCGACAGCGATCGCTGGCGCGAGCGGCCCTCCCCCGGCTGAGACTTCGGAGGCTCGGCGCCCCGGCGATTGCGGCGATACTCCAGGAAGCGAGCCCGACTCGAGATGCGATCTGGTGACGACAAGGACTTCGTGCCTTTCCAGGATCGAGGGTCCGGCGCGACTGCCGCCGGGAGGCCCGACAGGGACGCCGCGAAACTCGCGGGAAACATCGGGAGGCCAGGAAGTTCATGGCCCCGTCTGAGGAGGCCCGGCACCCCGTCGACAGGGATTCCCATCATGCGACCGTCACCGGGGCCGCGATGATGCCATGCTACCGCCTGGCGACCGATCGGTCTGCTCCTCACCTGAGGCCGGATGTCTCACCCGGCCTCTAACTGGGGTCTTGGGCCACGCAGATCGATGTGGAGAACATGAGAGAATCCCCACGGGATGCCACATAGCAGTCGTAAACCTCATCCCTCATCCTTTTAATCGGGTCCATGAAACTCACCGTCTACTCTCCTGACACGAAGGAGCCACACTTACGATCTGCCCTTAGGTTACGGCGTTTCAACCCCGTGCCGGTGTTTAAAGTGCCTACACCTACCCCGTATTGAGTTCGGTCACCGTAAGTGTTTAGCTGAAACTGTCAGCTCGACCCGAGTGGGCATCCTCTACGAACGGCAAGGTTGTCGCCGCTGTACCGGGATCGCTGTGCGGTGGCTTCAGCCATGAATCGATCTTCGCTCATGAAATCGAGAGGATCAAGAATAAACTCGAGGCGGCGAACCCTCGCCCCGCCGGGGTGCAACGTTGCACCCCCGGGACCACGGATCGGATTCGGTTCCTTGGGAAGCCAGGCCGCAGCTGCGGTTGGCCCACCCGGCCCATGGCCTCGGCGACCTTGCCGAGGTTGGCCTCGGCGTAGCCCTCGGTCACGTCGGCGGTGGCGTGGGCCGGCACCGCCCGAGTTGGTGTCCAGCACGAACTCCCTGCGGAGCCACGTCGCGGCGTTCTGCGGGAGCCGGTGCGAGTGCCAGCGCGTGACGCCCGCCGCCAGGTACGCTCTGTGGATTGCCCGCCCGTACGTCGCGGCCCTGTGGTGCCCCCTGGGTCCGGTCCGGCCATCCCGCCGCCCCGACGCTCTGAGAAGGAGAGCCCTCCGGCTTGCGGTCCGCCCTCCTCACATTCCCCCACTCTTGCCACGGCCTCTTCCGGCGATAGGGGGGGGAGGCCCGAAGTGTTCCGTTCGAGCCAACTGCGCAACACGCCCTGGGCCCTGGGCCCCAGGCGGGCGACCCGCGCGGTCATGGGGCTCGGTCTTGTGGCGATGCGGCTGGTGGGCCCCGACCTCTCCGGACGTGTCGCTTCGACAGCTGTCAAACAGCTTCCAGGATTTTCGATCCCGTTTGTTCGATTCGCTCTCATCGGCCGAAGCTGCTCCGGCATGGCGGACCGACGCGTGCAGGGCGGCTGTCCGGCCTGGTACGGGTGGCCGAATTCGACGGTCTACCCACCTGCCTCTGAGTACACTCTGGAACTCGTGGATCGGAGGGCTTCCGCAGGAGGCCACCACCGGATGCCGGCGCGATTATCTCGTCCACTGCCCTGGTTCACGCGCCCCCGCCACCGGGTCGTGGAATGGCCTGCTATGAGGCCGGGGGCAAGCGGCAGGGGACGACGGCTCAACCGCGAGCGTGCCGGCTAAGGCCCGGCCGCTCGGCGTGGACAGGACCGATGCCTCGCCGAGTGAGACGAAGCCGACCTGGATCGCGGTCAACTCGGACCCTGAATGAATGACATCTTCGCGTCGCAATTCCCCCCTGCGGCGATGTCGGATGCCTTTGTGGTTTTCAACCGAGGATCGCCTTCATGACCTCGCCGTGAACGTCGGTGAGTCGGTAGTCTCGACCTGCGTGCCGGTACGTCAGCTTGGTGTGGTCGAACCCGAGCAGGTGCAGGATGGTGGCGTGCAGGTCGTGCATGGTGGTGACGTTCTCGACGGCGTGGTAGCCGAACTCGTCGGTCGCCCCGTATGCCGTCCCACCCTTGATCCCTCCGCCGGCCAGCCACATGGAGAAGCCATAGGGGTTGTGATCCCGACCGTCCCCGCCCTGGCCCACCGGCGTCCGGCCGAACTCCGTTCCCCACACGATCAGCGTTTCGTCGAGAAGTCCCCGCTGCTTCAAATCCTTCACGAGTGCCGCGATCGGCTGATCGACTTCTTTGGCGCTCGCGGTGTGGACACCGACCAGTCCGGCGTGCTGGTCCCACTTGTAGCTGTGGTTGCACTGCACGAAGCGGACACCGCGCTCGACCAGTCGGCGGGCCATGAGGCACTGCCGGCCGAAGTTGTCGGTCGGCCCGCCGTCGATGCCGTACATGCCGAGGACCCGGCCCGGCTCGCGGGACACGTCCATCGCTTCCGGTGCGCTCCCCTGCATGCGGAAGGCGAGTTCGTAGGACTGGATGCGGGCCTCCAGCCGCGTGTCGGTCGGCTCGACGATCTGGTGCTCGCGGTTGATCTGCTGGATCAGGTCGAGTTGCTTCCGTTGCAGGGAGTCGGTCGGCTCGGCCCGGTCGAGGTTGCTGATCCGCGACTTGGCGATGGGCGTCAGGTGGTTGCCCACCGCCGTCCCCTGGAACGTCGCGGGCAGGAACGCCGTGCCGTAGTTCTGCGACCCGCCCTGGAAGTCCGGCGGGCCGAAGCTGATGAACCCCGGCAGGTTGGCGTTCTCCGTGCCCAACCCGTAGACCACCCACGACCCGACGCTCGGCCGGATGAACTGACCCGACCCGGTGTGCAGTTCGATCACCGCCCCGGCGTGGGCCACGTTCTGCGTCTTCATCGAGCGGACGACGGCGATGTCGTCGATCACCGAGCCGATGTGTGGGAACAGGTCGCTGACCGGCAGCCCGCTCTTGCCGTAGTTCTTGAACTTCCAGGGCGACTTCATGAGCGCGCCGAGGCCACCGGAGAAGGCGACGGGTGCCTTGCCCGGCAACGGCTGGCCGTGCCGCTTCTCCAGTTCCGGCTTGGGGTCGAAGGTATCGACGTGCGACACGCCGCCGTGCATGAACAGGAAGATGACGTGCTTCGCCTTGCCGGGGAAGTGCGGCTTCTTCGGGGCGAGCGGGTCGGCGGCGCAGCTCTCCTCGGCGAGCAGACCAGAGAGGGCCAAGCTGCCGAAGCCGCAGGCGGACAAACGAAGCGATTCGCGGCGGGAAATCATCGGAGCACACTCTTCATGCAGGGGGTCACGGGTTCGGTTTGGCGGCGGCGTCGAACAGAGCGCGGGCCGGGTCGTCGGCCAGGATGGCGGTTTGGAGGAACGAGCAATCGCGGGAGATGATCCCCTCGTAATCGGTCGGCGTGCCGTCCCATTTCAGGATGGAAAAAGCAGGCTCCGAGCCGTTGACGACGCCCATGTAGAACCCGCTGCCGTTGGGGAAAATGCCTTCGTGCTGCCGCCTGAAAATCTCCCGCTGGATGCTTGTGGCCTCGTCCTTCATGCCTGCCCTCATAAACGCGGTGATCGTGGTCACGGTGTCCGAGGGGAAGATGCAGCCGTTGCAGTAGTAGGGGAACTCGTATTTGCCGTAGTCCTGGAAGTTGTAGGCCGCGGGCACGCTTTCGAGGTTGCCGGGGATCCCCCAATACAGGCCGGTGTAGTTGCCGGATTTGGCATCCATGTAGTCCACCGTCTTGCCATTCTTCGTGTCGCGGTACTCGGCGGCTTCCAGCGCGGCCCAGAGCGCGCGCATCACGTCCCTGTTGCCGCGCTTCAGGCCGGTATCCTGCTCCAGGCACTGGGCGATGCCGTAGACCACGGCGTTGGACTGGATCAGCGGGTTGATGTAATCGTGGCGCGTGCCGTCCTTGCCGATCCACCAGATGTAGCGGCCCTTTTTCGCATCGTAGAACGTCTTGTTGTAAGCCACCCGCAGTCGCACCGCGCGTTGCCGATAGTCTTTCGCCAGCGCATCTTCGCCGATGCTTTCCATCATCTTCGCCACGCCGAGAAACGACTTGTACGCCTGCGCGTTCACCAGCGCGTTCTTCCATCCGGAACTGATGGTGTCGTAGCCGGTGTCGCCGAATTGGTTGTTCCCGTTGCCGTCGCGGAAGGTCTCGATGAGGCCGTCGTCGTCGAGGTCGCGGGCGACGAGATAGTTCACCGCCCTGAGCAGCACGGCCCTGTTGGCGTGGACGAATTTCGTGTCGCCGGTGGAGAGAAAATAGTCGGTCGCGGAGTTGAGTACTCCCGTGTTGGAGTCGGCGGAGATGTTCCCTTTTTGCAGCACGTAATCGAGCGAGCCGTCGGCGTTCATGCGGTGGTTCGGCCAGAACTCGATGGTGCGTCTGGCGATCTTGTTGAGGTCGATACCCATCACCGTGGACTTGTCGCCCATCCCGGCAAGCCATTGGAGATTGCGATCCATGTTGCACGTCACGGGGTCGGAGATGACGTTATTCCCGAGAATGCCGCCGGGCGACCCGAGCCAGCCGGAGCCGTCCTCGAACGGCACCACGTACGGCGTGATTTGCAGCAGGGAGATCAACCCTCGCCGAATCTTCGCCCACTCGGCGTCCGTGAGCGTACCGTTCGGCTTCTCCAGCCGCGCCGGGGCGAAGACGATGGATCGCTCGCGAATGGCCCCGTCCAGAACCGCGATCCGCAGGTCGATGCGTTTGTGCTGCCGACTGCCCGTGAATCGGCAGTCGAGCCGTTCGTCCTTGCCGA
>JANOBY010000597.1:0-6225 GCA_031411935.1 Planctomycetales bacterium | reverse complement strand
GCCGCCTGGCCCAGAGTGCCGCGTTTGCCCGAAGGGCGTAACGGCTGACTTATGAAACGCTCCGACATTCTTCTCCTCTGAGGCTGTCGCCATGAGGCTGCCGCGAGTCCGATTCACGGTGCGGGGGCTGACGCTGCTCGTGGCGCTAGTCGCGCTTCTACTCGGATGGTCCGTCCTCGCCCGCCGTCCCGATCTTCGCCTCCGGGTGGTGAACCGATCGGGTCAGTCCATCCCTCTACTGGCCGTGACCTTGCGGGGCGAACGGGTGGTGATCGACGACCTGGCCGACGGCTCGTCGGCGACGTTGCCATTGCGCGGTGGCGAAGATCCCCGTTTCTCCGTTGCGGGTGCGCTGGCGGACAAAACACCGATCAGGTCGGGGGTCCAAATTATGGGCGACCCCAAGCGGTACGGCAGTATCGTCGGGACGGTCGGGCCTGATGGTCGATTTCGGCTGTCGCTCTCACTCCCATGACATATCCGACAGGTGTCGCCGGCGTTGTCCAGACAACCAGCTGGTGACATCGAGGCGAGGCTTTCCCTCGCGTTGCAGCGATCCCGCACCACCGCGAAATATGTCACGGTTGAATTATGAATGTTACGAGCGTCTCAAAACCGAGCGGATCCTGTTGGCGAATTCATCTGATTGGGAGGGAGCCGCGAGATTCAATGCGTCCTTCTTCTCAAGGCTCAAGGCTATTGGCCCTGGATCGGAAATCGCCAACAGCATCCGGGCGTTTTTGAGACTCGGCCGGCTTGGCGTTGTTTCTTGTCCGTCTGCTACGGGAAGGCCATGATCGTGGCGATTCTGTCGGTGGGCCGGGCGTCCCCGCCCGCCTGGGTTGGGTTCTGGCGGGCAGGGGCGCCCGGCCCACTGGGGAGGAAGGTTGTGAGCTGACGGGGGCGGGCGCGGGGCGATTTCCTCGCTCCCTCGTTCTGAGGGCGGAGCTTGCAGCGATTCCCGGTTGATCGGGGCGGTTGCCACGTGGGGCAGGCGTCCCCGCATGCATAAACCCTCTTCTCTATGGAAATTTCGTCTTGAGCCTGGCGACTCGATCGGGTGGCCCTGGTGGCTTTTCCACCAGGGCGTTAGGCCCCTCCCGGATCACTGGTGGGCAAGCCACCAGGGCCACCCGGATGGAAGGGCCGGACCCAGAACAAAGTTGCTCTATACAGACGGGCGGGGACGCCAGTTCCACGTGACTTCACCGCGATGCCTGGGGCGGGGGAGCCGTTCTAGCGTAAGGTGGGGCTCGGGCCGGTCAGGAGCTTGAACAGGGCGTCGTGGTCCACGGGCTTGATCAGGTGGTGGTCGAACCCGGCGTCTCTCGTTCGGCGGCGGTCCTCGTCCTTGCCGTAGCCCGACACGGCCACGATCACGGCCCTGGCGCTTCCCTCCTCGCGGCGGAGGCGGGAGGCGACCTCGTATCCGTCCATGCCGGGCAGGCCGATGTCGAGCAGGACGAAGTCGGGCCGGTGCTCGCGGGCGGCCTCCAGGGCCGAGATCCCGTCGTAGGCGGTCCTCACGTCGTGGCCCAGGATCTTCAGGAGCCGGGACATCCCGCGGGCCATGTCCTCGTTGTCGTCCACCACGAGGATCCTCGCCGATCGCGGAGGGGGCGCGGGCGTGCGGGCGGGCTCCATCGGGGGCGCCGTTGCCGGGCTCGCGGCGGGCAGAAGGACGGTGAAGGTGCTCCCCCGGCCGGGGCCCTCGCTCTCGGCCTTCACGCTCCCCCCGTGCAGCTCGGCGAGCTTCTTGACCACGGTCAGGCCGATGCCCAGGCCCCCCTCGGACCTCGCCAGCGAGCGGTTGCCCTGCACGAACAGGTCGAACATCTGGGGCAGGTTCTCGGGCGCGATCCCCACCCCGGCGTCCTTCACGCGGATCTCGATCTGCCCGACGACCCGGCGCGCCGAGTACTCGATCCGCCCTCCGTTTTCGCTGTACTTGGCGGCGTTGTTCAAGAGGTTGACGACCACCTGTTCGAGCCTCGTGGGGTCCACGTCGGCCCACAGTCCGCCCTCGCCCAGGTCGCTCACCAGGGCGTGCTTGCGCTCGCCGACCAGGGCCCTCACGGTCTCGGCGGCGCTGCGGAGGATGGGGGTGATCTCCACGACCTCGCGGCGCAGCTCGACCTTGCCCGAGGAGATGCGCGAGGCGTCGAGCAGGTCGTCGATCAGCCGCGACAGGTGCTTCATCTGCCTCTTGATGACGTCCATGGCCCACTCGAAGTGCTCGCCCACGTCTCCTCGCGAGGTGAGGGTCACGGCGTTGCTGATCGCGGCCAGGGGGTTTCGCAGCTCGTGGGCGAGCATGGCGAGGAACTCGTCCTTGCGCTGGTCGTTGTCGCGGAGCTCGTCGTAGAGGCCGGCGTTCTCGATCGCCACGGCGGCCACGTGCGAGAGCTGCACGAGGATCGTCTCGTCGTCCTCGGTGAAGTCGCTGCCGTCCTTGTCGGCGATCTGGATCACGCCGAGCTCCCGGCCGGTGCGGGACACGAGCGGGGCGGAGAGGATGCCGTTGACCGGCGAGGGCGTGGAGAGCTCGGCCGCGGCGATGCGGATCACCCGCTTCTGCGAGGCGGCCATCTCCTCGGCGCGGGCGAGCTCGGGGGCGAGCATGCTCCTCATGGACCGCGTGCGCGCGGAGCTGGACACGGCGTTCACGCTCTCGGGCGACTCGGCGTTGGGATACACGCGCGACTCGGCCTGGTGCGCGCCGATGAGCTGCCGGGCCTCGTGCGTGACCACGCCGATGACCGAGCGGAGGTCCTGGGCCGAGTTGATGCGGGCGGCGGCCTCGGTCAGGCGGCGGAGCTGGTCGGTGCGGCGGGCCTCGGACACCCGGCGCGTGCTCTCGGAGCGGATCCTCTCCACGTGCGCCCACGACCGCTCGACGACCTCGCCGATGAGCGTGACCTCGTCGCCGGTCCAGTCGCGGGGCGCCGCCTGGTGGACCGCCATGAGCGCGGCCAGCCGCCCGTCCTTGACCAGCGGGCAGCACACGATGGCCCGGATGCCGATGGCGTTGAAGGTGTCGGCCCCGTCCCCCGGCTCCAGCTCGGCGTCCACGTCGCGGATGACCAGCTTGCGGCCCTCGGTCAGGAGTTCCACGGCCTTCGGGCCGAACAAGTCGAGCGTGTACACGCCCACGGTGCTCGGGGCGCCGTCGGTCCAGTCGTTGCGGATCGTGAAGCCGTTGCCGTCGTCGTCCATGTCGGCGTAGGCGCACCGGGTGGCGTGCAGTTGCTCGCCCAGCATCCTCGTGGTGGCCTCCATGATGGCGACCGGGTCGGCCAGGGCCCGGGTGGCCTGGGTCAGGGCGTCCAGGAACCGGAATCGGTCCTCGCCGCGTCGCAGGGACTGCTCGGTCCTGCGGGACTCGATGCCCACCGACGCCGTGCGCGTGACCAGGTCCACGAATCGCATGTCCTCGACTTCGGGCGACCTCGGGCAGGGGTAGTACATGGTGAAGGTCCCGAGCAGCCCCCCCCCGCTGGCGAAGATGGGCCGGGACCAGCAGGCCGCCAGCCGGTGCTCGCGGGCGAGCTCGGCGAACCCGCTCCACGACGGGTCCGCGGCGATGTCGGGCACCACCACCGGCTCGCGACGATACGCCGAGGCGCACGGGCCGCAGTCGGGGCCGATGGCCTGGCCGTCGATCGCGCGGTTGTAGGGCTCGGGCAGGCTGGGCGCCGCGCCGATCCGGAGCCTCTGCGCCTCGTCGTCGGCGAGCAAGATCGAGGCCTTCATGCCGGCGAGGGACTGCCCCTCGATCATGAGGCACAGGGCCGCGAGGGTCTCGTCCAGGGGGGCCCCGCGCGCCATGAGCTCGAGCACCTGCTTGTGCTCCCCGAGCAGGAAATGCTCGCGCTGGCGCTCGGTGAGGTCGCGGAAGACCAGGACCACGCCCGTGACCTGGTTGCGGTCGTCGCGGATGGGCGAGGCGCTGTCGTCGATCGGCCTCTCGGTCCCGTCGCGGGAGACCAGGATCGTGTGATTGGCCAGCCCCTGGACCCGTCCGGTGGCCAGGACCTTCTGCACCGGGCTGGGCGTGGGCTCGCGCGTGGATTCGTTGAGGATCCGGAAGACCTCGTCGAGTGCGCGACCCCGGGCCTCGCCCAGGGGCCAGCCGGTCAGGTGCTCGGCGATCGGGTTCATGAACTCGACCCGGCCCCGGTCGTCGGTGGCGATGACCGCGTCGCCGATGCTGGTCACGGTGGCCTGGAACCGCCTCCGCTCCTGGCGCTCCAGGAGCACCGCGCGTCGCCTCGACGCCGAGAGGACCGAGATCAACGCGGACACCGCCACGAACACGGCCGTGCCCACCCAGGCCGCTCGGCTGAAGTGCAGCGTCCCGTAAGGCGCGAAGAAGAAGACCGCGCCGATCGTCGCCGAGAGGGCCGTGGCCGCCAGGCTCGGCCCCCATCCGCCGAACCACGCGGCGGTCATGACCGCCGCGAAGAACAGGGCCCACGGCGTGGGCTGGAGCAGGGGCCAGGTGCCCCGCGTGGCCGCGAAGGCCACCGCCACGGCCGCCAGGGCGACCCCGTATCCCCGCGACAGGTCGCGGTCCCGCAGAAGCGTCCTCATCGGTCGGCGACCCCTCTCGGACTCCCTCCGCCCGCGACCGGGAAGGCGTCGCCCCAGCCGTCAAGCCGCCCTGTGCCACCACGCGAACATTTCATTATGGCGGCTTATCTCCAGATGTTCAACCGCGGGACGCCCCGGCACTCCGCACGGAGGGGCGAATCCGAAAGATTTCGGACACCCCTTGACCGCCCGCCCGGGCGGCTTTACGATGGAACCAAATCTAGAGAACCAAATCTTAGAGGAGGGGCCATGGCACGACCGCCCGCGGGGGAGCTCACGGCGCGTGAGCTGGAGATCATGCACGTGTTCTGGGAGCGCGGGACGATGACCGCCGCCGAGGTCCGCGACGCGCTCGCGGAGGGCGGGCTCGACCTGGCGTACACCACGGTGGCCACCCTGGTCAGGATCCTCTCCGACAAGGGGTTCCTGTCGCAACTCAACGACGACCGCCCGTTCCGCTACGAGCCGGCGAGGACGTACGAGGAGGTCTCGGGGCGTCTGCTTGACGACGTGGTGGAGCGGGTCTTCCGCGGGTCCCGCGAGCGGCTTTTGTTCCGCCTGATCGAGGACCGGGGGCTCTCGGCCAAGGAGAGGGCCCTGCTCGAGCTGATCCTTCGCGACGAGGAGGGTCAATCATGAACGAGTTCGGCCTCCTGATCCTGCCCGCCCTGATCCGGGGCGCAGCGCTGTGTCTCCTCGGGACGCTACTTTACGTCCTCCTTCGGCGTAAAGGCCCCTTCGAAGGTGCGTATGCGGCGGTCGCGACCCTGACCGCGATGGCGGGCGTGCTCGCCCTGGCGATGAGCCCCTGGCCCCGGTGGGAGCTCGGGGCCGCGCCCCCGCGCCGGGCCTCCGTCGCGGGTGGGCCCCGGGCCGAGGCTTCGGTCGAGGCGGTCGCGGATCCCTCGCCTCGGTCCTCGCCCGCGACGGCGGCCCCGAGGCCCGGGCGCGACGACGGCGACTCGTGGGCTTCGGGCTTCGCCCGGGCGTTCGCCGGGTCGATCCGCAGGCCGGACGCCTCGCCCGGGGCGGGGTGGTCGTGGGCGGGCTGGGCCTCGGCGGTGTATGTGGCGGGCGTGGGGGGGATGCTCCTGCGCCTGGCCCTGGGCGTGGGGGGCGTGGGCCGGGTCGTGGCCCGCGCCCGGAGGATCGACGATGAGGCGATGGAAGGGCTCGTCCGCTCCCTCCGGGGCGAGCTGGACATCGCCCGCGAGGTCGTCGTCTACGAGTCGACCGAGGTGGGCACCCCGGCGACCGTGGGGTGGATCCGACCCGCGCTGCTGTTGCCCGCGACCTGGAGGGACTGGGGCCGCGCCGAGCGGCTCGCGGTCGTGGCGCACGAGCTCGCCCACGTGCGCCGGGGGGATTACGCGGCGGGGATCTGGGCGCAGGTTTGCCTCGCGGTGAACTGGCCCCAGCCGCTGGCGCACTGGATGGCCGGGCGGTTCCGCCTGGAGCAGGAGCTGGTGGCCGACGCCTGGGGGGCGAAGCTCTCCGGGGGGAACCGGCCGTATCTGCACACCCTGGCCCGGCTGGCGCTGGGCGAGGATCGGCGCGCGATGGGGTGGCCCTCGCGCGCGTTTCTGCCGAGTCGAGGTACTCTCACGAGGAGGATCGAGATGCTACGCGACA
>JANOBY010000596.1:0-13267 GCA_031411935.1 Planctomycetales bacterium | reverse complement strand
CACCGGCGCACGCTTCTTTCGCAATTCAGGCAACGAGAGCAGAATCTCGCTGTCCGCCGAAGGGGAGTTCAAGCCCTCGAACCTGGATGACGAGGGGCTCGAGCACCTCGTCGGCTTGCCCGGCCTGAAACAGCTCAAGCTGGCCGACAACCCCCTGTCCGCGTCCGCCGTGAAACGCTTCATCGCCAGACGGCCCGACGTCGCCGTGACGCATAACGTCCCCGATCCCCCGCAACCGATCCCGACCGAGACCTCTACCCGATGAACCGCATCGATGCCCTGTTCTCCCGTCTCCGCAGCGAAGGCCGCAAGGCGCTCATGCCGTTCGTCACGGCGGGCGATCCCGACCTGGAGACCACCTCGGCCCTGATCCCGGCCATGATCGAGCGCGGGGCGCACATGGTCGAGCTGGGCATCCCCTATTCCGACCCGATCGCCGACGGCCCCGTGATCGCCGCGAGCTATACGCGGGCGCTAACCAAGGGCGTGAAGCTCGCCCGGATTTTCGAAATGGTCGAGGCCCTGCGCGCGGCCGACCGTGTGACGGCGCCGGTGGTCACCATGGTGTCTTACTCGATCGTGCACCGTCACGGCGTGGGGGCTTACCTCGACCGCGCGAGCGCCTCCGGGGTGGACGGCCTGATCGTGCCCGACCTCCCGGTGGAGGAGGCCGGCGAGCTCTGCCGGATGGCGACCGATCGCGGGCTGAAGCTCATCCAGCTCGTCACGCCGACCACGCCCCGCGAGCGGGCCCTGCGGATCGTCGAGACGACCACGGGGTTCCTCTACTACGTGTCGGTGGCGGGGATCACCGGCGAACGGAAAGAGATCTCGCCCGACCTGGCCGACAACGTCGCGTGGATGCGGTCGCAGACCGATTTGCCCGTCTGCATCGGCTTCGGGATCAGCGGCCCCGACCAGGTCCGGGCCCTGGCCCCCATGGCCGACGGCCTGATCGTGGGCAGCGCCCTGGTGAGACGCCTGGCCGACGCGGGAACGAGGCCGCGCGACGAGGTCGTGGCGGACATCGGCCAGTTCGTGGGCGAGCTTGCCGCGGCGCTGGGGTAGAACGGGGCTCGGGATGCCCCATCGAGGTCCACGCAATCGAGAGCGTTTCCGGAACGTCCGGGCGGCATGCGTCCATGAGTCGCGAGGTGAGTTCCGACGGTCCGGGCTCGGCCCCTTCGAACCGCTTGCCCGTCGGCCTTATCGTCGCCCTCTGACCGGCCGGAATCATGCCCCGTCCCGTCTGGTCCCCTCTCCCCGCTTGCGGGGAGAGGGTTAGGGTGAGGGGTTCAACGCAGAACCTCAGCGGCCCCGGACACGAACCGATGAGCATCAAGAGGATGGTCCTCGCGGCCCGTAGCAGGTGTCGGCTGCGGCGCGAAGTTAAGCGTGGAATTCGGCGATCACCTCGATTGCCCCCACGATATTTCGGTTGAATTCCGCCAACTCGTCGGCGGGCACCCAGAGTTCCTCGGCGTGGCCCGCCCCGACCCGCTGAGTAGGGTAGCGGCTCACGAACTCGGACCGCACCGCGAATTTTGTGACGTAGCCCGAGCCATAATCCCTGACGTTCCAGTTCTTCGAGATCCAGGCCGCATATTCCTCGTTGAGGACCGGATAGAAGATCGGCTGCTCGGGCAAGCGAGGCGGAAAGGCCGACCATCCCGACGCCTCGATCAACGCCATCTCCTTCGGCCCGACCGGACGATAGAGGATCGTGACTTCGTCCATCGGGTTCTCTTCCGCATAACGGTTCGGTTCGGGCTCAACCCGGGAGGGCCCCCGGTCGGACGTGTCGTGATTCTCTCGTGCCGCGCCGGCTGATGGGAGGATGAAGACTTTCCCCTCACCCTGACCCTCTCCCCGCGAGCGGGGAGAGGGGACCAGAGGGGCCGGAGCCGTGCTTTCGTCCGTCGTGGGGCCGAGACCTTGCTCTCAACCGAAGCTCTTGGGGCGCTTGGCCTGGGGGGCGGGGGCGACCTTGGTGGCCTTGGCGGGCTCGCTGCCTCGTGAGCCGGCCTTGAGGTCGTCGGAGACCATGCGGCTGGCCTTGTCGACCGGCTCCTTGTCGGCCCTGGCCTCGGCGCGGGCCTGGGCGATGGCCTCGGCGGTCTCGTCTTTCTTCATCTCGGGCCGCTGGCTCGGCGGCTTGCGCTTGGGCATGGGAGGAATGGCAGGAGACTCCTGGTGGGGGTTCATCGTGGACGATCCCTCCAGTATGGCGACGGGGACTGGCCTGGGCAACACCAAGTCCCGCGCCGGGATTGTCGTGCAGAGGGCGTGACGTAAGAATACGATGACCACTCGATCCGTCGCGAAGGCGGCCCCCTCAAGCGTTGCGGAACTCCCCCCATGGCCTCGCCGGAGTTCACGCCCCCCGAGACCGAGAAGCCGGAACCGGGTTCGACCTTGCCCTCTCCCTCCGCCGTGATGAGGGGCTCGGCCAGCGAGTTCCCCTCCACCCGCCTCCAGCCGGTGGCCCGGCTCGCGGAGGTCGTCCCGGAGCCCCCGGAGCGCGACCTGGGCGTGCTCGGCGATTACCGGCTGATCCAGGTGCTGGGCCGGGGCGCGTTCGCGACCGTGTACCTGGCCCGGCAGGTCTCGCTGGGCCGGCTCGTGGCGCTGAAGGTCTCGGCCGACATGGGGTCCGAGGCCCGCACGCTCGCGAGCCTGGAGCATGCCCATATCGTCTCGGTTTACTCGGAAGAGATCCACGCCGACGAGGGCAAGAGGCTGCTCTGCATGCAGTTCGTGCCGGGGACCGACCTGGCCCGCGTGATCGCCCACCTGGACGACCGGGCCTGGCACGGGCGCGATTTGCTCGACGCCGTGAACAGCCTGAGCTCCCTGCCCGACCGCTTCGACCCCGCCGCCCTGCGCGATCGCGACGAGCTGAGCCGGTCCGACGCGGTGGAGGCCGCCTGCTGGATCGGCGCGAGGCTGGCCGAGGCCCTGGCGCACGCTCACGGGCAGGGCGTCCTGCATCGCGACGTGAAGCCCGCCAACATCCTGATCAACCCTTATGGGCGGCCCATGCTGGCCGACTTCAACCTGGCGTTCCAGGCCCAGACCGCCCAGGTCGGCCACGGCGACTCGTTCGGCGGGACGCTCGCCTACATGGCCCCCGAGCACCTGGACGCCTTCAACCCCGAGGTCGACTCGCCCGATCACTCCGTGGACGAGCGGTCCGACGTTTATGCCCTGGGCGTGGTCCTCTTCGAGCTGCTCACCGGGCACCGGCCCTTTCCCAGGTCGCCCTCCCTGGCCGAGATGGCCGAGACCCGCCGCGCCGGGGCGCCCTCGGTCTGCAAGGCCCGCGACGACCTGCCCGAGACGATCGACCGCGTGCTGCGCAAGTGCCTGGACCCCGACCCCGCCCGCCGGTTTATCTCGGCCGAGGAGCAGGCGCACGCCCTGGACGGCTGCCGCGAGCTTCAGCGCATCCGCAAGCGCCTGCCGCCCCTGGGCCGCGTGGGGCAGGCGGCCCTGGCCCATCCCGAGCTGTGGCTGATCCTGCTTCTGTTCCTTCCCCACGTGATCGGCAGCGTGGTGAACATCGCCTACAACAAGATCCGGATCGTGGACCTCATGACCGATCCGCAGAAGACGGCGTTCGGCCAGATGCTCCTGGCGTACAACGCCGTGGTCTACCCGATCTGCTTCTGGTGGGCGTACCGGCTGATCTGGGCCCCCCTGCGGGTCTGGCGGAAGCTGAGGGACGGCCAGGCGCTCGCCGAAGGGGAGGCGGCCGAGGCCCGGCGGAAGACGCTCTCCCTGCCCCTGTGGACGGTGGGGCTCGCCTGCCTGGGCTGGTTCCCGGGCGGGGTGGTCTTCCCGCTGGGGATCCGGATGCTTGCGGGGCCGATCGAGCCGGTCGTTTATGCCCGGTTCCTCGTGTCGTTCTGGACCTCGGGCCTGATCGCGCTCACGTACTCGTTCTTCAGCATCCAGTTCATGACCCTGAGGGTGTTCTACCCGGGCCTCTGGGACGACCCCAAGAACCTCCGCTCGAAGGCCCGCGCCGAGCTTGCCGGGCTGGCCCCGCGGTTCCAGCTCTTCCAGAACTTCGCGGCCCTGATCCCCCTGATCGCCGCGGCGCTCATGGTGGGGCTGGGCCCCGACTCGATGACCCTGCCCCTGCGGCTCCTGATCACCTCGCTGATCGTGCTGGGCATGACGGGATTCGGCCTGGCGATCGTGCTCAGCGGGTTCCTCGCCCGGACCCTGCACGTGCTGACCGACGACCCCGGGGCCTCGACTTCGCCCTGAAAGAGCGGACGGTCCAGGACCTTCCCGCCCGTCCGGAGCGATCCCCGGTTGCGCGTCGAGTGACTCCCAGGCAGGGCGGTCGTCCCTGACCGCCTGCAAAGGGTTCTGGCGGGCAGGGGACGCCCGCCCTACCTGGTAAGGAGGAGGTCCACCTGCGAACGCGAGCCATGCCCGATCGTCAGTTGGTGGGCCTGGAGATCGCGGCCGGGGCGAAGGCCTTCTTTCTGGTCTCGATCACCCTGGGGGTCGCGGGGTCGGGCACGAACGGGCTGTCCCAGATCAGCTCGCGGGCCTTCACGAGGTTGCCGTGGAGCTGGAAGGTGGGCATCTCCTCGGTCAGGTAGCGCGAGGCGAGCGCGGGGTTGCCGGCCTCGGCGTGGAGCAGGCCGAGGTTCGTGATCGCGCCCCAGCGGAACATGTTGAAGTAGAAGCGCGAGCCGGGATCGGGCTCGGGCAGGTCCACGAGGATCTTCTCGAACATCTTGCGGGCCTGGTTCATGTCGCCCTTCTCGAGCTGGGCGAGGGCCAGATAGTAGGAGGCGAAGATGTCGAGGATCTGCTGGATGCGCGGGTCGATGGGCGTCTTGCCGTCGACCTCCACGGGGCTCTCGGCGTAGCGGAAGACCACGTAGCTGTTGATCGCGCTCTCGGTCTCCCCGCGCAGCTGCTGGAGCCTCGCTCCCAGGAGGGGCCACCTCTTGGAGAAGATCTCCAGCGGATACTGCGTGGCGGACATGAAGTTGCTGTCGTTGAACAGGTTGTACTCGACGCTCATGGGCAGGGGCCAGAGCCCCACGCCCTCGCACCGCGGGCCCAGCGCCTGCTGGAACACGGCGGCCTGCTCCACGGGGTCGCGGTAGATGACCATGCGATTGCGGGCGGCGAGGTCGCGCTGGAGCAGCTTCATCCGGGGGGCGAACACGCTCAGGCTCGACTCCAGAAGGATCCGGACCGGTCCGGCGGCGATGTCCGAGAAGCTCGGCTCGTACGTCCGGCCGGAGATGTCCAGGCGGCCCAGGACGTTGGGGTCGGTCATGGCCTGCTCGAGCGTGGCCACGCCCTTGCCGTCGGCCGAGGGGATGGGCAGGCCGATCCTCGGGTCGAACAGGTACGCCTTGCCGTCGATCAGCACGGCGCAGGCCCAGAACCGCGCGGGCAGGCGGTTCAGCGCGTTGCCCAGGTACGTGTTCAGGGTGTCGGCGCCCAGGTCGGGGCTCCTGGGCAGGGGGCCCTGCACGAACCTCGGGTGCGAGTAGACCACCAGACCGGCGTCCAGGTTGAGCTGGCGGCAGAGGACCAGGAACAGCCACCCGCGCTCGGTCCAGGCGCCGCGATCCTCGGTGGCCATGCCCCTCACGAGCAGGTCATAAGGCCGGGCCTGGGCCTGGAACAGGCCGGGGCGGGCCAGCGCCCCGTTGGGCACGAGCGTGTTGTGCTTGACCACCCAGTCGAAGATCCTGCGCACCTGGGTCAGGCGGTCCCCCTCGCCCGCCACGCGACGGGCGAGCGACTGATACATGAGGCAGTCTTCAATATGGCGTCCGTCGGTCTGGAGGAACCGGCGCTGCTGCAGGGCCTCCAGGGCGCCCGGGGGGATGTCCTGCGTCAGCAGGAACTCGCGGGTGTCGTCCGAGAGGTTGAACTCGTCCGCGCGGGCGTCCGCGAAGTACTCGTTCAGGTTCTCGGTCGCGATGTTGAAGTTATCGCCCGCGGGATTCACCGCGGCGTCGCGGATGAGCTTGAGGACGTTGGCCAGGATCACGCGCCGGGTGTCGGTGTCGTTCTCGGCGCCCGGCAGGTCGCCCGGAGTTGACGCGTCCGAGGCCGTCGTTGCGGCGTCGTCGGAGGAGGCCGGGGTCGCCACGGGGCGAGGCGGAGGGGAGTCGCATCCGGGAGCCGCCAGCAGCAGGGCCAGGCTCGAAACGCCGAGAAGAGAGCGGACAGGCCGTATCACGAAGGAGCTCCTGCGTGCTGAGCTGAGCCGAGCTTGGGCATCAACGGAAGGGAGAAGGGGGGAACGGGCGATGGGGCCAGGGTTCGCCAGGCGCGGGGAACCAATTCCGATACGCTTGCCACGGCCAGAAGGTTCGCCGGGAACCTCCTCAGAAATCCTGACTCGAGGGCGATCAGTACAACTCCAGGATGTGCTCGCCGCCATGCTCGGGGTTGCCGATCAGCCGCTGGCCCCGAGGATCGACCACGAAGTCGAGCATCTCCAGGGGGATCTGGCCAATCAGGACCGGACAGTCGTCGGGAAGCTCGGCCACGTCGCTGAGGCAATCGCGGTCCTGGATCGTGAGCTTCACCGCGCCATACATCTGCACATTCACGGGCCCGCCACTGGTGCGTGCCCGACGAATCTTGGTGGGATGAAGCCCGAGCTGCTCGATCAACCGTCTGGGCATCGAAAGGCCGGTGGCGCCCGTGTCGACCAGGGCATTGTCCACGGTCACGCGGCGAACATCGTCGTCCGCGACCATATCTTGCTCGGCGAGGTACAAATCTCGAAGATTCTCGATGCACGCCGAGACCAGGACCTTCCCCATCGTGTCGATTCCCATGATTGGCCTCCGGTTCGGGGCATCGCGCTAGAACCGTACTCATCGTACACGATCGGAGACGGGGGAACGGGGACTCAGGCCGAGGCCCCGGGGGCGAGCCTGCGGGCGACCTCGGCGGCCACGGCGCGGGTGAAGCTCTCGGTCGATTCCTGCCCGCCGAGGTCCTTGGTGCGGGTCCCCTCGCGCAGGAGGTCGAGCGTGGCGTTCTTCACGGCGGTGGCCACGGCGATCTCCCCGAGCTGGTAGAGCAGGAGCGTGAGCGCCAGGAAGATGGCCGTGGGGTTGGCCAGCCCCTTGCCCGCGATGTCGGGCGCGGTCCCGTGGGCGGCGTCGAAAAGCGCCACCCTCACGACCGCCGAGGCGTCGAACCCGAGGTTCGCGCTGGCGCCGATGCCCAGCGACCCCGCCAATCCGCAGGCCATGTCCGAGAGGAAGTCGCCGTACTCGTTCAGGACGAGCACGACCTGGAACTTCTCGGGCGTCATGATCACCTTGCCGAGCAGGGCGTCGAACAGCTCGACGTTGTGCGCGACCTCGGGGTAGCCGTCGGCGACTTCCTTCGACACGCTCTCGAAGAGGCCGTCGGTCGCCTTCTGGATCGTGTACTTGGACGCGGTCGTGACGCGCTTGCCGGTCTTGCGGGCCAGGTTGAAGGCATAACGGGCCGCCTCGCGGACGGGCCGTCGCTCGACGATCCGCAGGCTCACCGCGCCGTCATCGCCGATCATCCGGCCGGGGTCGTCGTATGTGCCGCCGGTGGCGATCCGCACGATGTCCAGGTCCAGCTCGCGCCGGAAGTTCGAGGGCACGCCCGGGATCGTGGTCACGGGGCGGTGGATGACCGAGAGGTCCAGGCGCTTGCGGAGGACCTGGTTGGGGCTCTCCTCGGCGGTGATCGTCGGGTATTTCAGCGCCACCTTGTTGGCGACCACCGACTCGACCGCCTGGTCGTAAATCGTCTTCTGATGGGCCCTTCGATTCTCGAGCGTGAGGTCCACCGGCTCGAAATCCAGGTGGATCGGCAGGGCGTCGGCAAGCTCGTGGACCGCGCGAGACAGCTCGGCGCCGATCCCGTCGCCCAGAAGCTCGGTAACCTTGTAAGTCGGGCGCATCGTGGGGCGGGATCTCCGGGCGGAGTCGAAAGGTGAAGCCGAGATTGTAAAACGACCGGGGCAGGGGCGTCAAATTGAAGACGTTTCACACGGACACGCCACGCGTTTCACGCAGAGGAGGTGGAGGGGACGCAGAGGACACATACAGGGGGAATTTCGGAGAGCAAATGCCCCATCCTGTCTTCTCCGCGTCCTCTGCATCTCCTCTTCGCAGTCTGTGTGAAACGAATTCTCTCATCACGGCGCAGAACGAATTTCGGCGATTTCTGCACCTCGTTGGCACGACGTTCGCGCAGGGGGTATAATGTCGAGGCACGTTCCCCAACTTGCCCCGTCTCCACTTGCCTCGGGCATGGCGGCCCGTCTTCATCCGATCACGCGGGAGAGGTCTGATGTCCACCCTCGGCAAGGTTCTGGTCGTCCTGGTAACGCTGTCCATGCTGGGCTGGATCTTCCTCGCCTCGCTGGTGGCCGATCATCATGCCAACTGGGGCCAGCTCGTCAACGAGCGGAAGGCCGAGATCGCCAAGATCGAGCCCCTGCTGCCCCCGTTGCAGGAGAAGATCGATCGGGACCTCGCCGCCGCCTCCCTGGCGCAGGTCAGCCTGGATCGCTCGCGACGCAACTTCCGCGGCGAATTCGCCATGGTCCAGCGCGACCAGAGCGAGACCAAGGAAACCCTCAGCCGCTACAACCTGCAGAACACGCTCGTCCAGACCGAGGTGACCAAGGCCAAGGCCCGCGCCGACGTCCGAGCCCAGGAAAAGGCCTCCCTCGAACGACAGATCGCCGAGGAAGAGGCCAGGGTCGCCACGCTGATCGCCGATACCAACAAGCTCCGCGACCAGTTCGACTCCCTCACCAGGAACTTCCTCGCCACCACGGCCGAGAACAAGTCCTACCTCGAACGCCTCCAGAAGTCCGGCACCGCCAACACCAAGCCCCGCACCCGCCTGGGCAGCCTGATCCGCTAAATTCCCGTCAGGCGGCGGGAGGCCATGCCGATGGCGAAGGGTCCGCCCAAGACGGTCGCCGTCAACCACGACGACTACCACGCCCAGTACGTCGGGCAGACCAAGCTCGGCCTGCAATTCTTCCTGACAACCCCCTTTGTGCCGGGCATCGGGGCTGACCCAGGGCGAGAGTTCATTGCCCTCTACCTGTTCGATAAGTCCGGCCAGGTCCATTCGGCCACGATAGACGATCTTGGCCCACGGTCGACGATGGACCTTGCAGCCAGGACGGCTCGGCGAGATGAGATGCTCGCCTCGCTGGGCGAATTCAGCTTCCGGCGGATCAAGGTCGCCCCGTTCCGAGTCGAGAGATTCGGTGTCGAGTTCGGCTTCATCCCCCAGCCACCGGAGGAGTCCGGCGAGGACTGGAGCGTGATCGTCATGCCAGGCGATGTCATGTGCTTCTGGCCACCCTGGACCAGCGGCGACTACGACACCTGAACGGACCCGACGATCCTCTCGCTGCAGCGGCCCCGGCTTGCCGCGGCTCCTGGTATCATCTTGGTCACTCTCGACGGGCCGGTTGGTGAGATTTGTCGATGGCCGTCCCGCAGCCTTTTGCCCCTTCCGCCCTTCAGCATCGAGATGCGGGAGCTCGCCCTTGCCCCGAATCCGGTTCACCGTGAGGAGGCTCATGGTCGCGGTGGCCATGGTGGGCCTGGGCCTGGGCGGGATCGGGGGCTGGCAACGTCGCCAGGAGTCGCTTCGTCGCGCCGAGGACCTTCGGCTGTCGGCGATGATGCTCGACAAGACCCTCCGCGACCTCCTGAGCCCGGGCGAGGACATCGCCCGCACGGGCTTCCGGGACCGTCTGGCCGACGGCACCCCGTTCCGGGTCCAGGGGCACGGGCCGCGGCGCCTGGTGTTCATCCCCGCCTGGAACCTGTTCCCGGCCGACGAATCCACCATCCGCAAGGCCACCGACGACCTCCGCCGCCGGGCCTCGCAACTGCACCGGCTGGGCCTCCATTACGAGGAGGCCGCCCGATGGCCGTGGAGGTCCATCGAGCCCGAAGGCCGATCTTCACGATCCCCCCGAGTTTCGCAAGGCCGCGCCGGTGGTTGACCCCCGGTCCTCGCGGCTGCTACGATGCAAGGCTTGGTCCTCGCCCGTTGTGAAGAATCGGAGTGGGTGGGATGACGAAGCCGTGGGTGGGGATCGTCGCGAACGCGAATTCGGGGCGGGGTCGCGGCCGTGAACGGGTCGAGCGCCTGGTCCGCGAGCTTTCCCAGAGGGGCCTGGATGCCTCGGTCGCGTGGACGCCCGACGAGCGCGCGACCCTGGTCGAGCAGTCCCGGGGGGACGAGACGTGCCGGTGCCTGGTCGCGGTGGGCGGCGACGGCACGCTGGCCGCGCTGATCAACGAGCGGCCCGACCGCCCCGTGACGGTTTTGCCCGCCGGGACCGAGAACCTGTTCGCGAGGCACTTCGGGATGAAGGCGTCGCCGCGGGACGTGGCCGAGACCGTGGCCAGCGGGCGCGTGGCGGGGATCGACCTGGGCCTGGTCTCGGGCCGGCGGTTCTCGCTCATGGCGGGGATCGGATTCGACGCCGACGTGGTCACTCGCCATCACGCGGCGAGGATCGGACGCGCGGGGGCCATGCGTCCCACGCATCGCGCGGCCTATGTGGAGCCCGTCCTGCGGGCCAGCCTCGGCTACAAGTTCCCCTCGTTGACGATCCAGGTCGAGGGGCCCGACGGCGAGGAGACGCTCACCGGCACCACGGCCTTCGTGTTCAACCTGCCCCGCTACGCGCTCGGGCTGCCCATCGCCCCCACGGCCCTGGGCGACGACGGCCTGCTGGACCTGGTCGTCTTCCGCGACCCGGGCCCTCTGAGGGCCCTGCGCTACCTGTGGATGGTGTTCCGCGGGATCCACCTCCAGCGCGAGGGCGTGTGGCACCGCAAGGTCTCGCACGTGTCGGTCACGGCCGACCAGGCGGTGCCGGTGCAGCTCGACGGCGACCCCGGCGGCGTGGTTTTGGCCTCGGAAGGCGGGCAGGGGGCCCCCTGGACCGCGAGCGTTCTGCCCTCGGCCGTGGGGGTCGTGGTGCCCGCCCGCTACGCGATGGTCGAGGTCCTCGCCTGACCGACCACGCGGCGAGAGATCACGGGTTGCGGGCCGGGTCGGCCGCCTTCACGGTCACGTTCCCCACCCCCGTGGTCAGCTTGAGCGTTCGGCCCTCGGCCGGGGCCATCGTGGTGGCCCGCGCCTGCCCCGAGGGGCCGGACCCCTGGCCCGACTTCTCGCCCCAGAGCACGCCCGAGTCCGAGACCTTGCCCACGCCGGCCTCCGCGGTCATGGTCATCCCCGCGTCGGCCGGGACGACCACGCGGATGTCGCCCACCCCGGTCGTCACGTCGATCGCCTGCCCTTTCTCCCACCCTCCGAGATCCAGGGCCACGCCGCCGGTGCCGGTCTCGAAGGTGCTCGCCGCTTTCACGGAAAGGGCCGAGGCCTTGATGTCCCCCACGCCGACCCTGGCCTGCACCTGAGCGTCCGCGCCGGAGATCGTCACGTTCCCCACGCCCGAGTTCACGGCCAATCGCACGCCGGGAGGGACCTTGAGCGACAGGTTGGCGTCCCAGGACTTGCCCTTGGGGCCGGTCGCCTTGACCACCACGTCCCCCCCGGTGCGGAGGACCTCGACCTGCACGGCCGCGAGCGTGGAGTCGTCCTCGGCCCCCAGGGTGCCCGCGAGGGACACGCCCTCCGACGCCGCGGGGTCGACCGCGACGGTCACGTTGCCCACGGGCACATCGAGGCTCAGCGACGAGGTGAGCGGGCCCGCCGAGGCCGCCGAGAACGGCTTCGTGACCGCGATCGTCTTCATCCTCGTGGCCAGGACCGAGAGGTTGCAGCCCGCCATCGGGGCGACCAGGGCCAGGCACGCGGCCGCCAGCAGGGACTTGCGCGGGTTGCGGTGCGGGATCATGAGCGGGGACCTTTCCGGTCGGGACGGGCACGCGAACGACACGATGGGGGGTTGTTCGCCGCCCCTCCGCGAAGATTTCTCCGCCGAGCGCTCGGTGGGCTGCAATTGCCCCGGACGGGGGTTTCGGTTATCACGACCGGAGATGGTCCAGAGCCCCTGTCCCGGATGCACGGGGTTCGCTCGCAGGTTCCGGAAAGGATCTCCGCCGATGTCCGCCCCCTCCACGCCGAACCCGGTTCACGTTGGCCCCGTGGCCGTGGGTCAGAGGCAGAGGCTCGCCCTGATCGCCGGCCCGTGCGTGATGGAGCCCAACGACCTCACGCGAGTGATCGCCGGGCGTCTGGCCGAGATCTGCGCACGCCTGGACATCCCGCTCATCTTCAAGGCCTCGTTCGACAAGGCCAACCGCACCTCCAAGTCCAGCTTCCGGGGGCCCGGCATGGACGAGGGGCTGAAGGTCTTCGAGCGGATCAAGCAGGAGACCGGCCTTCCCGTGACGACCGACGTGCACGAGACCCACCAGGCCACGCCCATCGCGCAGGTGGTGGACCTCCTGCAAATCCCCGCCTTCCTCGCCCGCCAGACCGACCTCCTTGAGGCCGCGGCCGAGACGGGCCGCGCCATGAACGTCAAGAAAGGCCAGTTCATGGCCCCCTGGGACATGAAGCACGTGGTGGCCAAGGTCCAGGAAGCCGGGCAGGGGGGCGTGATGCTCACCGAGCGCGGAACCACCTTCGGCTACGGGAGGCTCGTGAACGACATGAGGGCCATCCCCCAGATGCAATCCACGGGCGCCCCCGTGGTGTTCGACGCCACCCACTCGGTGCAGCTCCCCTCGGCCGGGGCGGGCGTGTCCTCGGGCGAACGCGAGATGGTGCCTTATCTGGCCAGGGCCGCGGTCGCGGCGGGGTGCGATGCCCTCTTTCTGGAGGTCCACCCGAAGCCCGAAGAGGCCCTCTCCGACGGGCCTAATGCCCTGAGGCTGGACGACCTGGAAGCCTTGTTGCGCACCTGCCTGAAGATCCGCGAGGCGATCCTGGGCTGATCAGGCGTTTCACGCAGAGGCACAGAGAGGACAGGCCTGGCTTTCCCCTCGTTCCCACGCTCCGCGCGGGAATGCCGTCTCCGAGGCTCCGCCTCGTCCGCGATCGACCGCCGACCAGGCGCAGAGCGATGCCGACCGGAGAGGCCCACGCAGAGCGTCCAGGACGGCATTCCCACGCTCCGCGTGGGAACGAGGGAGGTCCAAACTCTCTCCCCGTCTTCTCCGCGTCCTCTGCGTGAAACGTCTTCCTGAATCCCAGGTCAGGACCCGATGACCTCGACGGTGGGGACCTTGAAGTCGGGCGAGTGCGACTCGGGCGTGGG
>JANOBY010000595.1:0-5117 GCA_031411935.1 Planctomycetales bacterium | reverse complement strand
GGGTTGCCCTCGGCGTCGACCGTGGCCTCGAACTTCGCCTTGATCTCGTCGCGGAATCGCTCGAAGTCGGCGGGCTCGATGGTGCCCTTCGGCTCGCGCCCCTTCAGGTTGAAGAACACGCGGGCGTAGTATCCGCCCTCGCTCCACACCGTGGTCTTCTCCCAGTTCACGTCGAGCTTGGCGAACGGCGTGACCTTCTCGGGATAGGTGTTGAGGACCAGCAGCCCTTCACGCACGAGCCACTCGTTCACGCAGAACCCGCCGTCCAGGCGGCGTGCCCCGTGGTCCGAGACGATCATCACGACGGTCTCGTCGTCGATCAATTCGAGCAGGGTGCCGATCTCGGCGTCGAGGTGGCGGTAATACTCGCGGATGACTTCCTTGTAGGGGGACTCGGGGTCGTGCGACACGTGCAGGGGGTCGTGGTGGCTCCAGAACCCGTGGTGGATGCGGTCCAGGCCGATCTCCACGAACTGGAAGTGCGTCCAGTCGACCGTCTTCATGTAGTGGCGGATGACCTCGAAATGCTTGCGGCTCATCTCGAAGATCTCGTCGCGCAGCCAGCCCTTGTCGCCGGTGCGGAACCCCTTCACGTCCACCGGATAGTGGCCGACCAGGGCGCGGATCTCGTCGCTGATGTGCGCCGGGTGCGTGAACACGTCGGTGTCGGTGTTGGGCGTGAGGAAGCATCCCACGCTGATCCCGTTGACCTTGCGGGGCGGGAACCCGGGGGGCACGCCGATCACCACGGCCTTGCCGCCCTCGCGGGCCACCTGGTCCCAGATCGTGACCTCGTTGAATGAGCGAGCGTTCACGATCCCGAGGCCGTCATACGAGTGGTCGGTGCGGTTGCGGAACCCGTACACGCCCAGCGACCCGGGGTCCTGGCTGGTGCTCATGCACATCCAGGCGGGCACGGTGATGGGCGGGATCACGCTCTCGAGCTTGCCGTAGCAGCCGGCCTCCATGAGGCGGCGGATATTCACGAGCGACTCGTCGCCGAAAAGCAATTCGGGCGCGGCGCAGTCCAGGCCGATCATCAGGATCTTCATAGCAACGTCCCCCCTTCCATGGCGGGTCCGGGCGGACAGCCCAGTGCACCCAGAATCGTGGGGGCGAGGTCCACGAGCCTCGCCCCCTCCTTTCGAAATGATCGGTTCATCGTGAGAAAGCCGGGAACCAGCGCTGGGTCGATGATGTGGTCGCCGCCCCAGGCCTTGGTGTTGTCCTCGACCAGGCCCTCGGGCACGCCCCCCATCGACGTGGCCCACGAGGCGCGATAGCCCTCGGCGAAGTGCACCACGAGATCGGGAGCATCGCCCGCGTGAGGCCCGCGATACAGGCTCTCGCGAGGATGCACCGCGTTCACGGCCCGGCCCCGCCCCTCATCCTGGAGCGTGGACAGACTCGCCGCGATCTTGGTCTTGAGGTCGTCGGCCTCGGCCGCCGGGACGATCCCGCGCGACTCGCGCCCGGCCAGGTTCAGGTAGATCCCGCCCAGGCCCAGGGCGTAAGCCTTCGTCTTCGACCAGTCCACATGCGCGAGCAGGTCGCCGGCCTCCTCGCTCGGCTTCATCCCGCCCGTGAGCGAGAGCAGGCCTTGCTCATGAAGCCATGTATTCAGATTCACGCCCCGGCGGAACGTGCCGAAGCCGTGGTCCGAGAGCGCGATCACCAGAGTGTTGTCGTCGGCCGCGCGGAGGACCTCGCCCACGGCGGCGTCGGCACGCTTGTAGGTGTCGGCGATCACTCGGGCGAAATCGGGGTCATACGTGCGGCCCGCGTTGGCCGGGTGGTCGGGTTCAAGGAACCGCCAGAACATGTGCTGGATGCGGTCGGGCGTGTCGAACAGGCAGAACAAAAAGCCCTGGTCGAAGCGATCCAGCTCGCGGCGGAGCATGGCCTCGCGGTCGTCCCAGGCGATGTTGCACTGGTCGAGGAACTGGGCCTCGTCGATCCGCCCGTTCGAGAGCCCCGCGTGGTCCTCGATCATCCCGGCGGTGTAGAACGTGCCGATCTCCTCGGACAGCTCCTGGGCGTACATGGCCGGGGCGCTGATGGCGAAGGGCGGGGCTTCGGGGTCGTAGTTGATCGGCGACGCGTAGAGGGAAAGCTCGGGCGTGACGCCGTTCAGAGAGAACCGGACCATTCCCTTGACCGTTTGCAGCATCCCCAGCTTGAACTTCACGCGGAGCCATTCGCTCCACTTGCCGCGCTCGACCACAAGCTCCCTGGGCGTGCCGGAGGAGCGGATCGTCACGCGGTCGCCCGATTCATGCGGGACGACCACGATCTCGGCGCGGGCGTCGGTCCGGTCCTTCGGGTTGCGCGGCCCGATCAGGTGCGTGGCGAACGCGCCGTCGCCTCCGCGCTGGCAGGTGACCACGTTCTCGGCTTCGAGCGGCTTCACGCCGGATTTGGTGGTGTAGTAGGTCGCGGTGCCCAACCCCCCGCGGAGGTCGGGCACGCCCATGCCCGCGAGGATGCGCCCCTTGATCGGCTCGGGCGGGTACATGCACGGGCAGCGGATGATCGTCGAGGGGATCCCCGCGACCGTGAGCCGGTCCCAGATCGTCTCCCCCTTGCGCGAGTTCACGGCCTTCGGGGGGGAGAACGCGTTCTTCTGCTCGTAGCGGTTCAACGCCAGGTCGGGCAGATAGCTCTTGGGGTCGCGGCGCAGGAAGTCGAAGATCCCGTGGCCGCCGGGGTTCAATCCGGTGGCGAACGTGGACCAGGCCACCGGCGTCTGCGCGGGGGTGGTGGTGGCCACCGTGCCCAGGCCGCCCTTGGCCCGCAGCGCGGCGAGATTCGGCATCTCCCCGCGAGCGAGCATGGCCTCGATGACCTTCGGCTCGAGCCCGTCGAGCCCGATGGCGATGACCCGTTTGGCGTTGATGGCTCAGGCCTCCTCGGCGGTCTCGGTCGTCACGGCGTCGCGGGGGCCGGAGGTCGCGGGACGCCTCCAGGCGGCCGGGCCCTTCAGGGCCGAGGCGCTGGACGGGGCGTTCCCCTTCTTGAAGATCCAGCGGAACGGCATGAGCGCGATCCGGAACGAGGCGCGGCCGAACATCATGACCACGCCGAACACGGTGGCCAGCACCGAGGCCAGCGGCAGGACCGTCTCGGGACCGAAATAGGCGAAGAGCACGGCAAACCTCTCCTCGGGCCGATCGAGGCCCCGACAAGTTTGGGGGAAGACGGCGCAGGCGACGGACGCTCGCCCGCCGTGAACCTCCGCGACCGATCGAGGACGCAAAGCGCTCTCGGACCCGCTCGCGGGCGGAACCTATCAACTATGGCCGAGACTGCCAAGGCGAACCGTCTCCGGCAGGCCCGGCCTCGCGCCATCCAAAGAGCGTTATCGGTCGTTTCCGCCCCGGACTTTCGCCGCCCATACAATCGGAACAATCGGCAAAACCCCCATACCTGCCAAATCGACAGATCTCCCTAAATTCCCAGCCTTGACATTCCGATACCAGAAGTCAGATGGCGAATCGAGCCGGGCAGTTTGTGCTGGCGAGCGAGGATGAGGTGCAGAGGCAGGTCGGTCGGAGCCCGGGGCGGAGCCAAGGGGGCCGGTCGGTTCGATTCGCAGGCGACGGACACGTGCGGGACCGGTTGGGAGGGGCCTGGAATCGGGCCTCCTGCGAACCCTCTTCGCGACCGTCGCGCCCTCCGGAAGAGATCCCCCCCGCGAGATTGCGGACCCAAGACAGTCGCGACTCGAACCGACCGACATGACGACGAGGACCCCGAATGGCTCGTATTCGACGACACCGCCGAGACTCGGTCCAGAGCCCTCTGGAGACCTATCTCCGCGAGATCAACGAGATGGCGCTTCTCTCCGCCGACGAAGAGAAGATGCTGGCGAGACGGATCGAGGTCGGCGATGATGCCGCCCGCGATCGCATGGTGAGGGCGAACTTACGCCTCGTCGTGAACATCGCCCGTGGGTACGTGGGCAAAGGCCTGGCGTTGCAGGACCTGATCGAGGAGGGGAACCTCGGGCTGCTCCGCGCAGTCGAGGGGTTCGACCCCGAGGTCGGGACCCGCTTCAGCACGTATGCCAGCTACTGGATCAAGCAATCGATCAAGCGGGCGCTCGTGAACACGGCCAAGCCGATCCGCATCCCCGCCTACATGATGGAGCTCCTGTGCAAGTGGCGCAGGGCCGCCGCCGAGCTCCAGGACAAGCTCCACCGGCCGGCCACCATGGACGAGATCGCCAAGGTGCTGGAGCTTCCCAAGAAGAAGCTCGCCATCGTCAAGAAGGCGATCAAGGTCTACAACCTCGTCCCCCAGACCGACCAGCCCGAGAACGGCTGGAGCCTGGGCGAGATGCTCATGGACGAGAAGTCCCGAGCCCCGGACGTGGAGATGGTCGAGGCCGACGACCTCAAGCTCGTCATGCACCGCCTCGGAGAGATGGACAAGCGCGAGGCCGCCGTCCTCCGCATGCGATTCGGCCTGGACGACGAGCAGCCGATGACCCTCAAAGAAATCGGCGAGTCGCTAGGACTGACCCGCGAACGAGTCCGCCAGATCGAGAACGAGGCGCTGGGCAAGCTCTCGGCCACCTTCGCAGCTGACTGACGGCTCTTGGTTGTTTCGCAAACGGTCGGACATAGGGGGCGGGGACCGAATTCTTATTCGGTCCCCGCCTTTTTTTATTCTACCCACCGACACCATCTTTCTTATGTGATGGCGGGATGGTGTGGTGCCTTAAAGGAGAGCTTAGTAGCATGAGGAATTCTTCTGGGAATTTCAAATTCTATTAGCCTCTGTCATGCAACGGTTTGTGTAAATTTTGGCCGTGGATCGCGAGGTCCATCGTTGAAGTATCTTTCCCAAAGGTACGATCATAAATCGTGCGAGGTCGATCGATTATCATCAGGCAGGGATGGTACAGGATGCATCACTTGCAGGACGTGAGCAAGGTTTCCGGCGTCGAGCGTTACCGTGAACTCGAAGAAAGCTTAGTGCTACTCCGTTAGATTTTGCGAACGATTTCGCGTCGAGTTTCGTATCGAGGGGATGAACCGAACCTACACCCCGGAACTCGCCCCCGAAGTCCTCGACCGCCTCGCCGCCTATGCCGAGGACTTCCGCGACGACTT
>JANOBY010000594.1:0-3785 GCA_031411935.1 Planctomycetales bacterium | reverse complement strand
TGTGCTTCGGTTCCTTACCGTTGTCCATGACCTCGGGAACGGACATCTGCATGCGAAAGGCTAATTCGGACTGGGCGATGCGGGTCACGGTCTCGGGGTGGCCGAGGTCCTGGGACTGGATCTCGTTGAGGTCGCGGAGGGCGTCGAGGCTCTTGCGCCTCATGGAGCGGTCCATGCCCGCGGGGTCCGACGCATAAAGCACGGGGTCGCCCTGCGAGCGGCATTGCACGCCCTGGTAGACCGAGGGGAGGAAGCCGCTTCCGAACGAGTTCTTGCCGCCGTTGGGCTGCACCCCGCTGGAGATGAGCACCACGAATCCGGGCAGGTTCGCGTTCTCGGTCCCGAGCCCGTAGGTGATCCACGAGCCCATCGACGGGCGGCCCGACCGGGGCGACCCGGTGTAGAGCAAAAGCTCGGCGGGGGCGTGGTTGAACTGGTCGGTGTGCATCGAGCGGATCACGCACAGGTCTTCGGCCACCCCGTGGAGGTTGGGCACGGCGTCGGAGAGCCACACTCCGCCGTCTCCATGCTGCTCGTACTTGCGGGGCGTTCCCAGGAGCTTGGGCGTGCCCGAGGTGTAGGCGAAGGGCTTGCCCTTGACGAAGGCGTCGGGGCAGTCCTGCCCGGTGCGCTTCACCAGCTCGGGCTTGTAGTCGTACATATCCAGGTGCGGGGGCGACCCCGTGAGGTGCAGGTAGATCACCCGCTTGGCCTTCGCGGGGAAGTGCGGGGGCTTCGGCGCATTCGGGTCGATCGCCGAATCGTCCGCGCGCCCGTCTCCGCCCAGGAGCGACGCCAGGGCCATCGCCCCCACGCCGGCCTGGCTCTGCTTGAAGAAGTGCCGGCGCGTGATCTGCTCGATGCGTTCGAGGCGAGGGTCCATCGGTCGTCGTCCCCGGATCAGGGCTTCATGAGCGTTTCGTCAAGATTCAAGAGCACGTTGGACACCACGGTCCAGGCCGCGAGCTCGGCCACGTCCGAGCCCTCGGGCGCGGGGCCCAGCGGGTCGGTCGCGAGCTTCTTCGCGGACTCGGGTTCCTTCGCATAGGTCTCGTAGGCCAGGTGGTAGAGGGCCACCAATCGCGCGAGTTCCTTGTCCGACGCCGGGCGCACCAGGGCGGTGCGGAACGCGAATCGGGCCCTGTCCTCGACCGAGGTTCCCGAGGCCGCGACCCGCCGCGCGAGCCCCTGCGCGGCCTCGACGAACACCGGGTCGTTCAAGGTCACGAGCGCCTGCAACGGCGTGTTCGTGCGCGACCGCCGCAGGGTGCAGGTCTCGCGATTGGGGGCGTCGAAGGTGGTCATCGACGGGTACGGGTTGGAGCGCCTCCAGGTGGTATAGATCCCCCGGCGGTAGCGGTCGGGCCCCTTGCTCGTCTCCCAGTCGATCCCCGCGCCGAACGCGGCGTTGAGGCCCGACATGGGCTGCGGGGGCTTGACCGGCGGGCCGAACATCTTCGGGCTGAGGAGGCCCCCCACGCTCAGGGCCTGGTCGCGGATCGTCTCGGCGGGCAGGCGCAGGCGAGGTCCGCGCGCCAGCAAGCGATTGTCGGGGTCAGTCTGCATGAGCTGGGGAGATACCCGCGAGTCCTGCCGGTAGGCGGCCGAGGTCACGAGCAGGCGGACGAACTGCTTCAGGTCCCAGCCCTCGCGCACGAGCTCGGACGCCAGCCAGTCGAGCAATTCGGGGTGCGACGGCGGGTCGCCCTGCGCCCCGAATTCCTCGCTCGTGGCCACCAGGCCGATGCCGAAGATCTGCTCCCAGTAGCGGTTGGCGACCACGCGAGCGGTGAGCGGGTTCTCGGGCGAGACCAGCCAGCGGGCCAGGGTCAGGCGGTTGCGTGGGGCGTCGCTCGGCAGGGGGGGGAACGCGGCGGGCACGCCCTCGGCCACCTCGTCGCCGGGGTCGAGGTAGTTGCCCCGGTTGTGCACCTTCGTCACGCGGCGTTGCGACGCGGGCAGGTCGCGGAGGACCGGCACGGTGGTGTCGGGCTTGATCGCGGCGAGCTGGGCCTTGACCTTCGCCAGCGCGTCGCGGGCGGGCTGGAGCTCGGGCGCGATGTTCGCCAGGTAGAAGCGCGTGAGCTCCTCCTGCTGGGCGGAGGTGCGCATGTCGGGAGGCGTCTTCGCGATCGCCAGCAGGGAGGGCGGGACCTGGGCGACCGCCCCGGCCCGCTCGTCGCCGGTTGCGGAGATCCGGAACCGGCCCAGCGTGTGGTTCTCGTGGACCGAGACCTGATCGATCGTGACGGTGAGCGTCGATCCCGGCTCGATCGTCACGGGCGACTTCGCCACGAGCGACACCGAATGCGCCTGCCCCGGCTGGCCGCCGACCGCCCAGCCCTTCTTGCCGGGGTCGGTGTTGTTGACCAGCGAGGAGGCCTCGAAACCCCCTTGCGCGTAGTCGGCGAACGCCGCCACAAGCTCGACGGCGCGGTCGGAGTTCACCGCAAGCTCGACGCTCGGCCTGGGGGTTTCCTGCACCACCCGCGACCAGACCGGCTCGCGTTTCGCGTTCAGGACGACCACGCGGAAATTGCTCAGGCGGTCCTCCACACCGGGGTCGGTGCGGTTCCAGAGGCTCAGGCGGTCGATCGGCCCTTCGCCCTTGAGGTCCAGCTCCCACCAGGGGTCGTCGCTCGCGTCGGTGTGGGTGGTGGACCCGGCGTCGAACACGCCGCTGGTGTTGCCGTCGATCGCGCGTCTGGCCTCGGCCCCGAGCGCGGTGGTGGACTGCGAGGCCTCGCCCTTCGAGGCAATGTTGTCGCTGCCCCGGAAGACCTGGACCTCGGCCAGCGAGAGGAATTTCCCCTTGCCGGGAAGCTCCACGCGGACGAACCGGCCCGAGGGCTGCGTCCCCGCCGGGGGCGAGATCACCGCGCCGATGCGCGAGATCACGAAGTTGCCATTCGCGTGGCCCGGCCCCCTGTTGGGCAAGGAATCGTCGGGCAGGGCTTCGAGCCGAAGGGCGGTGAGCTTCTCGCCCGAAAGCGGAAGGGTCACGGTCGTGGTGTCCGTCTTCCCGCCGAGCGTGGCGAGGACCGACAGATCGTCGAGCCTCTTCAACGCCGCGCCTGCCTTCGAAGTCATGGTCTTCGGGTCGAGCGGGGTCCACGCGAGGTCGGCCGAGACCGAGGACTCCCAGGCCTTCTGGGACGCGAGAGCTTCGGGCGACGGGGTCTTGAGGGTGGTCTCGAGCGTCGCGACCTCCTGCTCCCAGGCGCTCTTCTTCGCGAGCGTGTCCTCGTTGTAGAGGGGGAGCACCGGCGACTCGTCTCCGCGGTCGGCGTCCTGGGTCTGGTTGAAGAAGCTGTAAATCCCGAAGTATTCCTTCTGCGAGAGCGGGTCGTACTTGTGGTCGTGGCACTGGGCGCAGGCGAGGGTGGTGCCCATCCAGACGGCCATGGTGGTGTTCACGCGATCGACCACGGCCACGCTGCGGAACTCCTCGTCGACCGTGCCGCCCTCGTTGTTGGTCATCGTGTTCCGGTGGAACGCCGTCGCGATCAGCTGCTCGTCGGACGCGCCGGGCATGAGGTCGCCGGCGATCTGTTCGAGGGTCATCCGGTCGAACGGCTTGTTGGCGTTGAACGAGCGGATGACGTAGTCGCGATAGGCCCAGATCTCGCGGCTCGGGTCGTCGGCGTACCCGGCCGAGTCGGCGTAGCGGGCCAGGTCGAGCCACATCCGAGCCCAATGCTCGCCGTAGGTTTCCTTCTTGAGAACGCGGTCGATCAGCTTCTCATAGGCGTCCGCACTCTTGTCATTGACGAACTCATCGACCT